>JAFVAP010000002.1 GCA_017480455.1 Bacteroidales bacterium | reverse complement strand
TAATAGTTTGTATTTATCTTTCACGCTCTGTTTATTGTGCCGTATTTCCGTCCTTTATTTGTTGGCTTATACGCATAGCGCAGAAATTAGGTCCGCACATAGTACAGAATGGCGTGTTTTTAACTTTGTCTACTCCGAAGTACTCCATTGCACGCTCGGGGTCAAGACTTAAATTAAATTGGTCTATCCACCTAAACTCAAAACGTGCTTTACTCAAAGCGTCGTCTCTTAATCGTGCCATAGGGTGATGTTTAGCCAAATCGGCTGCGTGTGCCGCTATCTTATAAGTTATTATTCCCTCTCTCACGTCGTCCTTATCAGGCAAACCAAGATGCTCTTTAGGTGTAACATAGCAAAGCATTGCCGTTCCAAGCCAACCTATTATCGCCGCACCTATTGCAGATGTTATATGGTCGTATGCCGGTGCTATATCCGTTGTCAAAGGTCCTAAGGTATAGAAAGGAGCATCGTTGCACCAATCTTTTTGCAGTTCCATGTTCTCTTTGATTTTATCCATTGGTACGTGACCCGGCCCTTCTATCAATACTTGTACATTCTTTTCCCAAGCGCGTTTGCACAGTTCACCCATTACTTTCAACTCTCCGAGTTGTGCCTCATCGTTTGCATCGTGAGTACTTCCCGGACGCAAACCGTCACCTATGGAAACAGCAACATCATACATAGCAAGTATATCGCAGATTTCGTCCCAATGAGTGTAAAGGAAATTTTCTTCATTGTGGTCTGCCATCCATTTAGCCATAATACTGCCACCACGGGAAACACATCCTGTAAGACGTTTTTTTATTGCAGGCAAAAGACTCTTTACCAAGCCGGCATGTATAGTAAAATAATCCACTCCTTGTTCGCATTGCTCTATAAGAGTGTCACGATACATCTCCCAAGTCAATTCATCTGCCTTGCCGTTCACCTTTTCCAAAGCTTGATACATAGGAACGGTACCCATAGGCACAGGACAGTTTCTTATTATCCATTCTCTGGTTTGGTGAATATGTTTTCCTGTGGAAAGGTCCATAAGAGTATCACCTCCAAGTTTAGCACTGTAAACACTCTTCTCTACTTCCTCTTCTATGGAAGAACCTAATGCAGAATTGCCTATATTTGTATTTATCTTCACGAAAAATTTTGAACCGATAATCATAGGTTCTGCCTCAGGGTGATTAGGATTGCAAGGAATAACTGCACGTCCTGCTGCAACCTCATCACGGATAAACTCAGGAGTAATTTGATAATCGTTTGTGCTATTTACGTTTGATACGTCAGCCTTATTGCCGGCGGGTGCTACCCGTCCTAAGTTTTCTCTTATTGCAATGTATTCCATTTCCGGAGTAATGATTCCTTGTTTTGCAAGAGCCATTTGAGTAAATGCAACGCCTTTTTTAGCACGTTTAGGCAAATATTTTATAGGAAAAGCTATCTTTTTTACTTCTTCGTCCTGCTCTTGAGCATTGGTATAATTGGAAGTAAAAGAAGAAAGTTGCTCAAAGTTATCATCATTTTTATGCCACTCTTCCCTAAGACGAGGTATCCCTTTTCTAACTTCGTGTTTATATTCCTCATCTCCGAACACTCCGCTTGTATCATAAATATTCACAGGAGCATTAGGAATACTCTTTCCATCTTTTACGCTATCCATAAGCAAGACTTGTTTCATTCCTACTTCAAAAGGAAACTTCTCACTTTTAACGTAAATTTTCTTTATTCTGCCTTCTGAATTACAATTTTCCATTATCTTTATTTTTTATTTATTTGTTAGTATCTTTTTAACTTGTCTATTTTTATTCAACTATTGGGTTTGTTGCACAGAACTTAGTTGCTTGAAATGAATTAACACGGTAGCCAACAGCAATTATTGTATCCAAATTATAAAAGTCTAAATTACGCGAAACATCACGTTTTCCCTCTCTTTGAACTATTTGAATTTTTCTAATAGTTCGTTCTTGTTCTAATTCAGATGTTTTATATATTTCTTTCAAGTGGTAATTGATAGTTGCCACATCAACTCCGTACAATTCTGCCATACGTTTTTGTGTAAGCCAAAAAGTACCGTCTTCATATTGCACCTGAACACTGATATTCTTGTTCTCCGATTTATATATTATTAAGTTTGTTTCTTGCATAAATTCTTATTTTAATTCATAGTCAAATTAACAGACAGTGTATGGTAATTTATTTCACTTTATTACTTCTTTTGTTGTTTGAATCATTTTATCTTTCCAAGCAATAACGTTTTTAATGCATTGTTTCTCTATCGCACGGATATATGTTTCCATAAATTTATACTCTATCTTTCCATTATCATCAACAGGTAATTGTATTTTTTGAATAGGTAACTTGTCTGTCGCATTGTCCAAATATTCTTTGAATAGTATTTGCAACTTATTTATTGAAGTTACAAAGAATAGTCGAATAGTTTCATCCAGTATTCCCTCTTTAAATGTCAGCGCTTTAACTCTTGTTCCAATATGAAAATCGTTATCTTGCGTTGTTGCATAAAATACACCTCTATCTGCAAGAGAGATAGTTCTTCTATAGTCAAAAATCCTTCTGTTATTTAATCTTTGAATATATTTCACAATACCGTTATCATCATTTTTATGACTTATTAATGGAATATTTCCATTTTCCACATTACCTATAATGACATCACGTCCTGTTGCTATCATAAATAAACTATCTATTTGAAACTCTTTCCATTTTACCCCCCCCCGTGTAAATTTATCTATTGAGGAGAGTTCTTCCGAAGAAAGAGTGCTATCCTTAAATCCGCAAACTTCCAAATATGCTACGAGCTCGCGAATGCGGGCGAGTTCGAGCTCGCGAATGCGGGCGAGTTCGAGCTCGCGAATGTATTTCTCCATATAATCAAAGTCAATCTCTCCGTCTTGTGTGATAGGCAGTTGTATCTTTGTATTTGCGAGAATATTCTCATTAAAAGAATTTTGTCCCCATGAAAATGTACTGAATATTTTTCGCATTGCTGCTATAATATAGTTAGCAATTAAAGGATTTAATTCTCTTGGTTTAAAAGTAAGGACTTTTATCTTATCGCCTGTAAAATACGGCGTTTCTTGGTAGAATATCGTTGCCGTATCTTGCCCGAACGATATAGTATTTGCATTATTAAGATATTGCTTATCCTCTGTTAAGAAGCCTTTAATACCATTATTTAAACTTGTGCGTACAACATAAGGATAACCTTTACCAAGTTTTACTGTGTTGGCATTAAATTTCTTTTTTGAAGATTCTATCTTAAATAATCCGTTATCTCCTCCGATTAAAAAATCTTTATATGCCCACGCTTTCGGAAAATCTTTATCTAAGCGTGGGCTATCTAAAAATTTCCGTCTTCGTTTTTCAAAACATTAGATACTTTCCATGCAAGATAATCTTTTACAACCCGTTTAAAATCCGCTTCTGTCGGTATGGTATCTATTTTTCTGTGTTGTGAAAATGTCCAATCATCACCTTTTAGGGTTATTGTGTCTTCCGTATAATCGTCTTTAGTTAAATAATGTAGATATTGTTTGCCATATAATACAAGATTTACCACTTCTTCGTATCGTTCTATTGCATGGTCGGTATTTTTTAAATTTATTTCTTGAGATGATCTCTTCCTATTCTGTCGTGTATATCCATCATTTTCAAAATTAATAAATTTTACTAACTGTTTTGTATTGTGAGGTATTCCAACTTCAAAGACATATATTGCAGGGGTTACTTCTGATTTACCACTGAAAATGTTTGCCATATGGATACTTGCTAATAAAGAACTATGCTTTAGTATTTTTTGAGAATATCCGTCTCCTTGACCATTACCAGCATTTTCTTGAATCAAAATGACAGCTCTACCATTTTTCATTCGCTTTAGTGCTTTTTCAACAAATATTAAACCTTTACCTTTTGCAGAATAAGGAGGATTAAGAAGAAATACATTTGCAGGAAATTCTTTTCCTTCCATTTCTCCTTGTTGATAATTACCATCAAAACCAGTCAAAGAATCCTCATTTAATATATTTGCTGAACCATCCCCCATAAGTATCATATTCAATATTGCAAGAATATAAACTTCGGGTAATACCTCTATGCCTAAAAGTTGTTTTGCTTTAATGTCTAATATCTTTTGAGATAAATCTTTTTCACTGGTAATACAGTTTTTGGCATCTTCTATCATTAACTTCATTGCAGAAATAAGAAAACCTCCACTTCCTAAAGCATAATCCCAAACATAAGAATCTTTATTTACTAACGCTATTTTTGCCATCATTTCTGTAACATAACGAGGAGTCAAAACAACATCATTGGCAGCACCATCAGGAACCTTAACCCAATCATTTAAGACATTAAATAATTTACCCATAAAGTCTAAATGTCTTGCAGATTTGAATATTGGCATTATTTCATTTTTGATAGTAATATAAACTTGTTTCAATATACTTTTGCCATCTATTTGCTTTTGTAATCCTTTAAAAATAAAAACAGGTGTTAAGTTGGCCATAATCATAGATTGTTTTTGCTCTGGCAAATTACGTTCAGCTAAAAAATCTTCTATCTTATTGAGAATGATTTGCCCGTCATTATTTTTCTTACCGCTCTCACCTTTTAAATCTCTTATTTGTAATGGTTGAACCCTATTTTCCACACCCAATCCTGCCATAATCATACCACAAAGCAATTGAACCCGAGAACCAACTGCAATATTGTAAATATCTTGCATTTTTTGATTTAGTAGTTTGAGTTTTATTTCTATTTCATTCTCAAATAACTTACTTTTACGTTCCTTCTCTTCTTCTGTTAAATTAATGTCTTGTATTTTATTAAGTAGTTTATCTATTTTACTGTTTTCAAGAAATGATAAATCAGAATAATCCCCAATCTTTTTAGGAATTAGATATGTATCTTTTGAAATATAATATACACCAAGTTCTATTATATTTTCTGCATTTTCATTCCAACCTGTTATTCCTATTGCAATGACTTCATTATAAGAGTCCGTATGTCTTATCACAGCATCTGCATAATGAACTGCACCATTGACGGCATACTTTTGAATAGTAGAAAAATTAGATTCTTTCTTTTCTTTATTGTAATTATCTATATCTCCATATTCGTTGAGTTTTATCAAATCGCCTTTTTTGCCCTTGACTTCTATCATTACTGGGATTTGACGTAAATCCTTAGTAATAATCAAGGCTTTTATGTCAGGATAATTCTTTCCTTTTCCTCCGGATTTGCTCGGTGCTTTAGTCAAAGCTTCATCTATTTCAGAATTTATTGTTTCTGTTTTTGTAAAATATTTTACTCCGGCAGCGTCAAGTTGCTTTTTAGCAATATCTTCTATTTTCTCTTCTATACTTTTCATTATCTTTGCCATAAAATCTATCTATGCAGTGTTTTTACAATTTATCCACATTTTTCTGCTCTTCGTCTAAAAAGGCAGTTAATGGCGATGTTGCCTTAGCAAAATGTGATGTTGATGCAATACCGGAAAGATAAGCCATACGTCCTGCCTCTATTCCTAAAGCAAAGGCCTGTGCCATTCTTACAGGGTCGTCAGCAATGGCAATGGCGGTGTTAATCATACAAGCGTCAGCGCCCATCTCCATAGCTTCAGCTGCATGAGAAGGTGTTCCTAAGCCTGCATCTATTATTACAGGAACATTGCTTTGTTCTATAATTATTTTTAACAAATCTTTGCAACGCAATCCTTTATTTGTTCCAATCGGCGAAGCCAAAGGCATAACGCAGACTGCTCCCATTTGTTCCAATTGTTTGCAAGCTGTTGGGTCAGGTGTAATATAAGGCATAACATTGAAACCCTCTTTTACCAAAAGTTCTGTTGCTTCCAGAGTTTCTTTTACATCGGGAAGAAGATATTTTGCATCGGGATGTATTTCTAATTTTATAAAATTTGTTTGGTACAATTCTCTGCTCATCTTGGCAGCAAAAACAGCCTCTTTCGCATTTCTCACTCCCGAAGTATTAGGCAAAAGCATACATTCCTTTGGAATAAAATCCAAAATATTTTCACTTGCAGAATCTTCCGTACCCAAACGTTTTAAAGCCGTAGTTACCATAGAAGATTTACTTGCAATAATACTTTGTTTCATTACTTCATTGCTTGGAAATTTTCCTGTACCTATAATAAGACGCGAAGCCAATTCTTTATCTGCTATTTTAAAAATATCGTTCATTGTTTATCTTGTTTTAAAATTATCTTATTTATTTTTATTTTCTGTTTCCGCACTGTTTTAATTCCACTATAACGAGAGAACTAAAACACATTGAGCATTTGATTTATTTCCTTTTGCGGATTAGGTGCATTACAAATACTTCCACTTATTGCAACGCCATAAACACCTGCTTGTTTTAAATCTTTCAGGTCTTCTTCTTTTATTCCGCCTATTGCATAAATGGGAAGTTTTTTTGCTTCCTTTTCCATGCTTTTTATTATATGCTCATAGCCCTCTAAACCAAGTATTGGTGCAAGATTTTTCTTTGTAGTAGTATAACGGAAAGGTCCTACGCCTAAATAATCCGCACCGTCATTGGTTGCTTGTTTTACATCCTCCAAGGTATTGCAAGTAGCACCTAATAAATATCTGTTTTGAGTTATTTTTTTTGCTTGTTTTATAGGCATATCATTTTTGCCTAAATGCACTCCGTCAAAAAGATTGGTATGCAAAAGTTCTATTCTGTCATCTACAGTAAGCAAAGCACAATGCTCATTGCACAAAGGACGCAAGATTTTTGCCGTCTGTAAAACATCGTCATTTGTTCTTTCTTTCATTCTTAATTGAATAAACTTGATACCACCGGCAAGTACTTTTTCGCAATCCGATATTATTCCCTCAATATCTTTATTCGGAGTAATAAACATAGTTTTCGGTAATTGCCATAAAGTTCCCAACATAGCAAAAGAAGTGAAGCCTATTTCTTCTAATTTTTTTATGTTTTCGAAACTTATACCTCCCAATGCTGCAACCTTATTATTAAGTCTGCCTTCATTGAAAAGAGTTTTCAAATACTTAGGAGAAAATTTTGAGGTATAACCTGCTTTACTTATACTATTATATATAGGAGACAAAAAGCAATAATCCGCAATATTTTTCCATTTTTCAACTTCCTCTATGCTGTGGCAAGAAACTGAAATACGTTTTTGCTTATATTTTTCTTCCAAAACAGGATTGCGTCCATTGATATGTACTCCTCCTATACCTAACTCCAATGCCAAGTGATGATAATCGTGGAGAGATAGTCTGTTTCTAACCCTTCTGTCATCAAAAAGCATAAGATATTCCCTCATTTCTTGTTCTGAAAAATGAGGTTTACGTATGTGAAAGTAATCTATTTTCCCGCTAAAAAGAAGATTGGAAATCCTGCGGTGCTCAGAAAAAACTTCTTGTTCGGGACTTATACCTATCAACCTCCGCATGTTGCACGTATGATTGTGATTTTGTCATCCTCTTTCAGCATTGTCTCTCCCCATTGTGCCTTAGGCAAAACTTCTTCCCCCAAAGCTAAGGCAACAGGTTCATTTTCTTTTATACCGACTATTTCGGTAAGCATCCGTACAGTGCAATCAACAGGCACTATTTTCTCTTTGTTGTTTACTTTTACTTTCATTCTTTCTATTATTTTACACTTATGAGAAGAGTAAAATCAAAATATTGATTTACAAATCTCAAATACATTTTTCCATCTTGTAGAAGGTATTTATGAAAGAAAACAAAGAAAAGATTTATTTCCGAAATCCGCATTACCGGACTTGTCAATGGGTATAATCTCAGCCTGTTTCTCTGTTGTATTTTCTCTCACAAGCACCCCTCTGCATAATATTTCAAATAGCAACTGCAAAGATACTAATTTTCTATGAAAGAAAAGTAAAACAAGAAAAGAAAATCCGTATCACCTTTTTTATTTACATAAAAAAAGAACTTGATTTCAGAAAATCAAGAATAGGTTGAATTAGTTTTATAACCTTGAAATTACCTCTGCCATTAAATTTCTGATTTATATTCTTAAAATAAAAAAGCGCAAACAAAGGAGTTAAATTCCTATGTTTGCGCTGCAATGGTTCTAATTCAAAAGTCAAAATCTCCGTCTACCCTGTATTGTGAAAAAGGCATTAAACGATTTACTTTTATTTTTTCAGTCTACAAAATACCTTTCTTAACTTAAACTCTGCTTTTCATCAGAGGAAAGACAGTCTACTTTCTCTGAGCTATAAGAAGTTCAAGCATCTTGACCGCCGAGTCAGAAATAACCGTACCCGGACCGAAGACTGCCGCAACACCTGCATTGTACAAGAAGTCATAATCTTGAGGAGGGATAACGCCTCCTGCTATAACCATAATATCTTCACGTCCAAGTTTTTTAAGTTCCTCTATCACTTGAGGGATAAGTGTTTTATGTCCTGCAGCCAAAGAAGATACGCCAAGAACATTTACATCGTTTTCAACGGCTTGCTTAGCACTCTCCTCCGGAGTTTGGAACAACGGTCCCATATCAACGTCAAAGCCTATATCTGCATATCCTGTTGCTACGACTTTTCCTCCTCTGTCATGACCGTCTTGTCCCATCTTAGCAATCATTATTCTCGGTCTTCTGCCTTCAAGTTCTTCAAACTCTTTTACTAATTCCTGTGCTTTTTTAAACTTAGCACTGTCTTTTGTTGCTTGACTATACACGCCGGAAATCAAATTTATTTTTGCTTTATACCTACCGAAATGTTTCTCCAAAGCGTAAGAAATCTCACCCAAAGAAGCTCTCTTCCTTGCGCAATCAATACTCATCTCAAGCAAATTGCCTTTGCCCGACTGAGCCACGTTGGACAATTTTTCCAATGCACTTTGCACTTCCTCCTCATTGCGCTCTGCTCTCAACTTTGCAAGTCTGTTTATCTGTGCTTCCCTTACTGCGGTATTGTCTATTTCCAATGTATCTATGGAAGCCTCATGGTCAAGTCTGTATTTATTGACTCCAAGTATAGTATCTATACCTGCATCTATTCTTGCCTGTTTACGCGCCGAAGATTCCTCTATTCTCATCTTAGGAATGCCGCTTTCTATAGCAGAAGCCATACCTCCGAGTTTTTCAACTTCCTGTATATGTTGCCAAGCACGGTGTGCTATCTCGTTTGTCAGACTTTCCACATAATAAGAGCCTGCCCAAGGGTCTAAACTTCTGCAAATATCGGTCTCCTCTTGAAGATATATCTGAGTATTTCTTGCTATACGTGCCGAAAAATCAGTAGGCAAAGCAATAGCTTCATCTAATGCGTTGGTGTGAAGAGACTGTGTGTGACCGAGTGCTGCTCCCATAGCCTCGATACAAGTACGGGCCACATTGTTAAACGGGTCTTGCTCCGTAAGTGACCAACCCGAAGTCTGCGAGTGAGTTCTTAGGGCGAGAGATTTAGGATTTTGAGGATTAAATTGTTTAACTATCTTAGCCCAAAGCATACGTGCAGCTCTCATCTTTGCTATCTCCATAAAGTGATTCATTCCCACTCCCCAGAAGAAAGACAAACGCGGAGCAAATTGGTCTACCGTCATTCCGGCATTTATACCTGCTCTAAGATATTCCAACCCGTCGGCAAGAGTATAAGCCATCTCTATATCGGCAGTTGCACCTGCTTCCTGCATGTGGTAACCCGATATACTGATAGAGTTAAACTTAGGCATATTCTTTGAAGTGTACTCAAATATATCGGCAATGATTTTCATTGACGGCTTAGGCGGATAGATATAAGTATTTCTGACCATAAACTCTTTCAGAATATCATTCTGTATTGTGCCGGCAAGTTGTTCCTGTTTAACGCCTTGCTCTTCGGCAGCTATGATATAGAAAGACAAAATAGGCAAAACAGCTCCGTTCATAGTCATGGAAACCGACATCTTGCCTAAATCTATTTGGTCAAAGAGTATTTTCATATCCAAAATACTGTCCACGGCAACGCCTGCCTTACCTACATCTCCAACAACCCTCGGGTGGTCGGAATCATAACCTCTGTGAGTAGGCAAATCAAAAGCAACGGACAATCCTTTCTGTCCTGCGGCTATATTTCTTCTGTAAAAAGCATTACTCTCTTCTGCCGTGGAAAATCCGGCATACTGTCTTATTGTCCAAGGACGCATAACGTACATTGTACTGTAAGGTCCTCTAAGATAAGGTTCAACTCCTGCTGCATAGTTAAGATGTTCCATTCCCTGCAAATCTGCCTCTCCGTAGACAGGTTTAACAGGTATCTGTTCAGGAGTTATCCAATTTTTTTCATTGTGAACTTCTGCTTCCCACTTTTCAAACGTCTTGCGGGCTGTTTCTTTTTTGAAATCCACATTATTAAAATCAGGTCTCATATATTACAGTTTTCTTTTCTTCTTTCAAAATGCAAAGATAAAAACTTTTTTTTATATGGGTTATTATCATCAAACTTTTTATACCTTGAAATTAAAATAAAAACTCTGTTCAAGAATTGCCAAGTATATTAAAAACACTGAACAAAACCGATTTATAAAGATAAGTCAGTAAAAGGACAGAGAAAATTTCAGATTAGCCCCACCGCTGTTTTGAAAGGCAATATTAACAGAGTAAAAAAAAGCAAAGAAAAAGAGTTTACTTCAAAGAAAAAAGAGAGTTTAACTCAAACAATTATGCAGAAACTTCACATTAATAAAATAAATAAAAGCATAAAAACAGATACTTTAAAAAAAGAAAAGAGGAAACGGAACTTGTTTTATTCCGTCTCCTCGGTTTAACCTATGTAAATTATAGTTTATTTCACAACCATTACCGTTCCTGTCTTTTGATATACTCGGGTGTTGCCTTGTCTTCTGTATCTAAGTTTCCAAACATAAACACCGTCTTGAACAAGTTTACCTCCGTAAGTTCCGTCCCAACCTATTCTGTCCATAAGTTCATCTATGGCAAGAAGATGAAAAGCAGGCTCTTCGAAAGAATAAAGTTTTGTTCCCCATCTGTTGTAAACTTCAAAGACCACATCTTCCAAATAGTTAAAAGATTGGAAGAAAAAATAATCGTTTTTGCCGTCTCCGTTAGGGCTAAAAGCGCTTGGCACCCACACTGCAAAGAGTTCAACAGGCAAAGTCAAACTTGTATCCGCCGAGCAGTTGTAATCGTTTGTCAAAAGTTCGGCTTGACCTATCTCGTTAGCACTTTTCAAATACACGGTTACGCTGTCTACCGACAAATCCTTGAATTGATACCTCATGGTTCTGTCATTGGAAACTCCTCCGTCGGAAAATCTCCACAAGGAATAAGCACCGTAAAGCGAAGCATCGTTAAAGGAAACCGTAGGGTCTTCTGCGTCCACATAAGCAGGAGTATAAGAAATCACAGGCAAAGGAACAGGTACAACAGTTACGGTTATCTGACGCTCAGTGTAGCAACCGCTCGAACCGAATCCCCTCATGGTGTAAGTAGTCGTAGTTTCGGGAGTAACAACCACAGGTTCCTCACTGCGGACATCTTCCGTAAGGGAAACATCCATAGGTTCAGCCCTCCAAGAGTAGTCAAGGGCGTTGCTTCCCGTAAGAGTAACCTCCTCAAACGGACAAACCTTGAGTTTATCTGCCGAAACCTTAGGATTAGTCATTATGATATTAACGCTTTTGGAAGCAATGCAGCCTGCGGAAGTCTCACAGATAAGATATACCACAGTGTCTTGAGTCGGCATAAATGAAAGGATAGGATTTGTTGAAGGATTGGTTATTCTCGGATTAGGACCCGGATTGACGAACGACCATTGCATAGCCTCGGTATTTCCTGTTGCATCGGAGGCTTCTATATTCGCCGTCTGCCCCATGCACAACATAGTATCGCCATTCAAAGATATTTCAGGGAATAACTGAGTGTGTATCGTTATTTCACCGAAACGGTAAAATCCGTTAGCAGGGTCAAGCACCTTTACCACAAAAGTGGTGTCTCCCATTATATCATTAACTATGAGTTGTTTGCCTGTGGCAAGAGGAGTTGTGGTTGTGTCGGAATAGTTCTTCCACCAAAAATATTGATATGTGTTAGCCAAGGTCTCTTCGTTATCAGGAGAGGAAGCATATATGGTATCGCCCGCACCCATGCAGATAGGGTCGGAGGCTTCCAAAAGAAGGCTCGGACGCTCCGAAACAGTAAAACGTATATCCGTATTTCTGGTACAATAAATATATTCTTGATTACCCTCCTCATCTTCTTGCTCATAAGCGGAAGTTGCATAACGCTTGGCTGTATAAGTTCCCGGAATGTAGACATGATAAACCGTGTCTATGCTCTGCGAAGCCGGGTCTATGACTATGCGTGTGTTACCATTGCTTATAGGAGTGGAGTCAGAGACAGACCATCGCCAGGTTTCCGAATCCTTGACAAAAGCCACCGAATCACCGTCACCGAAAGCTATAGCCTGCTCAACCAAAGGCGATGCTTCGTTTCGCTGTATCACTTCGGAAAATTTGAAACCTATTTCGTCCCTCGGATTCATAGGGTCTACGCCTATGTAACTCACGGCATCGAAATTAGGTCGTATATCATTAACCGTTGCCTTTATGTATGCGACACAGTTAGGCCTTGTCGTTTGTGTCCTCGGCGATATTAACTTTACGGCAAAATATTGTGTGTTTTGTCCCTGCATCATATCCTCAGTTATGGCAAAAACTCTGTCTGTTGAAAGAATTTCGCTATCATCCGTAGGCTCTTGATTGCCTAATGATGCCTGCGAATTTGCAGTACGCGTAACCCTAAACCATTTGTAAGACTCAAATCCGTCAGGTGCCGTAGCGGTTGTAATAGTGTCACCCATTCCTGCGCAACCTGCAACCTCAATGGTAGGTTTCTCCGCCTTACAACAAATATATCCGTAACCTGCATGATATTCGTATTTGCAGTCACTTATCCTTACTCTTACGGTTACTGATTCCCCTATGTAATTAGCAAGATTTATCTTAACCTGTTGCCAAGGGCAGAACATCCATTCACTGCCATAAGAACCTGAAGAACCGATTTGGAAAGGACTTCCCTGCGGAATAGGTGTATGACCTTGCATCTCAAACAAAGCACAATCATTAACCTTTGTTTCCGTACCTGTCAATACAACATCTATCTGAAACGTAGGGTCCTCATAACCTCCGTGGCTCGGAGCCTCCAAAACAATTGAATAGTATATAGACAACAAACAGTTATCCTCTTCTATAAGTAAATCATAGGCTGCCAAAGCACACGACGGCGTATTGGAGGAAACATTATTGTTTATCTTCAATGAGCGCGTGAAACCGAACTGTGTGGGTACTTTTTTCAACTGTCCGTTGGTATAAGGGTCGTAGGCGTTGGTATCAGTCTCTACTTCGAACAGATGAGTACCGCTTCCGTCAGTAGCAGTATTTATCTGAGTGTAGGTATTCGTCCAATTCCAAACAGGGGCTGATGTACTCGATTGAGCATAACTGCCGCCCTTTCCCTGCCATCCTGCCAAACCGTATGAGAAATTAAGATTATCTCCTCTGGTTAAATTCTGTGCCTGTAAAGAGAAGTCAATACAGGACAACAAAACTGCAAATAAACATATTCGGATAAAATTTCTTAGCATCATATCTATACTACTTTTAATCATTTACTACAAACAAGACAACAAAATAAAAATATTGTTGCATATTTCCTTGCTGCAAAATTAAGAAATATATTCTTATTAAACTAACAGATAGTAAAGAATTTGATAAAATATTATTTTTTTCAGAAGATTTTAGCAAGTTCTGTTATTAAATCAAATTTTCGCAGAAAGAAAATCAAATTTTAAAAAATTTTTCTCCTTTTTCACCACATCAAAACAAATTTTTTTAACAACAACTCCCTCTTCCCTAAAAATAAAACGAAGTCTCAAAATTATCAAAACAAAGTTTTTAGTAGTTGAAATTCTACTTTACAAACGCAAATTCAAATTTTAATAAAATTGGAACGAAGTCTTATAAAACTGAAATTTTATTTCAGCCGATACAAAATTTAATTTCAAAATTATCAAAATTAGGGTTTTTAGTAGTTGAATCATTACTTCACAAAATCAAGTTTTAATCTCAACAAAATAAAACGAAGATTCAGAAAATTAAAACGAAGATTCGTTACTCTGAATTCAAATCTCAGTTTTCTGAATCTTCGTTTTATTTTTTAGTCTTTTAATTAGGTGGTTTTTAATGGGTTTTGTCTCGGTAGGAGTATGTAGTTTTGCTTGTTTGTGTTTTGTTATAAAAAGAAAAGGTTGCCGACCTACAGT
>JAFVAP010000029.1 GCA_017480455.1 Bacteroidales bacterium | reverse complement strand
ATGATTATTTCAAGGGAGTATTAGTTTTGGACGACGTAAGGGGTATGCTTTTCCACCCCGAGTATTACGACAAGATAGAGGTAAAAAACTTTATGCGTTACTCGGAATATTTCATTGTGGATATAAACGACAGCATGGAGACGATAATTCAAAAATTCAAGGGAGTAGACAGATATACTATCATAGTTTTGGACAAGGGTAAATTCATCGGTTGTATGTCGAGAGCCAATGTTTTCAGAGCTTATCAGCAGTTTATCCACGATAACTCCGACGAATAGAAAAAAGAAAAAGATTAAATTCAGATATGAAAATAGCAGTTGTAGGTGCAACAGGTATGGTCGGCAACGTTATGTTGCAGGTTTTAAGGGAGAGAGGTTTTGAACGTGAAGAAATCTTTGCGGCTGCTTCTCCCAAGAGCGTAGGAAAAGAAATTCAGTTCGGCTCACGCAGATTGAAAGTGATATCTGTAGAAGATGCCGTAGAGAAAGGCTGTGACTTTGCCGTCTTTTCAGCAGGCAGCAAAGCCTCTGCACAATATGCTCCTATGTTTGCCGCTAAGGGAACGGTGGTTATAGACAACTCGTCGTGCTGGCGAATGAATGCCGATGTGCCTCTTGTTATCCCCGAGATAAATATTGACAGCGTAAGAGCGGAAGATAAAATCATAGCCAACCCTAACTGTTCTACGATACAGATGCTTATGGCGGTTGCTCCCTTAGACAGAGTTTTCGGAGTGAAACGTATAGTTGTCTCTACCTATCAAAGTGTTACGGGAACGGGTGTTAAAGCCCTGCAACAGCTTTGCAATGAAGAGCAAGGCATAGAGGGAGATATGGCTTACCCTCACAGAATACACAGAAATGTTTTGCCTTTCGGCGGCACTTTTCTTGAGAACGGCTACACTACGGAGGAGGAAAAACTTGTCAATGAGACAAAAAAAATACTCGCAAAGCCTGAAATAAAAGTCAGCGCTATGGTTGCACGTGTCCCTGTTAAAGGAGGACACAGTGAAAGCGTCAATTTGGAGTTTGAGAAAGAGTTTAAGTTGGGACAAATCTTTGATATATTGGAACAAAGTAAGGGAATAAGAGTATTAGACAAACCTTCGGAACATATATACCCTATGCCTGTAATCTCAGAAGGGCAAGACGATGTCTTTGTGGGAAGAATACGCAGGGACTTTACTCTTGACAACGGAGTAAATCTTTGGATAGTGGCTGACAATCTGAGAAAAGGAGCGGCAACCAATGCAATCCAAATAATGCAGGAACTAATCAAAAGAAAGTAAATGAGGAAAGCCTTTGTCATAGCGCTCGGTTTGTTGTTTTTCTCTTTGGTTCAGGCTCAGAAAGGGGAGAATGTTTCCTACAACTTCTCTTTCGGTGAGGGCTATGTCATACCTACCAACGATTTTCTCAAAGGTAAAGGCGAAGGAAATTCAAAACACCCCCTTATAAGCAACTTTTCGCTGCGCATAAGCAAGTTAGCGGACAAGAGCAAGAACTCTTGGCATCTGTATAGTGACTATCGTTACGGCTTTGGTTTGTATCACGGCATTTTTTCCAACTCCGAACATTTGGGAAACCCTTTCGGAGTCTATGCTTTTGCAGGTTTCTCACCCTTAAAGAAAGAGAAATTCACCTTAAAGAACGAATTGGCACTCGGAATTTCGGGAGTGTGGGATTATTATTCCGAAGACAACCCTACAAACATAGCCGTATCAATGCCTTTGGAGGTTTACGTCCATTGGTCTTTGGAAGCCTATTGGCAATTGCAGGAACACTATATGCTCAATGCAGGAATAATGTTCACCCATTTTTCCAACGGAGCATTGAAAAAGCCTAACAAGGGCATCAACATACTGACACCCAACGTCGGTATCTCATATACTCCCAAGCCTGTCAAGACTGAGCAGAAGGAATACAAAACCCTCTTCTCCCCTGCCCTGCATTCCGACATAACAACTTGGATAGGCATACATGCAGAGAGCTTTCCGTATGAGATAAGCCCCGAAGTGTTTGACACAATCCAAGAATCCTATCCCGTAATAGGGCAACAATGGAGGTTTACTTTTGATGTCTCGCCGAAATATGAAATAGGCGCAGGAGCGGAACTTATTTACAATTCAAGTGTTTGGAAGACTGACTCCATGCACTACAGAAAAGAGGATTACAAACGTGTACCTTTTGAGAACAAACTGACGCTTGCCGCCTTTTTAACTTTCAATTACAATGTCAAACCTTTCTCTGTCAGCGTAGAGTTCGGAAGAAACGTCACCCAAAGGCTCTTCCACGCCTCCCAAGTCTACCAACGCTTGGGCTTGAGGTACTATGCAGGAGACAATTTCTTCGTTCAGATGGCTCTGAGGGCGTATGAACTTCACGTTGCCGAATATATTGAGTGGGGAATAGGCTACAGATTTTATTAAAATTCTATGTTGAAGAGAGTTTACATAATCATAGTACTGCTATTGCTTTGCAATGCCCTTGTCTCACAAAACAAGAACAACCTCTCCCTTACTTTCGGTTCGGGATATGGCTGGGTTGCTCCCATAAATAACTTTGTCAGAGGCATAAATGACGATAACAAAAAGGTTACTTCCATGGCTAATTTCTCCCTTCGCTTGACTAAGGAGGTAGACGGCTCAAACTATTGGCATTATTGGTACAACGGATTTTATTATGGTGCAGGATTGTTTTACGGTCATTTCAATTACTCCAAAAATCTCGGCAATCCCTTTGCCCTTTACGGTCTTATGGGGTTCAATTTCTTTCACACCAAGAATTTATCCTTGAAAGCCGAGATGGCTTTGGGCTTTTCGGGAATATGGACTCCTTACAAGGAAAGTAACCGTTGCAATGTTGCCGTCTCAACTCCTGTGGAATCCTACATACATGCAGACCTTGAAGCCTATTATTCGCTCAACAGACATTGGCAAATCAACTTAGGTGCCGCTTTTATTCATTTTTCCAACGGCAATATGAAACAACCCAACAAGGGAATAAACGTTCTGACCCCTGTCTTGGGCTTTTCCTACATTCCCGTGCAACTTGTTCACATCAACCGCAAGGATTTGAAAAACTATTTCCCTAAAGAGAAGCAGGAACTTTTCAAAGCCCACTGGCAAAGTCAATACAACATAACCCTTGCTCAGAAAGGAGTTTATGTTTTTTACTCTGCACCCGATGAAAACAATGTCATGCAGCAGGATACCGCAAGAGGAGTTTACGGAATTTTCGGAATGCAGGCACGTTATCTGAAAAAATTTGCACTCAATCATGCTTTCGGTTTCGGATTTGACCTTACCTACAATCAGAGTATAGGAAAAAACGACCCCTTGTTTTATTACCCCGGAAGGGAACAGGACAATATGACTTATTTTCAAAAATTCACCCTTTCGTCTTTTATCAGTTACGAATACAATATTTACCGTGCTTCCCTGTTATTAGAACCCGGACTGTACTTGTTTAACAAAGATAAGTCGCTTCCGCGTCTGTCCGAACACATTCTTCTCCGCTACCAATTCAACGGAGGAATTTTTGCCCAGATAGGAATACGTGCCTACGACTTCCGCAAAGCCGACTACATAGAATGGGGAGTAGGTTACAGAATACGTCACAAAGTAAAATCAAATCAATAAATAAATCTTATGGCTGAATTATCTGAGAGAACAAAACGTTTTTCAAACCGCAGAATGTCTATGGAGCAAGCCT
>JAFVAP010000001.1 GCA_017480455.1 Bacteroidales bacterium | reverse complement strand
GACTCTTTCTAAACTTTAACATAAGGTTTTGAATAAATGATAAACTAAAGGCAAAATTATCTGCTATTAATCTGAAAAACAATATACTGAAATTTTATATCTTAGAAAAAAACGTGCATTCTAAGGAAAAGAAATTTCATAAAAATTAACAGAAAACAAGAAGATAAAATAAAACACTATAATAGGAAAAGTGTCCGATTCTCTTTTCAAGAAACGGACACTCAGTATCAAAAATATCATTAACAAACTCTTAGTAAGTATCTTTAACTCTTCGTGAAGCAGCATACATAATACGCAACGCACCTGCTTTTCTCAATTCTTGTTTAACGTCAGTAACGTCACCCATTCTTGTATCTTTATCACACTTAAGAGTTGTAGTTATCATAGGTCTGTCCATCTCATTTCTCGCTGCTCGTTCTGCTTCAACGAAAGATATTATATCGGACACTTCTGCAAACTGATCATTCAACTGAATACGGGAACCTGTTCCGTATTGTGCGTCCATAGGTTCACCTATGTAGATGTTGCTTGCCAAAGATTTTTTCTCCAATTTCTGTATCTCCGATGCTTGAGGAACAGTCACTTTTACCATAAGAGTACTTTCTCTCATTGTAGAAATAACCATAAAGAAGAACAACAAGATAAACACAATGTCTGACATTGAACCGGTATTCATTGCCGGTAAGTCACGGTCTCCCCCTTTTGTAAATCTAGCCATCTTATTTTCCTCCTGTTTTTTGTCCGCTTATATTCTTAGGTTCTGCTTCCGAAATAGCCGCAGGTATTGCCTTATCTATGGCAGAAATCTGCTCCGGATTGCAATCAGCATATTTACGTCCGAATTTTTCTTTAGCCAAATCATCTTTCAACTCATTAACGGCAGCAGTAAGCTCGTTCTGAACTTGAAGATACATTTTATAAGAAGTACCGCGGTCATTCTGCAACGAAACTATACCCTTTGAAACTTCCATTCTGCCAAGCAAAGGTATATCTTGAGGAACCTTTTCAGGCAAATTGGCAGCGTTTGTCGGGTTTGCAAAAAACTCCTTAGCTCTGTCTTTCAACGAATTTATATCTCCCGGCTCGCCGTTGATAAGTAACTGGTCGTTCATATTCACCAAGACAACGAAAGTGTTTCTTCTGTGAATATCCGGCGGAGTTACACTCGGGTCAGACGGCGGCGGCAAACGTCTTTGTATACCCATATCCGTATTGATTGAAGAAGTCAATAGGAAGAAGGTCAATAACAAGAACGAGATATCCGACATTGACGAAGAGTTTAATGCAGGTAATTTTTTACTTTTTCTTGCCATTGTCTTTTTATTTTAAACGTTTTGCTATTTCTGCATAAACAACAGAAACGATTACGCCTGCGAACAAGATATAAACAGTGTATAATCCTGCACCGACTATCTTTGAAGAAGAGTAGTCAGCACCTGCTTTTTCAAATACTGATTGTGCTATATCCTTGTCCGAAGCTATAAAATAAGATACTATAAAAGCAACTATGGTTATACCTAATATAATAAGGTATCTTGCTCTGACTGCTATTGCGTCCTTGATAAGGAATATAATTCCTAAGATTGCCGAACATACAGTCAAAATTGCTGCTGTCCAATATGCTATACCCCAGAAAGTAGCTGCTGCTCCTGTAGGATAAAATCCCATATCGTCAGTCTTAGTCAAAGCATAGCCCAATGCGGACAAAGAAGCCAAGACAGCTATAACCATAGCGATTATTAAAACTATTTTCTTCTCTTTTTTCATTTATAATTCCTCCTTGGTCTTTTTTGATTAAGTAAAATTATTGATTGACTCCGCAAGACAAAAACGCAGAGCCGTTGTTTACAATCAAAATTATTTACTTTCTGTTTTTAACCAAGATGTCCATAAATGATATAGAAGCATCTTCCATAGTAGATACCAAACTTTCTATTTTTGACATCAAATAGTTGTAACATACTTGAAGAATCAACGCAACGATAAGTCCGAACACTGTTGTTATCAACGCAAGTTTCATACCTGAAGCAACAACGGTAGGAGAAATATCACCTGCTTTCTCAATATCGTCAAATGCTTGAACCATTCCGACAACTGTTCCCAAGAATCCTAATGAAGGAGCGATAGCAATAAACAATGAAATCCAAATCATATTGCTTTCCAATCTTGACATCTGAACTCCGCCGTAGGAAGTAATGGATTTCTCAACGTCTTCCAAACCATTGTTTACTCTGTCTAAGCCTTGGAAGAAGATAGAAGCAACAGGTCCTCTTGTGTTTCTGCAAACATCTTTTGCAGCTTCGTAATTTCCTGCAACAACATTGTCTTCTATTTTCTTAAGAAGTTTATCTGCATTGGTAGTAGCAAGATTTAAGTAGATAATTCTTTCTATAACCAAACCTAAACCAAGAATCAAACAAATAAGTATAGGGGTCATCCAGCCTACACCGCCTTGAATATATTTGGTTTTCAACACTTGGTGAAAAGACTGTTGCTCTTCAACAGGAGTTGCTGCAGTTTCAGCGGCTGCAGTTTCAGTTTGGGAAACTGTGGTTTCCGAAGCAGTTGTTGTTGATTCTGTTTTTGTTGCATCCTTATCTTGAGCATATGCAACGTTTACAAAGAACGTCAATAAGAACATTATTGACAAATAAGCACATACTTTTTTCATGATTTTTTAACTGTTTTTTTATTATATTTAATTTAGTTTTAAGACAATTTGTAATATGCAAATTTACAACCTTATTTTTAATACACAATGATTATTCGGTGTTTTTTTTATTTTTTGTTTTATTTTAATTATTTTACAGTCTTATTTTCAGTAACTAAGATTTTATCTATCCTTACTCCTTTAATATCTAATATCTTTATTTTAAAGCTTTCCCATTCTATTTCTCCGCCTTTTTCAGGCAATCTTCCCGTCTGAGCCAAGACAAGTCCGCTGACAGTATTATAATTATATAAGGTGTACTTGTCTTTCATATTAAGATGAGAGAGAAAATCATAGAAAGGATACTGCCCGTCAACAATGTATGAACCGTCAGTCTGTTTGACAAATTCGGGTTCATCATCTGCGCTCTGCAAATCGGAAGAGTTATCAACCAAAGCCTCCAATATATCATTCATCGTTATCATTCCTTGCACAAGGCCGAATTCGTCTATGATGAAAGCATAATGTACCTTAGTCTTTTTAAAAATCTCCAAAACATCGTAAACACCTACGCTCTCATGAATAAAATTCGGTTCACGCATAATGTCAGCCGCTTTCGTATTGTCTTTATCCGAAGTGCGGAGTATATCTTTTATGTAAATAACACCGACAATATTATCCAAATTTTTTTCAACTACAGGATATATATAATGTACACGCTCAGACAATCCTTCCATTATCTCAGACAAAGAGAGGTCTTTTTCCACCCATTCCAAATCCGGCCGCGGTGTCATCAAGGAAACAATGCCCCTGTCGTCCAAATCAAAGACACGGTTCACTATATTCTGTTCTCTTTTGTTGATTTCTCCTGCGTCAGCGCTTTCTTCTATGATTGATTTTATCTCATCTTCGGTTGCATTGCTGCTTTCCGCTTGCTTATAACCCAAAAGAGAAAAAATAGAATTAGTCGTCTTTGAGAGCAACCAAACAAAAGGATATACAATTTTTGAAATCACTTTCAGAGGTTTAACCATAAGAACGGCAATTCTTTCAGGATTGGTCATACCTATTCTTTTAGGAACGAGTTCTCCTAAAACGAGCATAACGAAAGTTTCGGCCAAAACAATGATAATTCTGGAAATGACCACGGAAAGAGACTCATTGAGACCAAAACCGACAAAGACCTTTGAGAATTTATCAACATATTGTTCTCCTGTGTACAAACCGATTATCAATCCTATGGTTGTGATTGCTATCTGTATGGTTGAAAGAAATTTATCGGGAGATTCTTTTACCTTTATTATATCTCCTGCTGCGGTGTTGCCCTCTTTGAGTTTGGAATCCAACTTACTCTTGCGCGAAGAAATAACTGCAATCTCCGACATAGAGAACACACCGTTTAAAAGTATGAAAATGAGTATTATTATCAATTCCATGAAAGAAGTTTATTTTCAATCGACAGGCTTTTGTTCTGCCTCAGAGGATTTTGGCTTTAAAAAGGCATAGGAAACCACCAACAAAATTACGCCTATAGTTATACTCGCATCCGCAAAATTAAAAATTGCATTAAAAAATCTGAATTTACTTCCGCCGACCAAAGGCAACCACTCAGGAAAAGTTGTATTTATCAAAGGGAAATAAAACATATCCACCACCTTACCGAAAAAGAACGGAGCATAACCTCCTTCGGAAGGAAACATAGTTGCAAGTCTGAACGGGGTACTTGCATTGAAAACAACGCCGTAAAACAGGCAGTCAATAATATTTCCTACTGCTCCGGCGAAAACAAGTGCAAAAGAATAGATGATAAGTTTCTTTTCTCCCTTGTTTACTAATTTGTACATATATACAAAGATAAGAACTGAAAGAACTATCCTTGCAAAAGTCAAAATAAACTTGCCTGCAACATCTCCGAAACTCATTCCGAAAGCCATTCCTTTATTTTCCAGAAAATGAATTCTGAACCAATCAAGTCCAAGAACTTTTATCTCCTCTCCTATAAAGAAATGTGTCTTAACATAGATTTTTATTAACTGGTCTATGATAAGAATTAAGCAAATGAGAATTAAAGGTTTTGCAATTTTCTTCATCGGGGAATAAGAATTAGCGTTTCTTGTTTTGTTGCATCTTTGCCTCGATGCTGAGTGTAGCATGGGGAACAAGTTTCAATCTTTCCTTAGGAATAAGTTTTCCTGTTACCCTGCATATTCCGTAAGTTTTATTTTCTATACGGACAAGTGCTGCCTCCAAATCTTTAATATATTTTTGCTGACGTTGAGCCAAACGTGCATTTTCTTCCTTTGCTTGGACGTTACTGCTCTCATCTTCCATTGCCTTAAAGACAGGAGATGTATCTTCCGTTCCGTTGGAATTGGTATGAAAGGCTTCGGCTTTCAACTCTGTAAGATTTGCTCTTGCTGTTTCTAACTTTGCAAGTATGAGTTCTTTAAACTCAAGTAATTCTTCATCAGAATATCTTGTCTTCTCTTCCATTTCTTGTTTAT
>JAFVAP010000028.1 GCA_017480455.1 Bacteroidales bacterium | reverse complement strand
GCGAGATAGCAGAGATAGAGACGACAAACCTTGCAAGCGGTGTTTACTATGTAAGGATACAGACTGCAAATGCTGTAAGAACGGAGAAACTTATCAAGAAATAAACTCCTAACTTACAGAAAAGATAAAACACTAACTAAGGTTGCCGACCCAAAGTCGGCAACCTTTTATTTTTATAACAAAATACCATACAATCAAACCCCACACTCCGACCGATGCAAAACCCCTTAAAAATCACATGATTAAGAAACGAAAAAATAAAACGAAGATTCAGCAAGCTGAGATTTGATTTCAGCGCAGCGAATCTTCGTTTTATTTTTCTGAAACTTCGTTTTATTTTCTTGATGTTTGAACTTGCTTTTTCGGATTAAAAAAATAGCATTTATCCATACTTTTTTTTCAAGTGGAGAAAATCTTTTTCCTCAATAAAGAAATCTTTTTTTTCTGTGATAATTTTTGTTTTCACGTTCTGTTGAGATGATTTTTTTGCTCTCAATTCGGCGATAGCACAGTATGGTTGCAAAGTTTAAGAAAAAATAACTTCATCTAAATTTTTGTTATTACAATAAAAATAAGTATTTTTGTGGTTTGAAAGTACTAAAAGCAAATTAATAAAAACATATACAATGAGCAAGAGAATTGACATCAACCAAGCAGTTGATATGATAAAAGACGGAATGACCGTTATGATAGGCGGATTTCTTGGTTCGGGTAGTGCCAACAATATCATTGAGGCTATGGTTAAGGCAGGCAAGAAAGACCTTACCATTATTTGCAATGACACCTCTTATGTTGAGTTCGGCTCAGGCTATTTGGTTGCTAACAACTGTGTAAAGAAAGTTATCGCTTCCCATATCGGAACTAACCCAGTCACAGGCGAAAAGATGATAAGCGGAGAAATGGAAGTGCAACTTATACCTCAAGGAACACTTGCAGAGCAAATACGTTGCGGCGGAGCAGGTATAGGAGGTTTCCTTACGACTACAGGTTTGGGTACTATAGTTGAAGAAGGCAAACAGAAGATAAGCGTAGACGGAAAAGAATATCTTTTAGAGAAACCTATACGTGCAGATGTTGCTCTTTTGGGTGCAAGTGTTTGTGACAAATTCGGCAATTTGGTTTACAGGGGAACTTCTCAAAATTTTAACCCTCTTATGGCTACGGCAGCCGATCTTGTTATTGCTGAGGTAAAAGAAGAAGTGGAAGAAATCGCTCCTGAATACGTTAAGACACCTTATCTTTTCGTAGATTATATAGTAAAAGTTGATTAATTTATCATAAAAAAGGGATAATCGGAGAAAACTTTCCTCTTTTTTGTAATTTTTACTTTACAGGAGTTAAGGAAAGACAAATTCCTTTTATTCCCAACCATAAAAAAACAAAACAAACAATGGAAGAAAAAATAACAAGCGTAATAAGACTTAGAATGAGCGCTCACGATGCTCATTACGGCGGAAATCTTGTGGACGGTGCAAGAATGTTAAATCTTTTCGGAGATGTGGCTACAGAACTTCTTATCAAACAAGACGGAGACGAAGGTTTGTTCTGTGCATACGACAATGTAGAGTTTTTAAATCCTGTTTTTGCAGGTGACTATATTGAAGCCGTCGGCGAGATAACCAAAGTCGGCAACACTTCACGCAAGATGACTTTCGAGGCAAGAAAAGTTATTGTTTCGCGTCCTGATATCAATGATTCAGCAGCAGAAGTCCTTGCAGAGCCTATTGTTGTTTGCCGTGCCAGCGGAACTTGTGTAACTCCTAAGGACAAACAAAGATTTAACAAATAAAAGATATGATTTAAGATTGTTCAAGGTTATTTGAGGTATTTTGAAGTTGTTTTTTACTGATGCTTTGAACCGCCTTAAATAACCTTGAATACTTTGTCGGCAATTTAAATTTAAGAAAAGCAATGGAAAAACTTATAATAACGGCTGCTATATGCGGTGCAGAGGTAACAAAAGAGCAAAATCCGGCAGTTCCTTATACTGTTGAGGAAATAGTTAAGGAAGCAAAGAGTGCAGTAGATGCAGGAGCAGCAATAGTTCACCTGCACGTGAGGGAAGATGACGGAACTCCTACTCAATCAAAGGCAAGATTTAAAGAATGTATTGATGCCATATATAAAGAATGTCCTAATGTGTTGCTTATTCCTTCTACGGGAGGAGCAGTAGGTATGACGGCGGAAGAACGTTTGCAACCAACGGAACTTATGCCGGAAATGGCAACTTTAGATTGCGGTACATGCAATTTCGGAGACGATGTTTTCGAAAATACTATGCCTATGATGAGAGCTTTTGGCAAACGTATGTTAGAAAACAATATCAAGCCGGAATACGAATGCTTTGAAATGGGACATCTT
The DNA here is from genome assembly GCA_017480455.1 of Bacteroidales bacterium. Lineage (GTDB taxonomy): Bacteria > Bacteroidota > Bacteroidia > Bacteroidales > P3 > Scybalousia_A. Next base: position 3,471 of record JAFVAP010000028.1, on the reverse strand, counting down.
GACAGTATACTTACTCTTGCAAAGAAAGGATTGGTTCCTGCTCACCCTATGCAGTTTAACTTTGTCCTTGGTGTATTAGGCTGTACTCCTGCAACGGTTCCTAATCTTTGTTGGTTAGTAAACGGTATCCCTGCAGGAAGTACTTGGACAGTTACAGGTATAGGAAGACACGCTTTCCCTATGGCTGCTGCCGGTATAGCAATGGGAGGAAACGTAAGAGTGGGATTTGAAGACAATCTTTATTTGGAAAAAGGTGTTCTTGCAAAATCCAACGGTGAACTTGTGGATAAAGTTGTCCGCTTAGCCAAAGAACTCGGCAGAGGAGTGGCAACAAGTGATGAGGCAAGAGAAATTCTTTCCCTTAAGAAGAGATAAAATTTCATAAATCCGTAAACAGATTAGGCTGCAAGGTTTTCCTTGCAGCCTAATCTGTTTTTGTGCTTTTGCCTGCTCTGAGATGAGGTCTTTTAAGTTTATGAGATAAAATAATTTAAACATTTCTGCGTTACAATAGATATATTTAACGGAAACACAAGACAGAAATTTCATAAAATGAGAATAGGAGTAAATACTCGTCTGCTTTTAAGCGGAAAACTTGAAGGTATAGGCTACTTTGCCTATCAAGTTCTGCAAAGAATAACAACCCGACACAAAGATATAGAATTTGTTTTCTTTTTTGACAGGAAGTATGACAAAGATTTTGTCTTTTCGGACAATGTAAAGCCTGTTGTAATCCCTCTTCAGGCACGCCATCCTTATCTTTGGAAAATCTATTTTGATTATCTGTTGCCTCTATATTGCAAGATGTACAAAATAGACCTTTTTTTCTCACCCGAGAATTACTTGCCTAAGGCAAAGAGTCTTCCTATGATTTGCACAATTCATGATTTGAACTTCATTCATGACAACTCTTTTATCGGCAACGGACTGCATCAGAAATATTTTATGAAGTATTTTCCTGTCAATGCAAAGAATGCCGTTCACATTGCTACGGTTTCTTCTTTCAGTAAGGAGGATATAGTTTCTTCTTTGAAGATTAATCCCGACAAAATAACCGTTGTCTATGCTGACGGCAACGCTTGTGACGCTGATGTTTCACAATATGACCTTCAAACTATAAGGGACACCTATGCTTTCGGAAAAGAATATTTTTATTTCGTCGGTGCTATCAGCAAAAGAAAGAACCTTGTCGGTATTTTCAAAGCTTTTGACCTCTTTAAGGAGAAAGAAAACAGCGAAGTGAAACTTGTCATTGTCGGAAACAAGAAATGGTGGCAGGGAGAGATAGAAGACACGTACAAAGCAATGAAATACAAGGACGATGTCATTTTTACAGGCAGGATAAGCAGAACGGAAATTCAGAAAATCTCCGCTGCTTCCCTTGCGTTGGTCTTTCCGTCATTTTTTGAGGGATTCGGAATGCCTGTCTTAGAGGCTTTCCGTTCTGAAACTGCGGTTATAACCTCCGATGTTACATCTCTGCCCGAGATTGCAGGGGATGCTGCCCTTATGGTTAAGCCTCAAGATACCGAAGCCATAGCAGAGGCTATGCAAAGTTTGTATAAGGACAGGGAATTGAGAAAAAAACTTATTGAGAAAGGAAAACAGAGAGCTGAATTCTTTTCTTGGGACAAAACATCTGAACTTACATGGAACATAATAGAGAAATACATAAAATAAACGAAGAACTGCTCATTAGAGTTCTCAAAGTATTCGAACAATCATTTGCTCTTACCACAGATTCACGAAAAGTTAAGCAGGGGAGTATTTTTGTTGCTCTCAGAGGAGAAAATTTCAACGGCAACTCTTTTGCTTTAGCTGCATTGCAACAGGGAGCCGAACTTGTGATTATAGATGATGCTTCATTTTTTGTTGATGCAAGGACCGTTTTAGTTGAAGATACTTTGGTCTTTCTTCAAAAGTTTGCCAACTATTACAGAAAGACTTTCACCATTCCTTTTCTTGCCATAAGCGGAACAAACGGCAAAACTACGACAAAGGAACTCATCAACGCCGTTCTTTCAAAAAAATATATTACTTGTGCAACTCAAGGCAACCTTAACAACCAAATAGGAGTTCCTTTAACGATTCTCTCCGTCAAAAAGGAATGTCAGCTTGCTATTATTGAGATGGGTGCTTCCCATATCGGCGACATAGAAGAGTTATGCTTGATTGCCGAGCCTACATGTTGCCTTTTAACCAACGTAGGCACAGCTCACATTGAGGGATTCGGCTCAAAGGAAGGCGTTTTGCAAACAAAAACGGAATTATACAAGTACGTAGACAAACGAAACGGCAAAGTATTTGTCAATTTTGATGATAAAGGACTGAGAAAACAAACTCTTACCAATCCTGTTTCTTATTCCTTGGGAGATAAGACTGCGGATTATTGTGCTGAAACGATAAACGGTGACTCTCCTTTTGCTGCAATAAAGGTAGAAGGCACTGAAATAAATTCCCGTTTGGTCGGTTCATACAATGCTTATAATATTTTGGCAGCCTATGTTGTGGGAAAATATTTTCAAGTCAGCGTTTCGGATATAAAAAGCGCAATAGAGGAGTACTTACCCACAAACAACCGCTCACAAATAAAAGAAACGCAAAACAACACCTTAATTTTGGATTGTTACAATGCCAATCCGTCTTCCTGTCACTTTGCTTTGGAGGCCTTTGATAAGATGAGAGCAGAGGATAAAAGAGTTTTCATCGGAGCAATGAAAGAATTGGGCAGCGTAAGTGAAAGTGAGCATGCGGCCGTTGTTAAACAATTGCTTTCTATGTCTTTGAAAGAGATAATCCTTGTCGGAAAGGAATATGAGCCTTTCTCAAAATATGGCTCTAATATAAAGTATTTTGAAAATTCTACTTTGGCTAAGGACTTTATTGCTAAGGAAGAAATCAAGCATTCTTTGATTCTCATCAAAGGTTCAAGGGCTACAAAGATGGAGGTTTTGCAAGATGTTCTATAAAGTCTTGGGTCTTATGTCAGGAACTTCCTTGGACGGTTTGGATTTGGCCTATTGTGAATTTGAACTCTTGAACGGCAAGTGGCATTACTGCATTCGACAGGCCGAAACCGTGGAATATTCTGTTGAATTGAAAAATAAAATCCTTGCTTGTGAAGAATCATCGGGCGAATATTTGGCTTTTATGGATTCTTATCTCGGTTCATATTTCGGAAAGCAGGCCCGTATTTTCTTAGATAAATATAACTTGGAACTGGATTTTATTTCCTCTCACGGACAGACTGTTTTCCATCGGCCGGAAAAAAATTTCACTCTCCAAATCGGTAACATAAACTCACTTTGTGCAGAAAGCCGATGCTCAGTCATAGGAGACTTCCGCTCTTTGGACGTTGCGCTTCAGGGACAAGGCGCTCCGCTGGTTCCAATCGGAGACAAAGAACTCTTTTCTGACTATGATTGCTGTCTGAATTTAGGAGGCTTTTCCAATACTTCTTTCCAAGAGGGG
>JAFVAP010000027.1 GCA_017480455.1 Bacteroidales bacterium | reverse complement strand
TAACCTTCTTAAGTCAAATCAATGCCAAGTTTTATGATGTCAATGTCGCAGTTCTCTTTGACAAAACAAAAAGCGGAAGAAACTCTATAGTTTCTTCCGCTTGTATTATAACAGGAGTTATTAACTCAGTGCTTTATTATAAGTTTCTTAGTTGAGAGAGTCTTGCCGTCAGCAATGATAGAGTAGAAGTAAATTCCGGAGTTAAAATCAGAAACATCTAAAGTTAATTTTCCGACTTTTCCTGTCTGAACTCTGTATTTAGCTGTCACTGCACCCAAAGGATTTCTTATTACTATATCTGCTTTATTGTACTGAGCAGGTATGGAATAACTTATGTTGGTGTAAGAAGAAGCCGGCAGCGGAGATGCAGACAAAGAAAGAGGAATTGATTTTTCTGCAGCAACTTTAGGACTTGCAAGAGCATCTAAAGATTCACTGTAGGTAACGTCAAAAGACTGTAACAGGGAATTGTCATCTGCCTTAAGAAACTTAACCTTAAGACTTGAATTGTTAAGGGAATTATACTTGTAATTCAAGTCAAAATTTCTTACAACATCACCTGCTGATATTGTTTTCACAGGAGAGATAAGCGTTTCCAAACAAGTATTGTCAAAACACATCAAAACCTCGGCTTCATCGTCGCACATGTTGATTTCAGACAACTCTATCTTGTAGTTAATATCATTATCTGTTAAGTTTTCTATGTAAATAAAGGTAGCATTTAAGCCTTCATCAGGGTCTAAAATCACGTGACAAACATCGGAAAAGACCAAAGAGTCACCTGTTTCCCTGTCTTTGTATGACAATCTGAAAACCTGTGCATTAACAACAACAACGCACAGCAGCAAGTTTAAAAGTAGGTATATTCTTTTCATGCGAATGTTCTTTTATTTTTAATTTGATTATTCTTGACTGCAAAAATAGTGCAAAAAAATCAAATCTGCAAGAAATTTATTAGTTTCTTATTTTAATTTGGTTTGCCTGTACGACTTTTCCGCTTATCTTTTCGGTGAGTAAGACGATGATTCTGCAATTGGAAAGATTCCAAAATTGCCGCCCTTCTTCGTTTATGGCAATGTCTATTTTATAGTTTTTCCTTATGGTCTGTCCTTGCTCTACGGATTCCGTATTCAAAGGTAGATTAATAAGGGGATTTTGTCTCAGAACATTGTTAAATACATAGTCTTCTACCTTGTCTTCACCGTCGCGCTGAATACCTATGATGTTATCCTCAACAACAAAAACTGAAATCAAAAAGTTGTCTTGTGAGGATTGAAGAAATTCAAATTCCAAACCCACTAAGATTTCGTTGCTTTCTTCTTTTACACCCATGTTTATATTGACTGAGTGTTGGGAAAGTGACAACTCATTGTTCAGGTGAGACTCCCAATCGTTGTATTGTATAAGGTCGTTTTTGCGGTTGATAACTCCCATAGGGCGGGCATTAATTCCGAAAGCCTGTGCTATTGAGTTGCCGTAGTCTGTCCTAAGGTCCAAGAACCTATTGCTTCTGTTAGGTTCGGAAAGTGAGCCTGCGTGAATGGCAACGGCTATGAGTTTTTCACCGAAAAGGGGACTGAGTTCTTCTAATTTTTCCGCTGCACGCGGGCAGTTGTTACATCCCCAACCTGTATGCTCTTCCAAATACACGGCTTGGAAGTCTTGTGTTTTTGTTATCTCTATATCCTGCGCTAACTCACGGCCTACAAGTGTTATAAGTTCATCTTCTTTAAACTCATCGCAGGAAAAAAACAAAATTGCCGCTAAAACTAATATTGATATTTTGATTGTTTTCATCTTCTTTTTCTATTGATTAAAATGAACTTGTTATTGTCATAAACAATCCGTTGGATGCAGGCACTTCTCTGCATACTCCACCGATGCAAAGAATACCCTGCCGTTGTTTTCCGTAGGAAAGTTGTACTCTTGTAGTGTTAAGTGTATATCCCACAGAGACATTGTAGTAGTGAACCTTGTCTCCCTGCTCTGTTCCGTAGTTCCATTGGTCGGAAAGTGAGAAGAAACATCGCCCTTTGAGATTATACTCTGCTCCTATTTGCAACCAGTCTCCTTTGGCAAACTCATCGTAGTCCTGTTTTGTCATTAGGACTTGCAATTCACCTTTGAGTGAGTTTCGGGAGGCGAAACGGTAAATCCCTTCAGCAACAAGGATATGTGCATATATCATAGGATTGCCGTCATGGCCGTATGCAATGGGATTAAACTCTTGGTAAGAGTACATAAAGTTCATTTTGTAGGAACGGGAAAATTTTTTGTTTATTTCGAAGTTGATTTCCTCGAAATATTTGTCGTCTCCCTTGGAGAAAAATTTACTCTCATATCCTAAAGTTCCTTTTTGGTTAAGAGCTATACCCTCTATCGGTGTCTTGTCTATGGAAGAGACATAGGAATAGTTGAGTTTTACGTCAGTACCGTTAGCTCCGCCAAGAAGAGTTCCTTTTTTTATCTTATACATTGCATCTATCTGGAATCCCATTTCTCCGTTGAGTTGGGTGGCGTATGAATACATCGACATCAAAGAATAGGAATGTTGTCTTGTAATCGCAGGAAGATAGTTTACGTTTAGCATACGTCCTGACAGATTGCGTTTGGATTTAAAGGACATGTTGTCTATACGCTTTCCCTCAAAGCGCAGGGCAAACCCTTTTATGCTGTAGTCTGCCGCAAGCAACAATGCGTTTCCTTTATGATAGATATAATTGTTCATGGCATTGGGGTCTTGTCCTTTTTGCGCATATTCACCTTGCAGGGTAAAGTTCTTGTAACCTATGTTCCATCTGAAAGCTCCTGCACCTACATTTGCAGGCACGGAAAGTTGGTAAACATCGTTGTAAAGTCCGTTTGGCTGAACTATATTCTCAGTTCCTGCTTTCTCATAGACCGAAACAAAACTTCCGCCTAAGGTAATCCTTAAATCCGATGCAGCAAACTTAGGCATCAGTTCATTGAAATTTAACTCTGCATCAGCACCTCTGACCAATCCGTTATCGTTTTGCCAGACATCTTCCCAATAGTAGCGTTGTTTTCCGACCAATCCTTTGAGTATAACTCCTTTGTAAGGTTTGGCAACCAAACGTATTCCGTCCATTGCATTGTCTAAACCGAGGTTTCTTTCTTCATAGGAGCGGAAAATCAAACCGTTGCCGAATTGTTCATAGTAGTTGCCGAGTGTAATCTCCAAAAAGTCTTTCTTATAGGAAGCAAACCTAAACGGTATTCCTGCTCCTTTGTATTCGTTGTCAAAGCCCAAAACAGGATTTAGGTAAGATTCATATCTGAATCCTGCAGTGAAGTTATCTTGTGTATAAAGTATGTTTGCAAAAGCATTGATACGCATTTTGTCTTCTAACTTTGATGCACCGATAACACTGTCTGCTCTTGAGGATTGAATATCCGTTTGGAAATTTCCCGTAACTCTTCCGCCTAAAATGCCTTGTGCGGAAAGGAAAGGAGAACTCAAAAAGCATAGAATAAAAAAAGGAAAAATTTTTTTCATATATTTGAATTTTGGTTAATTAAAGTCTTGCGTTTATTATACGGCGCAAGACTTTAATTCTTTGATTGTGTTAAAAGGTATCAGTGTTAAGAATTTTTATTTTACTATTTCTAACTCTGAAATAAGGTTTTCAGCACCGAGAAACTTATCTATGATGAACAGACAGTATCTTATATCCAAGGAAATGTTTCTGCACAGGTCTTTATTGTAGAGAATATCACTCATAGTTCCCTCCCAATTCCTGTCAAAGTTGATTCCTATAAGATAACCGTCTTTATCCAAGACAGGAGAGCCCGAATTACCTCCTGTAGTGTGGTTTGAAGCGATGAAAGCAACAGCCATCTCGCCCTTATCGTTGGCATACTGACCGTAATCCTTAGTATTGTATAATTCTTTCAATTTTTTCTCCACAACATAGTCATAAATATCCGGATTTTCTTTTTCCATTATTCCCTCAAGTGTAGTATAGTGTTTGTATTTTACTCCGTTCCTCGGTTTGAAAGAAGAAATGTTGCCGTAAGTTACGCGGAGTGTAAGGTTGGCATCGGGATAGAACATTCTGTCTGTTTCTTTTTGCATTATCTCTGCAACATACAATCTGTAGAGACTGTCCAAAGCATTGTCGTTTTTTACTATCACGTTTAAGTCTCCGTTGATGTATTCTCCGTAGATAGGTGAAAGGAGTTCTATTGCTGCATCATCTAACAGTTTTTTGTAATTCTTTTTCTTATAATCCGTAAGTATTTTTTCTATTTTCTTCGGATTGGTAAGCAAGGTCTTTGAATAAATTTCCGCAAAATATTTTTCGGCGTTGCCTTTGTAGGTCTTGTTTACCCTTTCTGATAAAAATGTGTAGTTATCTTTTGCAAAATCATTGTAAAATATTGTCATGGTCCGTACAAATATTGTACTATCAACTGCTTTTTGGGAAGTGAAATCATTGTTGTAGTAAGCCTGCAAATTCTTTAGCAGTTTCTCGGCCACGCTGCTTGCATAGGCTTCGTCGGTTGTATCTTGAGAGGAAATGTTTATAAGAGAAAGCAATTGTCTTGCCTGTCTCATCATTTGGGAAGAAAGTACTGCCTCACCGAGATAAATTTCCTTCAGTTTATATGTATGATTTGCTTTGTAAATTTTTTCAAATTGAGGAATTATATCGGTGTATCGTTTTTCAAATTCTTGTTTTTGGGCTATTGCATTGAGAAATTTCAGTCCTTTAACTTCACCTTGCCATTTTTTCCAACCGTTTGCTATGCTTGCAACATTGGATGCATAGCGTAAACGCTTGGCAGGACTTTCGTTCATCGCTTGATTGTAGACGTTAAGAACCTCCGTGCGGAGTTTAATTCTGATTGGGTCTTCATAATTCTGTACTTCATCAACGGCAAACGAAGTAAGAAACTGTTTAGTCGTTCCGGGATAACCGAAAACGAAAGTAAAATCGCCCTCTTGTTTATCTTTCAAGGATATTTTCATAAACTTCTTCGGGGTATAAGGAACATTGTCCTTGTTGTAATCAGCAGGCTCGTTATCCTTGTTTGCATACACTCTGAAAACTGAAAAATCCCCGGTGTGCCTTGGCCACATCCAATTGTCAGTGTCTCCTCCGAATTTTCCGATATTGCTCGGCGGAGCAGCGACAAGGCGAACGTCTCTGAAGATTTCATTAACGTACATTATATATTGGTTACCGTAGTAAATAGGTTTTACTATTGCTGAGTAGTGAGTACCTTTCGTCTCTTCGAGGATAAGTTTGTCTATGTTGATTTTTATTAATGTTTTCCTTTGGTCTGCATTCAGGGAATTGTCTACTCCCTCCAAGACCTGTTTTGTTACATCTTTCATGTACTTAAGAAGAGTTACCGTAAGCCCGGGGCAAGGTAATTCCTCGGATTTGTTGTTTGCGACAAATCCGTTTGTAAGATAATCGTGTTCAACCGTTGAATGCTTTACTATATACGAATATCCGCAGTGGTGATTGGTGAAAACCAAAGCTTCATTTGAAACAAACTCACCCGTACATCCGCTTCCGAAAAGCATAACAGCATCTTTCAGAGAAGCATTATTTACATCGTAGATATCTTTTGCAGATATTTTCATTCCCTTTTCTTGCATGTCGCTTTCGTTCATTGAAAGTAACATAGGCAACCACATACCTCCGTCAGCCTTTGCAAAAAACGGAAAAAGGGAAGTGAGAATCAAGAACATTGTAAAAAGTTTTCTTTTCATAAGTGTTGTTTTTTTATGTTTTAAGGTGCAAATTTACAAAAATTTATCAAAATTACTGCTAAATAATATATTTTTACGGATAAGATAAAAGAAAACAACAATCTGCCGAATAAAAAATATGTGTTTTTATGCAAGGACTTATTGTTTATTATTGTATCTTTGCAAATGAAGAATGCAGAACTGCTGCTATTGAATATTAATAAAGTATATACAAGATGACAATATCCATTTTCGGAAAAGTTCCTGAGGACAGTGGAGACAGGGAATTGATAAAACTTCTCTTTGATGAACTCCTTGCAATCTATGACAAGATTTTTGTTTGGCAGACATTTTGGGCTTCCATAAAAGATTTTGTCGATGTAAATTCTAAAATCAAGACTTTTTCTAATAAAGACGAACTCCGAAATTCTTCAAATCTTTTGATTTCTTTAGGAGGCGACGGAACGATGCTCGATACCGTGGATTTTGTTATAGGAACGGAAATAGCAGTTCTCGGAGTTAATCTCGGCCATTTGGGATTTTTGACTACGGCAGGCAGAGAGGATATGCAGAACCTTGCTAAGGAGATAGCGGAAAATAATTTCACTATAGAGAAACGGCCTATACTCGGGATAGATTACAATGAGCTTGCTTCTCAAAGACATTTTGCCGTAAACGAAGCCTGTTTCCTTTCCACAAACAGAGGAAGTATAATAGATTTGGAAGTATTCATTGACGGGAAATATCTTTCTACTTATAGCGGTGACGGAATTATCATAGCAACTCCTACAGGCAGCACCGCCTATTCTATGTCTGCAGGCGGTCCTATCGTAAGTCCCGAAAGCAGTTGTTTGTGTCTGACGCCCATTGCTCCGCATAACTTGACTTTTAGACCTATAATCATAGCAGATAATGCTAAAATAAGAGTTCATATACCGCAAACGGACAACGCTTGTAAGATGTTGGTGGACGGATACAGTATATTTGAGAAATCACATGGTGATATACTGATAGAAAAGTCAGTCTACCAGTGGAATCTTGTCAGATTGGAAAATCAAGACTTTTTCAAGGCTATAAGAGACAAACTTATGTGGGGAACAACTCCCAAATATTTAAGCGGAAATCTTTAAACCTCTCCGATTGTTATTAGACAAGGTGAACACCGATTAAACGCATGAACTCACCTCTTGTCTTTTCGTCTCTCTTAAATGCTCCCACAAAATCCGATGTCGTGGTAAGGGAGTTTTGTTTCTGTACTCCGCGCATACTCATGCACAAATGCCGTGCTTCTATGACAACAGCTACTCCGAGAGGATTAAGAGTGTCGTTGATACAATTAAGAATTTCTCTTGTCATTCTTTCCTGTACTTGAAGGCGTCTTGCAAAGCAGTCTACAACACGGGGAATTTTGCTCAGTCCTACTATAGTTCCGTTTGGTATGTATGCAACATGAGCCTTGCCAAAGAAAGGAACCATGTGGTGTTCGCAAAGAGAATAAATCTCAATGTCTTTAACAATAACCATTTGTTTGTAATCTTCCTTGAACATCGCAGAACGCAAAATCTCAGATGGGTTCATATTGTAGCCATGTGTAAAAAACTCCATGGCTTTGGCTACTCTCTCGGGAGTTTTTAAAAGTCCGTCTCTCTGAGGGTCTTCTCCAAGAAGTTTCAATATCTCTTTGTAGTGATAAGCCAGCTTTTCGGTTGTCTGTTCGTTGTAGTTATCAATTTTTTCGTAGCCAAAATTTTCCTTCGTTGCCATAATAGAATTAAGTTTTCCTTATTTTAATATTTTGCAAAGATACAAAAAACCCGTCTTTACAATCAAATAAAGACGGATTTTTTGAAATATAGGGATAAAATCAAAGATTATCTACATATATTCAATCTATTGACAGTTATTCCGTTATTTGTCCTTAAGTGAATAAAGTAAGAACCTATGCTAAGTTTAGATGTGTTGATATCAATCTTGTTTTCGCCTGATACCAAATCTCTTTCTCCTAAATCAAGGATTACTCTGCCTGTAATATCAACAAGAGTTATGTGGCCTTTGTCAGCCTTGTTTACATTAACAGAAAGAGTTGCCTGCATAGAAGTAGGGTTAGGGTAAACAAAACTTTGACAAATATTTTCATTTGCTTCATTAAGTCCTGCACCTACGCCGTCTACGGAAAAATCTATTACTTCTCCTGCGCCGAATTTACCGTTTGAACGGTACATTCTTTCTCCTTGTGCATTTATTATTTCATAATTACCGCTTCCGTTTCCGTTGTTCATTCCGTCTTGGTTAGCGTCTGTAATGCTAAAGAAGAAACAACCGTCGTATAAGTTGTTAAAGACAACGGTATCCCTTACAACAGAACCGTTAGAGTAAGGTCCGCCGGTGTAAAGCACTGTTCCCTCTGTATCATACACAGACCAAGTAATCTCCGAACCGCGTGTGTCAGTTTTAAGTATTAGTGTCGGATAACCTGTTGAATGATATACCTCAGCCTTAGTGTGGGAGGTGATAGCAGGAGCAACTGTGCTTGTGTACTCTTCTGAGTTAAGTCCTGTGATACTTGCCTTAAAGGAATTTACTTCTGATGGTGTAACACTGACTCTTCCTATTTTTACTCTGACAGAAGAGAATGTAGGTATATCTACTTCTACTGAAGAATTTTCAGTAATGTTTGCCGTAGTGTTTTCATAAGAGAAATCAACAGCAGTTATTGCCGTTCCTTCGTTTCTTACTGTTGCATACAAATCCACTGCATTCTCACAGCCGAGAACGTCTTGTGCATCCAAGGATTGAATGTTTGCTCCGAATGTGTTTACATTTAAGTAGTTAGGTATAACTTTTACTCCGGTCCAGATGTTAGGTCCTTTGAGCGAAGTACAACCTGACTTGCTTAAATCGGTAACAAAAACTGCTAAGTTAATGTTTCCTAATACAACATCCCACATGTCACCGTTTATTCCTAACTGTTGAGGTATTGTATAAGTATAATCTTTGGATATAAAAGTACCTGCGTTTATGCTTCCTTCATTGTTCTTAGCTATAGTGTCGCCCCACTGTCCTGTAATCATATCACGTAACATGTGCATGTGGATATACTGTCCGTCTTCTGTTTTTTGATGTGCATTGTAGCCCGAAGTGATAATCTGAGGACCTATGATATTGTCTTGTAACAAAGCAATATTAAGCAGATTTCCGTTTTGAGCGACATCGGAAGTATAATAAATCTCTACATGTATAGTCATTACTCTTGTGATAACGTCAATGTCAGCCGTAGCAGCAACATTCACAGGCGAGGCAGTATTCATAAACGAAACGGCAGTGCTTTGCCATGAGTTGCCTTGAGGAGTTATGTTATTGGTTTTGCAACCCGAGGTCTGACGGTTAAGAGTGCCTGCAGGATATCCCTCTAAGTTGGACTGGCCTTCTATTGCTGAGCCGTAATTTGTTTTATACTGAGCAGCATAACCTCCTGTGTGGATATTGATAGGAACAACCCGTCCCGGATATTGGGCAGCGAAGTCAGAGACATTGTCATGCCCTACAGGGCAATACTGACAGTTTACTCCGGTAAATTCTTCTATAACGACGTTTCTTGTTTGCACTTCAGTGCTTACTATAGTCGGTCCTTGGGCAAAAAGAGTCAAACTTGACAAACCAAGAACTAAAGACAAAAATAATTTTTTCATATCAGTAAAATATTTTGTTAAACTTTTATTTTTTCGCCACAAAATTAGGAAAATAAAAATAAACTTCCTAAAATTTTATCTATTATTTTCAAAATCAAGAAAACTTGTTATGTATTCCTCTGGCAGAGGTTCTGAAATTTGTTTCTCTCTGTTAAATCCAGAAAGTATGGAAAAGCATGTAGACTTAACCTCACCTGTGTTTTTATCTATTATTCTCTGAAACATCTTCATGCTCTTACTTCCGAAACCTATTGTTTTGGTTTGAACATATACGTCCATTCCCATTTCTATCGGGGCAATGAAGTCAAGTTCCAAATGTACCAATACAAGAAAATCATCTGTCCAATCTATGCTTCTGTGAAGAATATCAGAGAAATAATAAATTCTTCCTACATCAAAATAATGCATCTGAAAACCGTTGTTCACGTGATTTAGAGCATCAAGATCGGAAAAGCGCATCTGTATGTTTTTTTCGTGATAAAAATGTTCGGTGTCAAAGTCATAAGTCTTTTTCATAGCCAAATTATTATTTTTTTTCAGTTGTTTTTATAAGTATTTTACTTTGTTAGTCTGTCCGCTTATAAATATAGGTATATTGTCTTCAAACTCTGCCTTTATTATTTCTTCAAAGCGTTTGATTATAAACTGTTCGCTCTCGTAGTGTCCTATATCTGCAAGGATTATCCTTTCTTCCGTGTCCAAGAAATTGTGATATTTTATATCTCCTGTCAGAAAACAATCGCATGATTTTTTTATTGCATCACCTGTAAATTCTGCACCCGAGCCGCCGCACAAAGCTACTCTGCTTATCTCTTTTGAAATATCTCCGCTGTAACGAAGAACTTTCAATCCAAGTCTTTCTTTAACTTTATTAAGAAATTCTTCTGCCGTTAGGGGTTTGGGTAAACTGCCTATAAGACCGCAACCCAAATAGTTTTTGTCTTCAAATTGTCTGTCTGACAACGGTTTATAATCCTGCAAACCCAAGACTCCTGCAAGTGCATAATTAACTCCTGTAGACGAAGAATCCATGTTGGTATGGGAAGAGTAAACGGCAATATCATTCTTCAAAGCCAAAGACAGTATTTTATTCAATCCGCTTTCATAAGGTAATTTTTTTATGCTGCGGAATATGAAAGGGTGGTGGGAAATTACGAGGTTACAATTTTTTGCCGATGCCTCCTCCAGTGTTGATGCAAAGACATCAAGACAGAGTAAAACACCGCTGCAAACCATTTCGGGATTTCCTACCGTTAAGCCTGCGTTGTCGTAACTCTCCTGCCAACAGAGAGGTGCTGTCTTTTCTATTGCGTTTGTTATATCTCCTATTTTTATTTCCATACTTGCCTTTGCCTAATCGGATTGTTTATATAGGGGTGCAAAAGTATAAAAAAAATGCTAATAAAAAAAGAACATTATAGAAAAACTTAATATGTTATCATTCTCCGAACATATTTTTCCGAAAGAAAAAGCAGGTCTCTGAAATCAAAACTCAATATCGTCTGAATGAAACTTGATTTTAATTTTTTAAAATCAAGTTTCAGCGCCGTGAAATCAAATCTCAGTTTTTTAAAACTTGATTTTATTTTTACATAACTGAACATTGAGGAATTTATACCTTGTTATCTGCTGTAAAAAAAAGAAATTGCCTTTGTAGTAAAAAATCACGGCAACGGCTTATTGTTAAGTATGACAGTGCAGTTTTATTTTAGCGTTATTTATTCTGATTTACCGAATTCGGAATTAGGCAATGCTTATGTGCTATGGCATCAGAGTTGTTGTTAGACTTGGTTGTGGGGAGATTTTTACTTTACTTGCGGCGATTTGAAGTATGAAAGTAATTTTGCTTTTGTAAACTGTAGAAAAACGTAAGGCAGGAACGATACTTTATTGCTTGATAATAAAAAGGTGTAATTAAGATATTTTTTCTTTATTTTTTAATAATTAAAATATTATTTTTATCTTTGCAAAAATTTTACTTTAATATACAAATCTGATAAAACGATAAAGAAATGGCAAAAATAGCAATCAACGGTTTCGGACGTATAGGCAGAGTATCGTTCAGAAACATGCAAAAAAAGAACGGCTTAGAGGTTGTAGCAATTAATGACCTTACTGATGCAGCAACATTAGCTCACCTTTTGAAATATGATTCTGTTCACGGAAAATTTAATGGTGAAGTTTCATCTGACGGAGAGTATCTTGTAGTTAATGGAAAGCGTATACGGGTTTATGCAGAGAGAGATCCGGAAAATCTTCCTTGGAAAGAGTTAGGCGTTGATATCGTCATAGAATCAACAGGTCTGTTCAAGACAAGAGAACTTATGTCAAAGCATATAAAAGCCGGAGCAAAGAAAGTTATTCTTACTGTTCCTGCTGCAAAGGCTGACGACGTAGATGCAACAGTTGTTTTGGGCGTTAATGATAAAGTCTTGACAAAAGAAATAACCTGCGTAAGCAATGCTTCTTGTACTACTAACTGTTTAGCACCTGTTGCAAAGGTTTTAAATGACAAGTTCGGTATAAAAAGAGGTCAGATGAATACTATCCACTCTTACACCAACGACCAAAGAATACTTGACCTTCCTCACAAGGATTTGAGAAGAGCAAGAGCAGCTGCATGCAGCATAATACCTACTTCTACAGGCGCAGCAAAAGCAGTCGGTTTGGTAATACCTGAATTGGCAGGAAAACTTGACGGTATCTCTATGCGTGTTCCTACTCCTGACGGTTCTGTTGTTGATTTGACAGTTGAATTAAATTGCAATGTTACCAAGGAACAAGTAAACGCTGCAATAAAAGAAGCTGCTGAAGGTCCTATGAAAGGAATCCTTGAATACAGTGAAGAACCTCTTGTATCAATAGATATTGTTGATAATCCTCATTCTTCTATTTTTGATTCTCAACTTACAATGGTAATGGACGGAAACTTCGTTAAAGTTGTTTCTTGGTATGACAACGAGAACGGATACTCAAACCGTGTATGCGATCTTGCTGAAAGATTGGCTCAATTGTTGTAATTCACATTTACTATATTATATTGCAGCCCGACGGTCTTTTGAATGACCGTCGGGCTGTTTTTTTATTGCTTGCTTGATGCGGAATTTTATTGTTTTTTTTCTTTATGCGGGGGCTTAAATTTTTAACTTAAAAAGAATGAAATAAAAAAATAATACAAAAATTAGATATTAAACAAAAATTATTTATATCTTTGCAAGTTGAAAAATAGTATTTGAGTTTGGTATTAATTTTGTTACCAAAGCGATATTAAGTTGTAAAAATATAAGAAATAAATAAAAAGAAAAAATGAAAAGACTTAAGTATTGTTTATTTGCTGCTTTTTTATTCTTAGCAGGTTTAAATGCAAGAGCTTATGATTTCGTGGCTAACGATTTAGCTATGAATATTCTCACTGAAACAACCGTTGAAGTGGCCGGAAATCCTAACAACTTATCTGCAATAGTTATACCTTCAAGTGTTACTTACGATGGTGTAACTTACTCAGTCGTTGCCGTAGGTAATAGTGCTTTTGCCAACGATTTAAATGTCCGTTCGGTACAACTTGGTTCCAATGTGGCAACAATAGGAGATATGGCATTTTATTATTGTTCCAATCTTGAGCAAGTAAGTTTCCCTGCAAATCTTACAAGTATAGGCACTGCTGCTTTTTACTATTGTATTTCTTTGGGAACGGTTTCATTGCCCGAAGGTTTGACTTATCTTGGTGAACACGCATTTCACTATTGTACTTCTTTGACTTCGGTCAGCCTGCCTTCTTCTCTGACTACTGTTTCCGACTATACGTTCATGGCATGCAGCTCTTTGAACAATATTTCTATAGCAGAGGGTTTGCAGACCGTTTCTCAGAGTGCGTTTTCCAATTGTACTTCTGTCAGCAGTTTGACTTTCCCTTCTACAATTTCTTCTTTCGGAGCTTATGCTTTTTCTAATTGTACTAATCTTTCGAGTCTGCGTCTTTTAGCAAGCAATCCTCCTCAAGTAGAGGCAACTGCTTTCTATGGATTGGGTAATTTTAACGTTGAAATCCCTTGCCGTTCTGACGAAGCTTACCTTTCTGCCGAGATTTGGAGAAACATAGACACTGTAAGATACACTACTGACTGTGAAATAGACACTGTTGTTGAGGTTATTACAGCTTGCGACAGTTTAATTTTCTTTGATAGCGTTTTAACCTCAAGCGGAACTTATTATTATACGGAAGAATTATCCGAAACTTCATTCAGAGAGACTAAATTACAACTTACGATAAAGCAGTCTTACACTAAAACTATTGATACAATACTTTATGAAGGCAGAACTTTGACTTACGATGATGAAAACTATTTTGTAGGAGAGTCTTTCACCGCGGGAGGAACTTATACTTCATCTATAGAGGGTTCAAACGGATGTGACAGTACTCTTGTTCTTAACATCAGCGTTTTGCAATTTGTTGATTCTACCATTGATGCTGAGATTTGTCAGGGCGAGACTTTCACTTTAGGCAATATTCAAGCAACTGAAACAGGTGTTTATGAAATAGTACGCCACACAAGTGAAGCAGATACTTTGGTAACGCTTAACCTTGTTGTTCTTCCTTCTTATGACACTGTTATTTATGACACTGTTAAGAGTGCGTCTTTTGATGCTGACTACATGGAAATAAGTGTTGATTCATTGCAAACGGTAAACGGTTGTGACTCTGTTGTAACATTCAGCACTGCAATGCTTGTAATAAAAGATACTATTTATGATTATCAAGAAATGACTGCTTGCGGCAGTTATGATTTTTACGGTGAGGAATTGACAGAAAGCGGAACTTACACTCACGCTATTCCATTGACTGCAAAGAAAGATTTTCTTATCAGTTTAGACCTTACAATACTTCCTCAACCTGAGCCTGACACCTTGGAAGAATCAATAGACATGGGAGAGACTTATGATTTCAACGGAACAGAACTTACTTCGGCAGGAACATATACAGACACTATAGTAGACGCAAACGGTTGTGATGTTGTAACTGTTTTAACTTTGACCGTAAATCCTGTTGATCGTATAACGATTTATGACACTACTTTTGTAGAAACTTGTGCTGAGGCAACAGGAGAAGGAACTCCTGTAACTGAAACTTATACAAATGTACAGGGATTTGACAGCATAATAGTAACTTATCCTGTTTCTTACTACGCAGACACAACTACATTGACTGAAACTATATGTAAAAACTCTCCGTACAACGAAAACGGTTTTGATATTGAGCAAGCAACGGAGAATGTTTATTATTTGAATCTTACAGGTATAGGAGGTTGTGACAGTTTAGTTGTTTTGAACTTCAATTATCACCCTGAATACAATACCGTTATAACAGAGAGAGACACAGTAACAGAATGTGCATTGAACAATGAAAGAGACACTGTGATAGAATCATATCAATCAATTTACGGTTGTGACAGTATAGTTACTAAGATAAATCAGAAAGTATTCTATGTTAAGAATGACACCGCTTCACATACTATGTGTTCGGGTGACCGTTGGACTTATTACCCTCCGGACAGTACAGTTTCAAGAGTGTTCTCGGATGCAGCAAACAACTACAGATTTACTTGGGAAGAAGTTGACAGAACAACAAGTGTAGTTAAACGTTGTTCACACACAGCCATAATAACGGTAAATGTAAATCCTAGTTATGATACCATACTTGTAGATACCGTCTATGCTTATGATGCAAACGGAAATATAATTGAAGGTTGGGGACAAAGTTATTATTCCGATACCGTAATGGATTATCAAGGTCAGACGGTGAACGGTTGTGACTCCATTGTAAGAAAAGTTATCTTCTACAAGGACCCTGTAGACTCTTCTTTGGTAGGCCTTAATACAATAAGCAAAGAAGATATAGTTTTGAGCATTGTTCCTAACCCTGCAAAGGAAGTAATAATGATAAAAGCAGAAAATACAGAAATGGGTGACATTCTTATACTTGACAATGCAGGACGTATTGCTAAGACAATAAGAGTTGCTACTAAGGAAAGAGAAGTAAGAGTTGATGTTTCCGACCTTAACAGCGGCATCTACTATGTAAGAATGGGTAACATTTCTAAGAAGTTAATTATAGAATAAGTTTAAACAAATCTATACTTAGTCTTATTTCAAAAAGGCAGGAAGTAATTCACTTCCTGCCTTTTTTGATTTTGTAAGTCTTTTTGTTTTAGAATTGAAGTCTGAAACCTTCGTTCTTTTTCTCAATGTAGCGTTCCTTGTCAAAGGTGTAATAAATGGTTGCACGCGGATTATATTTGCCTAAAGAGGAATCGGGATTTGTAAGGTCTGAAGTTTCTTTATCAAGGTTTGCATTTTCTTGACTTAGGATTGGATCTGCTTTAGAGTATTTTATACTTGCATCAAAGATGTTTCCAAGGTCTTGTTGTTCCTTTTTGGAATTTAATATTTTTCGTATTTTTTTCATACGTATAAGTTTAGGAGATGTCTCAGAAAAATCCAATGAAAAGTCTTCATCTTCCGTTTTTTGATTGTAAACCTCCGTTACTTGATTTTGAAACTCGTTTTCATCTCTTTTGTCCACTCTTTTCAGAATACCCCACGATTGAATTTTGCGGAAAAAATTTCTTCTGTCAAATTTCACCTGCAATATTTCTTCATACAACCTTTGAAGTTCGCTCATGGTAAACTGTTCGCCCAAAAGTTCAAAGCATATAGGTTCAAAATATACCCTTTCCCTCAATCTGTTGAGTGCAATCCGCAATATGTAGTCGTGGTCGAAAGCAAGAGCAGGTACATCTTTTAGTTTAAACCATTCTGCTTCTAAGGCATCGTCTCCGCCTTTGACTTCCTGCATACGTACCAAGGCAAAAAATGCTATTGTTATCACTCTCTCTCTCGGGTCTCTCCAAACGTCGGAGAAACACATAAGTTGTTCAATACGTTGTGCCTTAAACCCCGTTTCTTCCTCCAATTCACGCTTTGCACACTCCTCTATGGTTTCGTCTATTGCCATAAAACCGCCGGGAAACGCCCATCTGCCCTCATAAGGGGCATTCTTGCGTTTGATAAGCAAGACATTGAGTTCCTTGTTGTCAAATCCGAAAATCACATTGTCTGCCGTAACGGCAGGATGCGGATATTCGTAGCAATATTGCTTTTCTTCCATATCGTTTCTATTTATAACTTGAAGCTGTTTTTTATTTATAAAAAATCATAAATCTATTTCTCTCTTTCTTTATTTAGAGAACAATCTTCTGAATATCCCTTTTTTCTCTTTAGATGGCTGCGCCGTCTTTTCTTCTGTTTTCTCCTGTTCTGTGGATTTTTCATCTAATAGGTCGCTTGGTGTATTAAAGGGCGGTGTTTTTCTGTCAATTGTATCTTTCCCCTCCATCTCATTCAGTTTCTTTGATATGTGTAACAGTCTTTCTTTATTTGAAAACTTCTTTCCTTCAGACCTTTCCATGAGTAGCACTTCGTCTAATGCCCGGGCCTCTACCCATCGCTCCATATTCCTTTCTCTGAAAGCCCTTTTTGTATCTTCTCCCGTGTGTTGAAAACTCTGAAATCTATCAAAGGATAAATCTCCCGCTACTTTCTCTACATCGTGATCCGAACCTAAATAACTGAAACTCCAGCCCTTTTCTTTTAACCGCTCAATCAAATTCTTTATATCTGCACCTGAGTATTTTACGGAGGCATTTTCGTATCCGTCCGTTATGACGGTGACAAAGACCATGTAGTCCTCAACCTCTTCCAATCTTTCTTCCAATTTGCTCAGTGTAATCCCTATAGTGTCGTACAGCGGAGTAGAACAACAAGGCCTGTAATCAACCTCTTCCATATTCTTTGCTTCATCTATTTTCACATTGTTATATATGGTGTCTATACCGTGTGAACAGAAGGCATTCAAAAGTATGTAATGTTGCTGGGTGTCTTCGTGTTCTTTCTGCGAAATCGTTATTCCGCTAATCGTTTCGTTTACTCCGTCTATAGCTGCTTGACGTATTGAACTCATTGAACCGCTTTTGTCAAGTATTATGACATTAAAAATCTTTGTCTTTTCCATTCTCTTAATTTTTTTAAATTTATACTGCGTTATTTTGACGCAAAAATATAACAATATTTTAAACTACAACAATTTTGCGTCAAAATAACGCAATAAAAAATTAAAATAATTTGTTAAGTCTTCATTTTCAATAAATTAAAATTTAAAATAATTTTGGTAAAATTTAAAATTATTGTGTCATTTTTACGCAAAAAACACTTTTAAATATAAAAATTATTATTCTTTTTCTTCTTTTACTCGGGGTATGAGTATAAGTTTATTTTGCTTTTTTAAAGAAAAAAATCTGTTATTTTAAAAGTTAAAGGACAATTAAACATAAAGTAAATTTCTCTTGACTTTAGGTCAGAAAAATAAAACTTGATTTCAGTTTTCTGAAATCAAGTTTCAGCATCGTGAAACTTGATTTTAAAAATCTGAAACTTGATTTCGCTGAACAGGGATTTGCTTTTATTTTTTTCTTTACTTTTTTGCATGGGCATAGAGTAGGACAGAGCAACTTTTTTTTCGTATTTGCATTCTGCAAATACACTCTTCTTCTATCTGAAATATGCTTTGAAAGGACTTATTTCTGTAATGAACGGATAGAAAAAATATATCTCTGAGTTTTTTTCTCTTACTGTTCACAGAGGCTTTTCTCTGCTTAGTTCCGAAGTGGTTTGGGCTACTCTTATTCCCTGTATTATCTTCGGAGGATTAATATTTTTTTACCCGAAATTTTTGTTACAATAAAATATTGTACTAATTTTGCAAGCACTTAGTATAGACTAAGAGGCAGGGTGCATTATCCTGTCAATTTGAAATGTTTAGATAAAGCGTTATGCTTTATAACTTGTAATCAAAAAGTGTGGAAGCTTTAATGAATACAGCGAGTTATGAAAGTAATAACGCCCGTTAATGCCTGAACGTTAGGCGTGGGGTTGTTATGATTATATCTTTTGTATTCGGGTTTTTTTCCACACACCTTTGATTGAAGATATAAAACATAGGGATTTCACGTTTTTTTTATGAATTAATAATAAGGTTGCTAAGGACAATCTTTCTTTTGCAGAATTCCCCGAAAGAATATTTTTAATAGTGATGAAACGAAAGTTTAATCTACTTTTGTTAATGGTTGTTTGTTGTGTCGGCTTTACACAAGTAAAGGCACAGACGCACATAAAAACAGCCGAAGAGTTTTTAAATGCGTTTTCTTCTGCTGATGCAAGTGCATCTAAGAGCGGAGTTTTCTATTTGGATAATGACATTTATTTGCCTGACTCCTATGGATACACTCCTTATGCTACTTTCTCAGGTACATTTGACGGACAGGGCTTTACCGTATATAACGTAAAATACAGAATTTTCAATACACTGAATTCTGCAACGATTAAAAATCTTGGAATAAAGAATGCTGAGATAGAGGCTTCCGGAGCAGCATTATACTATGGTATACTTGCAAGTGCTATAAATAGTTCAACAAATGCATCTTCATTTGATAATTGTTGGATAGAAGATTCAAAACTCCAATATACTTATACAGGAACAAGTACCAAAGATAAATACGTCGGTTCTTTGATAGGAAGAATTGATGTGGATAATTGCACGGTAAAAAACTGCTATGTTAAAAATACTACCGTTAAAGCGGTTAATTGTACCAATGTGGGTGCGGTTGTCGGTTATACAAAGACTTTTAATGCTACAAAATATTCAAATGTATGGGCTGACAATGTTAATTATGAGGGTGGAAAAAGTACAGTACTTCTTGTAAGTAATCAAACAAGTGTTATAGCTAATTGTGATAACAGTAAGCGTCCGAGTGTTGATATGACAAAACTGAATAACGGAATCGCATCAATACAAGCTTCACGCCGTTTCTATGATTATTTCAATTTAAAGGGAACAAATACTGCGCTTCCTTCAACTTATACTAAAGCGGAATTGGACGGTGTGACTTTTTCGGGTGTTCTTAGCGTAGTAAATGGCGGCAAAGTCTTTATTCCTTCTGCTCAAAGTGGCGCAACAACTTCTGATATAAACTCACGTTTAAGACAACCCGATGATTATCCTGCTTATAGTTTTACGGGTGTTGTTATTGAGGACGGTGGCTCATTGATAGACAACTTAGGTTATTTCTCTTCAGTTACTATGAAAAAGAAACTTACCGTAGACCAGTGGAATGCAGTCGGTCCTATGGCAACTCAGAGCGTTGAGGATTGGTTGTTCAACAGTCAGGCTGAGGACAATGCTAA
This sequence comes from Bacteroidales bacterium, assembly GCA_017480455.1. Taxonomy (GTDB): domain Bacteria; phylum Bacteroidota; class Bacteroidia; order Bacteroidales; family P3; genus Scybalousia_A. Next base: position 5,144 of record JAFVAP010000027.1, on the reverse strand, counting down.
TGAGATAGAGGTTTATCCTTATGATGCAGACGCTAATGAGTTTGTTTCTGCTATAGGTTTGCATGCAAATGCAGAAGCAGGGCAAGGCTATCTTCTTTATGTTCAACCTAATACTTGGGACGGCAGCGGCAAATCATATACTGCAAGCGGAGACATGACTATCAGCCAAACGGTAAGCCCTAATAACTCCAAGACTTTCAGCGGTACTGCAACGAAAGGCTACAACGGTGGTTCGGAATATTTTCTTCTGCTTAGCAATCCTTTTACCTCCGTATTGAATGCAAGTATCTTTAACAGCGATGACGTACAAGGTAAGGTTATTTACAAGAACGACGGCGTAAATGACAAATGGGTTAAGATAGAAACCGATGAGTTGAGCAGCGTAGACATAGAGCCTGCATGTGCTTTCTTGGTTCCTGTGGCTCAGAACTATAGTGTTACTCTTGAAAAACCGTCTTCATACAACGCAGATGCTTCAACGGTAATAAAGAAATCATCTTCTGACCTTATAACCTTTAATTTCTCTTCAGAGGGAAAAACTCTCAGACTTCATGCTCAGAGAGATGAGGCCGCATCTGACGGTTTTGATATTTCAGATGCTTATGCTGTGGCAAGTACTGACTTTGATATGTACTTCAATGTAGATGGTGTAAGATTGTGGAAAAACGTCTTTTCTTCACAAGAATATATCAGCGATGTTACTTTTGCAAGCGACAGAAATACTGTTGCCTCTCTCAGCCTTGAATCATTGCCTGCAAATATTGAGGTTTCTTTGATAGATACTTACAACAACACTGTTACCGTCCTTTCCGAAAATCCTGTAAGCATCAATTTGGAAAACGGACTTACAAACAACTATCAACTTAAGTTCTCCAAGAAAAACGTCGGTTTGTCTTCTTCTGTTGTTTCTGCAGACAACATATCAGTTTACAACATAGGCACTGAGATAAACCTAAAGGCTAAAAATCTGCAAAGAGTTGAGATTTACAACACCTTGGGTCAAGAAGTTTACGCTTTGGGACTTTCGGGTGAGAGTGCAGTATTTGACACTGACTTAAACGAGGGTGCATATATAGTAAAGGTATATGCAAACGGAGAGACAAAAACACAAAAAATAGTAGTAAGATAAAAAAAACAGAAAGGATAAAAAGAGATGAAAAAAATAGCGGCAATAATGACTGTATTTTTGTTTACTGTTTCCATGGCTTTGGCTGATTCTAACTATCCGCGCGCTACGGAACTGCACGAGAATAATGCAGAGGGCGTAGGTGCACATAAAGTTGCAGAAGGTCCTGTAGGCACGGCAACGGCTTTGTTGTTGTCATTGGGAGCAGGCACTTTGGCTTACAAAGTAAGGAAAAACCGTAAACAAGACTAATTTTCCCGAAAATAAAACAGACAAAGAATACAAGGAAAATTATGTTCTTAGAGACATAATTATATTTAATTCATTTTAATTTATTAAATTCATTTTTTTTGGGTCTCCTTAGCGCTGTGAAGCGTTAAGGAGTTTTTTAGTTTAATCTGTTTTTGTTCCGCTTACTTTTCTACGTCACTTTGTGCTACTCTTATTCTTTGTAAAAGCAACGGTGATATAGAATTTCAAGGTTTAAAAATTTTGCTTTTTTTCTTGCATATTTAGAAAATAAAACATAAATTTGCAGTCTATAGAAAGTATTAACAAGAAACAAGTTTAATATGAAATAATATTATGATTTTTAAATCTTTGATATATAATACAACACCTTATATGGGGGGGGTAAAATTAGGCTTTTACCCGAGAGGAAACGGTTGTAAACATAATAAAGACCTGTCTTTTAAATTCGGAATTAGGAGTTTAAATGATAGGTCTTTCTTTGTATAACAGAATGTTAAGGAAAATAAAATCAAAACTTTAATTTATAAATTAAAAATTTAAAAAAATGAAAAAGTTATTTATGTTTATGCTGACGGCGATAATACTTGCCCTCAGCGGATTTTCGCAAGAGGTCGTCACAATAGGATTGGGCAACGACCTTACCAACAATAACCGAGTCCCGATACACTTGTGGTTCAACTATAGTGCATCGCAGACTATTTATCTTGCAGATGATATAGAGCAAACAGGAAATATTACTTCCATTGCTTACTATATGGCTGCCTCAGGTGTCAATTCAACAAGACAGATTAAGGTTTACATGGCCACAACCTCCATGTCTTCTTTCCCAACTGCACAATCAGGATTACCTGCTTCTGATTTTACCTTGGTATATCAAGGTCCTTGGACAGTCGTTTCTTCTCAATGGTCTGAGATAGAATTAGATGAGCCGTTCCCTTTCGACGGTTCTGAGAATTTGGTCATAGCTTTAGAGGAGACAACAGGCAGTTACCTCGGCAACAGCAAGTATTGGCGTTCAACAAATGTTGCAAACCGTTTCGTAGCAGCTTGGGCTGACGGCTCGCCTCAAACTATAGGTGCTTTAGATCAGCAACCTTCGGGCGGTTATCCCGATGTACAATTAACCATTCTTCCTGCCGGAGATTTTTGTTCAGGAGTAAGAGGTTTGGCAACAACCAATGTAACTTCATCTACTGCTACTCTTTCTTGGGAAGAAAGAGAAGACACTCCTACATTTTATTACCAAATAAAAACTGCTAATGAAGAGTGGCCAAGTGAAGATGAGTACGAAGAAACAAATGATTACAGCATCTCTTTTGAAGATTTAAGTCCTGCAACTACTTACAACGTAAGAGTTATGGCAGACTGCGGTGATTTGCAAAGTGGTTGGAGAACAGTTGTCTTTACAACCTCTTGTGCAGAACTTACTACTCTTCCTTATTTTTGTGATTTTGAGACTGTAGGTACAGGTTCCAACCCTATTCCAAATTGTTGGACCAAAGGTTCTGCTTCAACTTATCCTTATACTTATACGAGCAATACTTATCAAGGTTCAAGGACATTGTATTTTTACAACCCTAACTATATAGCAATGCCTCCTATTGATGTAAACGAAATAGATTTGACAGAAACACAAGTTTCTTTCTATGCTAAGGCAGGAACTAACGGAAGTGTAATTCAAGTCGGTGTCATGACTGACCCTGCAAATGCAAATACGTTTACTCTTATGGAAACAATAAACCTTACTAACACTTATACTCTTTACGAAGTTCCTTTCTCTACTTATGAAGACGAAGGTGCTTACATTGCTTTCAAGAATATTGCAACGGCAAATATTTATGTTGATAATGTAACCATAGAACCTATACCTGAGTGTTCGCGTCCGGGAAATCTAACAGTCAGCAATTTATCAGAAAGTTCAGTGACTCTTTCTTGGGCTTCTACAGGAACAAACTTTGAAGTCTATTTGCAGAAAAATGCTGAGACTTCTTGGAGCGAAGCTTATACCGATTTCACTCAAGGAGAGGGTGACGGAGTTTGGACTATTTCTTTGGAAGACCTTGACATTGCTTCAACCTATCATTGGTATGTTAAAGCTCTTTGTGATGACGGCACAACGCCTTCAAGCAGCACTTCAGTATTCCAAACACCTTGTGCTACCATCTCTATTCCTTATACATACGGATGGGAAGATGTTGAAGGCAGTGTTTCGGGTGGCGGAAGTGTAGGTACTTGTTGGACCCGTTCTTCGGGAACAGACCCTTACATAGGCACAGTAACATCAAATGCACATACAGGTGTCGGTTATCTTTATTTCTCAACTCCGAATATTGTATCTTTGCCTCCTGTTGATACAGAAGAAAATCCTATAAATACTTTGCAAATTAGATTTTGGTCAAAAAATCAAAATACAAGTAATATGCAAATAGGAGTTATGACCAATCCTTCAGACGTTTCTACTTTTGAACTTTTGGAGAGTATAAGTCTAACTTCAACTTATACAGAATATGAAGTTAGTTTGGCAGATTATGAAGGAACAGGTGCATATGTAGCATTCAAAGTTCCTTCCGGCTACGGATATTTGGACGATATTGCTTTGGAGCAGTTACCTGCTTGTTCGAGACCGCAAAGTCTAAGTGCTAATCCGTCTACTGATGAAGCAGTTCTTTCTTGGACTTCCACAGGAGAGGAGTTTACCGTTTATTATAAGACTGCTGCTGAGATAACTTACAACCAAGCAGAAGCAACTTTGGACGAAGACGGCACTTTCACTCTTACAGGTCTTAATCCTGCAACAACTTATACTTGGTATGTAGTTGCATCTTGCGACGGAACTACTCCTACAAGTTCGACCTCTTCTTTCACAACCCTTTGTGATGCTATTTCAGTCAGCGAAAGCCCTTGGTCAGAAAATTTCGACAATTATGCAAACTATGTTGTACCTAATTGTTGGACGGTATTAAAATCCTACGCTTATTCTTCTTCAGCCATATATCCTTCTGTTGATAAACAATATTCTTCAATGACGTCAAAGAACATATTGTTTAACTCAGGTTCATCTACAACTTGGATAGCTTTACCTTTATTTGCAGATGATTTGAATACCTTACGTATGACTTGCAATGTTTATCCTGCTGCAACAAATTCAGGAACTTTGCAAATAGGTGTTTTACCTTCTTTGTCTATAAGCGACACTGCAAACTTTGAATTAGTAGAAACCTTAGTTGCATCGAACACTGCGGTTTATCCGACTGTAACTTGGACTCCTCTTGTTGTTGATTTCAACAACATAACAACGGAATCAGGTTTTATTGCTATAAAACACATAGGTCTAACGAGTAGCCAAGAGTGGGAAATGGACGATCTTGTAATTAAACCTATACCTGCTTGTTCTGAACCTACGAGTTTAAATGCTTCTAACATAACAGGAGAGAGTGCAAGTTTGTCTTGGAATAGCAATGCTTCATCTTTTATCCTTTACTACAAAGAAGCATCTGACAATGAGTACACAGCAGTTGAAGAAGAATTAACTGAAGGTGTTTACAATCTTACGGATTTAACTCCTACTACAAGTTATTCTTGGTACGTTACATCTGTTTGCGATGACGGAACATTATCTGCAAGTTCAATTTCAAGTTTCACAACAGCATGTGCAGCAATATCAAGTCTGCCTTACAGTTGGGATTTCGAGAACAACAATACGGCAGGAACATCTTCTTATCCTCTTCCTGCATGTTGGGAAAGAATAAACTCACAATACTATCCT
>JAFVAP010000026.1 GCA_017480455.1 Bacteroidales bacterium | reverse complement strand
TTTATAGTATTATCACCGTCAATATAATATTGATGATATCTATAAAATCTGCCGACATTACCAAAGATGAATATGGACATAATATTAGTTCAAATAAAAATAAATCACTCCGCTATTATTATCAACAGAATATGATGCAACCCTATCTAAAACGGAATTACCAAGAATAAGCGGTGCATCTTGATTTTCTACAACATTTACTAAAACATCAGGACAAGGAATAGTTTCTCCGTTGAGTCCTTTGATATTTAAATTTTTCAGATTTACTTGCATCGTTTCAACAATAGAGCCGTCAGCAACTCTTACAGAAGCAGAACCAATAATATCCTCATCGGAGATAATCCCCTTATTATAAAGAAAATTGGCTTCTGCTACTGTGATAGAAGAAGATGAAGAACCCGAATCAAAAACAAGCGAAAAATCATAACCCCCTATACTAACCTTTATAAATTTTATTCCATTTTCCTCTTTAAAAGGAACGGTAACACTTCTTGTGTCTTCATTATGCACAACAGTTTCCGTAATGCTTGAAATAACTTCTTCTTCATTTAAAGGTTTCGGAGGATCACTCGGATTGCAAGCAAACAAAGAACATGCCGCAAGAACTATAAATAATTTTTTCATCGCCATCTAATTTCTTCTTTTCTTTTTATGACCTTTATTCACTTTTTTTTTAGTTTTAGAGTTTGATTCTTTTTCATCTTTGCCACCAGTATTGTCAAGAGTTGAATTTTCGGTATTGGGATTACTATTACCTCCTTTGCCAAAAAACCATAATTTGAATCTTTCCCACCAACTTGTTTTTTTGTCACCTCCTACACCTCCTTCATCGATTCGTTTTTTCAGTTCGTCTAATGATTTTTTGATTGAGTCTATTTCGTCTTGTTGTGATTTTTGTAATTCCTCCGTTACATCCTTTTTTAATCTTTCAATCTCTAATTTTAGACGTCTTTCTACTTCTTCTTCTACAAGTTTCTTTATCTCTTTTTCTGTGATAGTATCCTTCGGCTTTTCATTTTCGCCTTCTTTCTCATCACCACCCGGCTCTGGGTCTTGTACATCTTCAACTATTTTATTAACAAAAGTTATTTCGTATCTCTCATATTCAAGAAATTCTTTATCAACATCAGAAGGTATTTCTTCATTTTTACCGACCTCTTTCCCTTTATTCGCTTGATAATTATATGTACTATCTGTATTAAAGAAATTCAGTTTTTTCAATTCTTCGATGAAGAAGCCTTGCACCTCAACTAATTTATTATGCTCTGATGGGTCACTAAATTGTCTCAGCATAACAGAACCTTTTTCAATACAAGTTCCGATAACCTTTTCTTCAAAGAACTTTTTCATCATATTGCATAACTCGATAGCATTGGCATAAGCACTGTATAACACTATTGTAAAACCGAAATTTCCCCCATCTCTATTAAGAAAATCCCTAATATTAGGTTTAAAAAAAGTGTAAGCAAAAGTACTTCTGTCGAAGCGCTTATAGATAAATTTATACAATACATCTGATGATTCCTTTATCCTATCTAAAGAAGATAAATATGCGCCTACCGTCTCTTTTTCATCACAGGCGGGGAATATTTGATATCCCCTGCCTGTGCCATGTATATAAATATTAACTTTCATGTTATAAGATGTCTTTTAATTTGCGCCATAACTTTTTTGCATAGTCTTTGTAGTCCTTTTCTAATTCCCAGACTATATCACCTCCTATATCTTCAAAAAAAGAGCCTCCGTAATAAGATAACACGTCCCATCTCAATTTTTTATTATCTTTCCAAAATTCAGGAAAGTCCGCAGCATTATCATCTTTGTCTATTATTGGGAAAAATAATTTTAATTCAGCATCTTTGTCAGCATCGGTGACTGTATCAGATTTAGTCAGAACAAACAAGTATTTATTTTTTTCGTTTATCTTCTCCAAATTTTTAGATACTGGTGCACTCTCTCTGTGGACAATTTGCTTTCTATTTGCCTTTATGATTTCATCGAGAAGTGTTCTATATCCTCTAGAATAATCATCTTTTGGAGATTTTAATACCATCCATATTTTTTCTCTATTACTACGAATTATCTCTACCAAATAGTCTGACAAATTTACTTCTTGGGTTTCTTTATTTATATAATGTTCACCCGGAGCCTCTAAAATTTGATAAAGCAGTTTACTACTGCTGTCTCATACATTTACAAGCAGGAATTCTTCAGAACTGTTTCGTTTTGGTACTGACCCTTTTCTGAGTGCATCTTGTACATTGGCAAAGGAATTTATCACCTCTTTATACCGTGAATCTCTTCTAAAGTCTTCAACAACCTCTACGTTATAATTTCGTTCCATCCTCAAGTAATGTATCAAAGTATGAAGCAGAACCGTCTTTCCCTCACCAGGTGCACCTAACAATACCACAATTGGTGCTGTTGCTCTACCAGAAATAGTAACGGACTTATCTTCAGCCACAGTTTGTTGCTGGTTTTCAGATTCATTTTCATTGTTAGCCACAGTTTGCTGTGTGCTATTAACTTCTTTTTTATTCTCTGACATAATCTTATTTGTTTTTTGTTTATTTAACCACGCCGAATCTTATACATAATAAACGCAAATAGGTCTATCAATAAAGATAACAATATATTTAACATAACTCATGCATCTTTGAAAGGAGTCCTATTATTACCAAAAACATAATCGTTAACTATAGATGCGTATGGATTATTGATGCGTTCCAACTTGTAGTGTTTATCTTTCTCTCTTCCATAAGATTTGTCAGCCAACATATATTTGTAACTTCCTTCCAAAATTTGCTGACTGTTCTTCTCTAATTTAGACGCTTTCTTCAATACCTTTTTTGTATCTATATTTTCATCTTTCAACTCCCGCAGAGTAACGTTAATATCCTTTCTTATTTGGCCTATATTCTGCTCTCTTGCTTCTTCTCTAAATCCTGTAAGTCTGTTATTCTCTGCTACTTTTATGCCCTGTATATATGACTCCAAATCTTGTAAAGTAAGCGTTCTATAATAATCCACCTTCTTTGTATTCAAATCCTTTGGATTGCTTGCTGTAAATTGTACATTGGTGTTGTAATCATCCTTTTTATTAAGGAAGATTCTTATTTTTTGCAGTTTTTCTCTTGCTTCTTTACCAACTCCGGGTTGATCATGCCGTCTTACTTCCCGCTCAAAGTCAGCCCAAAGTTCCGTGTATCTTTGATTTATACCTGCTACAGAATCATCATAAACTTTCTTTATCGTCTCTTCACTTGACAACAAGTAAAGTTGATTATCTAAGAAACTCAACTTATCACTTGCTATCTGAGGAGCAACTCTCGGATAAACAAAAGAATGTGTATTAGTAGGTAAAGAAAGAAGTATCCAGCCTCCTATAACGCCCAATAGTAAAGAAATAATACACCATGTCCTTCGCTTCATAGGGTAACTTGGAATAGGCTGTCTGAATATCTTTTCACTGTTACATGTATCCAGAAAAATACTGAACAACCAAGAAGTTAAGATATAAAACGCTATCATAACAGCATAAATAACAACCGCCGGAATAGACGGCATAAATAATATCCAAGACTGTATAGTCTGGTAACAACTAAGTCCTGCACAAAGCAAGAACGAAACACCCATAGTATTCTGAAAAGGTGTTCTGCTTGTA
>JAFVAP010000025.1 GCA_017480455.1 Bacteroidales bacterium | reverse complement strand
TGAAGAAAAACTTCAAAATCAAGAAAATGCAGTTGATGAAATTATCATAGAGGACAGTAAATACTAAGAAATCAAATAGGAGAACAAAATAATGAGAAAGCAAAATATATTATTCGTTTTATTTCTTTCGCTGGCTTTTTCTTTTACCATGGCGCAAGATGACAAAGACACCTACAACGAAAACGTGACCATAAACGTTGCTTTTGACCCAATGATAAACGATGCCAACAAAATAGATGAAAACATCTCTGTTTTTGACACCTCATTCTCACAAGTGGACTTGACTTTCGACAGAATAAAGAAAGGATACAAAACCATGCTGACTTTTGACACCATAAAAGCGGCAAGTGTCAAAGGAGAGCCGCAGGCAGAACTGTACAGGATAAATCTAAAAGGCGGTTTGGGTTTAGCATTCGGCAAAGACCTCAAGTTAGCTTTCACTCCGCTTTTGCAAGGCTCATACACATCGCTCAAAGACCGTTCATTGCTCTACGGAGTTGATATTTACTCTTTCTCAGGCTTAAGCGGAGAAAAAAATTACGGTCACAACGGATATTCACAGGAAGATTTGAACCTCTATGCAAAAAAAATATTTAAACATTATGCAGTTTCATCACGTGCTTTCTACAATTATTCACGCAATTATTACTATGGCTCAACCCTATATCCTGAAAAGAATATAAGCAAAGGTGATTACAGAATATCGTGGCATAATGTAGGCGCAGACCTTTCTTATTCCACCTTGGAAAGAGACAATTCTTTCCAACACAACGGAAGAATAAATTTCCAATATACAGGCAATAACCAAGGCGGAGGTGAGTTTTACCTGCATACGGCTTTGGACGGATACAAAGACTTAGATTTATTCAACGGTGCTTCCAACCAAAAACTCGGTTTAAGTTTCGATTACAAACACTCTTTCTCCAAAACGAACAAAGCATTGTTTGATTTAGCACCTTATTTCATTTTCGACTGGGATAAATTCAGGTTCTTCGCATCCTTAGGCTTAGAACCGGGAATAAAAGCCCGCAAAGGATTTCAACTTTTACCTACAGCCACGGTTAGTTTTGAGTTAATCAACCAATTGCTAAGTCTTTACGGAGGATTGAAATCAGAAACCGAAATGCCGCTTCTTAACTCTCTAAGAACAGAAAATCCTTTCATACAAGCATCTCCTGTTTTGGAAGACAACACAAAAAATACTTTCTTCGCCAAAGGATTTCTTAACATAACACAAAAGGCACAACTTACTTTGGAAGTAGGTTATCAAAAACTGAAAAATCAATATTTCTTTACCAATACTGAATTTACAAAAAAGAATATTTACAATGTCCACAGACTTGTCTACGACGATGCAGGAAGATATTACATAACCTCAGAGAATTATTTTTCCGTAGGCAACAATTTTTACTTCAACATCATTGCAACTTTACAAAGGACTAACAGAAACAACTCCGAGTTTGAGGCTTGGTACAATCCTGCTTTCAGATTGCAGACAAAGATAAATTATACTTACGGTAACAAACTTCACATCACTCTTTCACCGTCGTTTAACTCAAAAAGTTATGCTTATGCAGAAAATCTAAAAAAAGAAGTCGAAGTTAAGGCTATGTTTGATTTAAGTTTGTCGGCCACATATCAATACAACGAACGCTGGTCTTTCTTTGCCGATTTAAACAACCTTACTTTCAACCAATATTATCTTTATTACAACTACCCTACCCACACATTTAACTTCCTACTTGGTTGCATATACAAAATATAATCAAATATTGATTTTTCGACAATGAAACCTTTAGCAGAAATTCTCCGTCCCGATTCTTTGGACACTTATCTCGGACAACAACATCTTGTAGGCAAGGGAGCTATTCTCAGAAACGCCATAGAGAAAGGACAAGTGCCGTCAATGATTCTTTGGGGACCTCCGGGCGTCGGCAAAACCACTTTGGCAAATATAATAGCTAACACGCTGACTCTTCCTTTTTTCTCATTGTCTGCAATAAATTCGGGTGTCAAAGAGGTTAGGGACGTAGTAGAAAAAGCAAGGAGTTTCGGCGGAAACTGTATCTTATTCATAGATGAAATACACAGGTTCTCCAAAAATCAACAGGATTCTCTGCTCGGTGCAGTAGAGAAAGGCATAGTAACACTCATAGGCGCAACAACGGAAAACCCTTCATTTGAAGTTATCAGCCCATTGTTATCACGCTGTCAAGTATTCATTCTTAAGGAATTAGACAAAGACGATTTAGTTAATCTGCTTACCAAAGCGAAGAATTACCTTGAGCATGAAGAACAAAGAAAAATCAACCTCAAAGAAACGGAAGCTCTGTTGAGAATAAGCGGCGGAGATGCCCGCAAATTGCTCAACGCTTTTGAAATGGTATGCTCACAAAACCGATGTAATTTCACCGTAAGCAATGAACTTGTCAGCACTATTATACAACAAAATCTAAGCATATACGATAAGAAAGGCGAAAATCATTACAATATCATCTCGGCTTTTATAAAAAGTCTGAGAGGTTCAGACCCCAATGCAGCGGTTTACTGGTTGGCACGTATGATTGCCTCAGGGGAAGACCCATTGTTTATAGCCAGAAGAATGTTAATTTTAGCTGCGGAAGATATAGGCAATGCTAATCCCAACGCTCTTTTATTGGCGAACGCATGTTTTGAAGCCTGCGAAAAGATAGGTTATCCCGAATGCAGGATTATTCTTTCCCAAACGGCAGTTTACCTTGCCTCTTCGGCAAAAAGCAATGCCTCATATATGGCAATAGACAATGCTCTTGAAGAAGTAAAAAAGAGCGGTGATTTACCTGTACCTATACATCTGAGAAACGCTCCTACAAAATTGATGAAACAAATAGGATACGGTGAAGATTACTTATATGCCCACGACTATGAGGGAAATTTTGTTAAACAACAATATCTGCCCGACGGCATTAAGGGAAAGATATTCTATTCACCTCAAAACAATGCCAAGGAGATAAAAATACGCTCCGCACTCAAGGAACAATGGTCCGGAATTTACGACTACTGATAAAAAAATTATATCTTTTTTATTTATTTAAATAGTTTTAGTACTTCTCTTTTTACTCTCTGTCGTGGGAAGTTTCGGTCTCAGAGAACCATGTATTCAGTTTATCTTCGGTAGCTTTTTCTATCTCGGGTGTCACTGATGATTTCACTCTGTTGTAAGCAAGTGTCAATGTAACGGCATTGTCAAGTAAGCCCAAGAGACCAAATTTCTTGACAGACAATACATCTTTTGGTAAAAGCTGATAAGCTAATGCCGCTATTATTATTGATTTGTTCACAACGCTTGTTTGAGGGCTTTTCATAACATAAAATAAGTGAAGCATCATTTTTGTTGTTGCCCTTCCAAGTCTATTTGCACTGCTCTTTATTGTAGGTAATACATTATCCGCTCCGCCGAACATTTGCAATATTTCTTCCATAGAACACCTACTTTATTTCAGAAATTAAAACCTAATTTTCTTCCCATACGTCTCCATTTGGAATCGTCTTTCTCAAAACTATCAAGCATTTGCTCCGTTTCAGAAATAAACCTGTCAGTCTTATCCAAAAGTTGATTGGTTCTAATTCTCAATGCTATGCGTTCCCTTATAAACAAGCGTTCTTCTTCTCTTGCTCCTATAAGCCTCATAACTTTGGTTTCGCATTTTTCACTCAAATCCAATTTTACTCCGCATTGGTCTATCGCTCTGTCCAATGCCTTCTGTCTGTTTGTTAAATCATTCCAAGCCATAGTTCACATAATTTAAAGACTATCTGCATTCAGCATACTTTTATATCCATTCAATTTTTCAGACCTATTTTTCAAGACGTTTTTTTATACTTATGCAATAGTCATAATCCATTTATTTCTTATTTTTTCTTTCTGATACAATTCTGTCAGCAAAATTCATACCTGCCGCCTCTGTCTTCGGTTTACTATAATAACATTTCCGAAAGAACAAGTCTGCAAAATGAATTTTTTCTTCTTTTTTTCTTATCTACAAAAAAGGTAAAATTTAAGATATTCTCTTTCTGTCTCAGCCTTTTGATTTTATTTTATAACTACAACTGCTGCCTTTGACTGCAGGGGATTTGACTTTATATTCTGAATTTATACAGAATATAAAGTCTTCAGTTACAGTCATACCTATCAATCTTTTTAATGCCTATGTTTATTTTCAGAATTATAATTGTTAAACAATTCTATTGTACTCCCCTGACTTAATCCAATTCAATATTTCTGCTGCTCTCATTACCGTCCAAGGGTGAGAATTATTGGCAATACTCAACCATTTTACCACCTTATTCATATTACTGTCGTCTAACATTTTGAAATTCTCAGCCTGTTCGATAAATGAAGAAGCGTTTATGTTATTATACTCATTTATAGGTAAGCCTGCCATCTTTATAAAGGAAGTTATGACAGCATCTTTGTTCTGACAGCACAACAAACCCGCCCTATCGGCAGTAAATTCGCTCATTCTGTACCAATAATATAAAGCATACTGCAAACCGCCTGCAAAAAGAGTACCTCCCGGCATAGCATTAATTATTTCGTTTATTCCTTGTGCCATCATATGATAAAGCATATGATTACTCTTGACGTGACCGCATTCATGAGCGACAACAAAGAGTATTTCATCTTCAGAACACAAATCAATTAAACCTGAATTCAAAACTATTATAGGATTTTCCGCTCCTATAGTAAAAGCATTTATACCATATCCCCACTGAATATATAAATCGGGTTTACGGTCTAAGTCCAACACCTTGCAGGCATAATCTAAGTACTCGTAAATCTTAGGGTAGTTTTTCGAAGTTACTTTCAAATTACTGCCCGTATACTGAATAGTATATATCCTTTCATAGAAATTGGATGTTACCCACTGACAAGCCTTTGTAAGAAAAGGTATGGACTCTAATCGTTCCAAGGCCTTACGGTCAAAAGGATGTTCATATTCTTCGTGTTTCAGTCCTGTTAAAATCTTTTTTGTCTTGTTCATTGTTTATTTTCTTTTATTAAAAAGGAGCATGCAAACAATCTTATGCTATTCAGAATGTCTCACAAGCGTATAAAAACATTTGTTA
>JAFVAP010000024.1 GCA_017480455.1 Bacteroidales bacterium | reverse complement strand
TTGAGCGTTTAAACAGAGATTTTAAACGAACAATAAAAATTAGAACAAGTATGCCTAATGAAGATAGTGTTTTGTTGCTAATGTGTTCTGTGGCAATGAGAAAGCAAGAACTTTTCAATAAAACTTTGCCAAGAATGAAAAACGATAATATTCTTTTTTCTCAAAATATTTAAACATTATAATTTTTATGTATATCTTTGCAAAGAATATTTACCACTCTTACACACTTTTTAATATAGTATCCTTTTTTCTTCTGATTACGGTATTTTAATCTATACCTTTATCATTTAAATATCAAAGTATTGAAACAAAAAAAAGTTAAGAAATATTTTGTCAGTAATTTATTTTGTTGTAATTTTGCAAACTGAAAATCAAAAGCGTCCCTGTAACGAGCATTGATATTAAATAATTTTCTGATTTTTAGAGGGGTTGCATGCTCAAAGGGGATTTATCATTCAAAATTGTTGGCTGCGATTGGAATGACGTGAAAAAGGTTTTCCGACTATCCTTTGCAGCCCTGAAAACAGCTAAAAAGGACATTTTAACAAAATAATAATAAATTTTTTTAAAAGAACATATTATTAGATATGCCAACAATTCAACAATTAGTTCGTAAAGGACGTCAAACTGCAGAATACAAGAGTAAATCTCCTGCATTGGATTCTTGTCCTCAGCGTAGAGGTGTTTGCACGAGAGTGTACACTACAACACCTAAAAAACCTAATTCTGCAATGAGAAAAGTTGCCAGAGTGAAACTTACAAACGGTAAGGAAGTTAATGCTTATATACCCGGTGAGGGTCACAATCTGCAAGAGCACTCAATAGTTATGATTAGAGGAGGTAGAGTTAAGGACCTTCCGGGTGTAAGATACCATATCATAAGAGGTGCTTTGGATACTGCCGGTGTAGACGGAAGAAAACAAAGACGTTCTAAATACGGCGCAAAGAGACCTAAAGACGCAAAGAAATAAGAGTTAGAGGTTTAACACAATTAAGGCAGAGAAAATAAAATGAGAAAAGCTAGACCAAGGAAAAGAATAATACTTCCGGATCCTAAGTTTAATGATACTTTGGTAACAAAGTTCGTGAATAATATAATGCTTAAAGGAAAGAAGACCATAGCATACAAAATTTTCTATGATGCAATAGATATAGTAAGTGATAAAACCAAAGAAAACGGTTTGGATGTATGGAAAAAAGGTCTTTCTAATGTCACTCCTAACGTTGAGGTTAGAAGCAGACGTATAGGTGGTGCTACTTTCCAAATACCTACAGAAATCCGTCCGGACAGAAAAATGTCTATGGGAATGAAGAATCTGATAGGTTTTGCCCGTAAACGTTCTGAGAAAACAATGGCTCTTCGTTTGGCTTCTGAGATAATTGCAGCTTCAAAAGAAGAAGGTGCTGCATTCAAACGTAAAGAGGACATCCACAGAATGGCAGAGGCTAATAAGGCATTTTCACACTTCAGAATGTAACAAAATAATCTTTCGGTAAAAGGAGAATAAATGGCAGATTTACGCAACATACGCAACATTGGTATAATGGCCCATATAGACGCAGGTAAGACTACGACTACTGAACGTATTTTGTTCTATACGGGAAAAAATCATAAACTCGGCGAAACTCACGATGGTACTGCTACGATGGACTGGATGGCGCAGGAACAGGAGAGAGGTATAACCATTACTTCCGCTGCGACTACCGTCTTTTGGAAGTATCAGAATAAGGACTATAAAATTAATATTATAGATACGCCCGGTCATGTCGATTTTACCGTAGAGGTAGAACGTTCTTTGCGTGTATTGGACGGAGCCATTGCATTGTTCTGTGCTGTCGGCGGTGTGGAACCCCAAAGTGAAACTGTCTGGAGACAAGCTGATAAATACAACGTACCGCGTATAGCATTTGTCAATAAAATGGACAGAGCTGGAGCGGATTTCTTCAATGTGTTGAAGGAAATACGTGAAAAATTGGGTTCTCATCCTGTTCCGTTGGAGATACCTATAGGACAGGAAGATATGTTTAAGGGCGTTATTGATTTAATAAGAAATAAGGCTCTTATGTATGATGAAGAATCTAAGGGTACAAAGTTGTATGAAGTGCCGATGCCTGAGGATTTGAAAGAGATTGCTGCAAAATACCGTAAGGAACTTATTGAAGGCGTTGCCGAGGAGGACGATGAGTTATTGGAGAGATATATGGAAGATGAGAACTCCATAACTGAGGAGGAAATTATAAAGCACGTCCGCAAGGCAACTTGCGAGCAGCGTATAGTTCCTGTACTTTGCGGTTCAGCTTTTAAGAACAAGGGTATCCAAAACTTGATAGATGCTGTTTGTGAGTTTTTACCTTCTCCTGTGGACGTACCTGAGGTGGAGGGTGTTAATCCTAAGACAGATGCGAAGGTTTCCCGTCCTGTAAGCGTTAAATCTCCTTTTAGTGCATTGGCATTTAAAATTGCTACTGACCCTTATGTCGGCAGAATTTGTTTCTTTAGGGTTTACTCGGGTTCTTTGGAATCCGGCTCTTATGTATATAATGCTAATACGGGTAAGAAAGAGAGAATTTCACGTATAATGCAGATGCACGCCAATCATCAAAATCCATTGGAAAAGATAGAGGCAGGTGATATAGGTGCGGCTGTAGGTTTTAAAGAAATAAAGACGGGAAATACTCTTTGTGATGAGGCAAACCCGATTATTTTAGAGTCAATGTCTTTCCCTGAACCTGTGATTTCAATTGCTATAGAGCCTAAACAGCAGGCCGATGTTGATAAATTTAACAACGCTCTTGCTAAATTAACCGAGGAAGACCCTACATTGCAGGTGCAAACTGATGAGGCTTCAGGTCAGACCATACTAAAAGGTATGGGTGAATTGCACTTGGATATTATTCTTGACAGAATAAAGAGAGAGTTTAATGTTGACTGCAATGAAGGAAAACCTCAAGTAGCATACAAAGAGGCAATAACAGGAGAGGTTGAGCACAGAGAGGTTTATAAGAAGCAAACAGGAGGTAGAGGTAAATTTGCTGATATTATATTCACTTTGGGACCTGCAGATGATGGTTTCAAAGGATTGCAATTCGTCAATGAGGTTAAGGGAGGTAATATTCCGAAAGAGTATATTCCTTCAATAGAAAAAGGCTTCAAGGATGCAATGAATAACGGTGTGTTGGCAGGATTTCCTATGGAGAGTATGAAGGTTGTTGTGAAAGACGGTTCATATCATCCTGTGGATTCAGATGCTTTGTCTTTTGAAATCTGTGCAAGATTAGCTTTTAAGGTGGCTGCAAGAAAAGCAATGCCTATACTTATGGAACCGATAATGTCCGTTGAAGTTAATACACCTGATACTTATTTGGGTGATGTTACAGGCGACCTTAACAGGAGAAGAGCGATACTTGAAAGTATAAATGCTAAAGTGGGAGTTCAATCCGTTAAAGCTAAAGTTCCTTTGAGTCAGATGTTCGGTTATGTTACGGCTTTGCGTACAATAACATCGGGAAGAGCTAATTCGACAATGGAGTTCTCTCATTACGCTCAAGCTCCGAAAGATGTAACTGAAGATGTTTTGAAAGAAAATAATTAAACAATATTAAATAATTTATAATTGTGAGCCAGGAAAAACAAAAAATTAGAATTAAGTTGAAGTCTTACGATCATAATTTGGTCGATAAGTCTGCTGAGAAAATCGTTAAGACTGTAAAGATGACAGGAGCCCACGTTCAGGGTCCTATACCTTTGCCTACCGCAAAGAAGATATTTACGGTCAATCGTTCTACTTTTGTTAATAAAAAATCCCGTGAGCAATTTGAATTGAATTCATACAAGCGTCTTATGGATATAAGTAGTACATCTACTCAGACAATTGATGCTTTGATGAAGTTAGAATTGCCTTCAGGTGTTGAAGTTGAAATAAAAGTTTGATAGATTAGCGGTTTTTGTGAATAATCCAGCCTCTGAACAAAGTGTTATGCTGGAGATAATTAATTAATAA
>JAFVAP010000023.1 GCA_017480455.1 Bacteroidales bacterium | reverse complement strand
TTGCTAATGTGTTCTGTGGCAATGAGAAAGCAAGAACTTTTCAATAAAACTTTGCCAAGAATGAAATACGATAATATTATTTTTTCTCAAAAAATTTAAACAATATAATTATTATGTATATCTTTGCAAAGAATATTTACCTCTCTTACACACTTTTTAATATAGTATCTATTAAGTCCATGATTTCAATGATTATGATATTGTCAGCGGAAAAACAAAAGCGGAGAAAATTTACTTTTCTCCGCAAGATAATATTATGAAATCACGTTTTAAGACTTAAACAAGTTTCAATTCTTTCTTTATTTGCTCAATCTTCTCCTCAGATTTCTGATTTAGTGAAACAAAATCATCATTTTCTGCAAACTGTGTTTTAACTCCGAAGTAAAACTTTATCTTTGGTTCAGTTCCGGAAGGGCGTACGGAAATCTTAGAACCGTCTTCCAAGAAATATTGTAAAACATTGGACTTTGGTAACTCAAGTTTAGTTTTGCTGTTGTTTGTAATATCGTAAGCAATCTTCAATTCATAGTCCTTTATCATTACCACCTTGTGACCTATAATGCTTTGAGGAGGATTATTTCTAAAGTCAGTCATCATCTTCTCTATCTCTTCTGCACCTGTTTTTCCTTTTCTGACTATGGATACAAGCCCCTCTTGATAATAACCGTATTTACGATAGATTTCCATTAGAATGTCATAGATTGTTTTGCCTTGTTGTTTTGCCCAAGCGCACATTTCGGCTATTATACAACAAGTTGAGACAGAGTCTTTGTCCCTTACAAAGTCACCTATCAAATAGCCGTAACTTTCTTCTCCGCCTCCGATATAATTTTCCTTCCCCTCCAAGGCAAGAATTTTGTCTGCTATCCATTTAAAGCCTGTAAGGACGTCATAGCACTTTACATTGTAATCTTCTGCCAAGACCTTGATTAACTCCGATGAAACAATGGTTTTGATAATAAAGTCCTTACCTGTAAATTTCTTTAATTCACCATAGCGTTCCAAAAGATAATATGTCAGAAGTGTAGCTGTTTGGTTTCCGTTCAGCAACATTACCTTACCGTTGTTATCCCTTATGGTAAGCGCTTCCCTGTCTGCATCCGGGTCTGTTGCAAGAAGGATGTCTGAGTCTTGCTCTTCCATTAATTTTATACCTAATTCAAGGGCCGTTCTTTCCTCCGGGTTCGGCGATTTAGTAGTCGGGAAGTTTCCGTCGGGAATACTCTGCTCTTTTTGGCAGACTACGTCATTGAATCCGAACAAATGCAAAGATTGAGGTACTATTCTGTAACCCGTTCCGTGCAAAGGAGTATAGGCTATTTTTATATCCTTATATTGTTCCAAGTCTTCGTCTGCTAAAGATAAGGTTTTAATTTTATCAAAGTAAATTTCGTCAAATTCATCTCCCAAAATTGTTATGCCATTCATATCCTGCTGCATTTTAACTTGGGAAATATCGCTTATTTCATTCACTTTGGCAATCACATTCTCGTCATGAGGGAACACCAATTGTCCTCCGTCGTTCCAGTAAGCCTTATAGCCATTGTATTCCTTTGGATTGTGCGAAGCCGTCAGCATCACACCTGCATCACACTTCAGTTCCCTCACTGCAAAACTTAAAAGAGGGGTAGGGTGTATGTTCTCAAACAGATAAACCTTGAAACCGTTGCCTGCAAATACTCTTGCAGTTATCTGAGCAAAGTCTTTGCTGTTGTTTCTGCTGTCAAAAGCAATCACTACCTTTATTTCAGCTTTACCTTTGTTCTCTTGCAAAATATAATTTGCAAACCCTTGAGTGGACATCGCAACAACAATGCTGTTCATTCTGTTTGTACCCACTCCCATTATGCCTCTTAGTCCTCCTGTTCCGAATGCAAGTTTCTTGTAGAAGGCATCGTTAAATTCTTCTGTATCTTCGGCTTTCAGCCTTAGGATTTCGTCTTTTATTTCTTTGCTTATATTGTCACTGCACAACCATTTGTCAGCATTATTCAGTGCCTGTAAGTCCAATTCTTTCATATTATTAACGTCTTTTTTTACTTGTTTTTTTACTTTCTAAATATTCTTGGGCTTCCGTGTTGCCCATAGCAGCCGCTTGTTTATAACAGTCGTTCGCTTTCTTTACATTCTTTTTTATAAGTTCACCGCTTTCATACTCCCTTGCAATTATTAGATAGCTCTCACTTCTTGACAGTGTTTTCAATGAAAGAATGCTGCTTATGTCTCTTGTCTTTCTGTAATTTTCTATTGCCATTACTTCTATTGCCTGAAGTATTCCTCCCTCGGACGCTTTTTTATAATACTTCAAAGCCTCTTTTTCATTCTTTTCTCCCTGATATCCGTTCTCCAAAAACAGAGCATAAACATAGTGAGCCATAGGAATATCTTTCTCTAATGCTGCTTGAGTTAAAGAATATGCTCTTTCGTAGTCGGGAGCTATTGCTCCGTTGGAAGAAAGTATGTATCCGAGATAGGCCATTGCTACAGTGTCATTGTTATTCACCGCTTTTTCATACCAATACACGGCTTCCTGCCAATCTTCCTGTACAACTTCACCCGTAAGGTAACAGTCGGCAATACGTCTTTGAGCTAAACCTTCCTCACGTTCAGCACATATTCTGTACCAAATATAAGCCCTGCTGACGCTTCGTTTTGTTCCCAAACCTGCATCAAGCATCAACGCAGCCTTTAATTGAGATGCTTCATGGCCTCTTTCTGCCGCTTTGAGATAATAGTTGAAAGCATTTGTGTAATTTTGTGTACAACCTTTGCCTTCTTCATACATGGCTGCCGTTTTGTAACATGCTTCCAAATTATTTTTATCTGCGGCCTGCTTATACCAAACGAAAGCCTGTTTATAGTCTTGCAATCTTCCTATTCCTTTGTAATATTCCTCAGCTAAAAGATACATGGAATTTACATTGCCTGTTCTTGCTTTCAATTCAAGGTTTTGAGCCTTTGTTTGCGTCATAAAAAATGAAAAGACAAAGATTGCCGAACACAGAATCTTTGTCATGGTAGTTCTATTCTTCATATTGCCACAACTGATTTTCGTTCCAATAATTCAATGCCGTAGGATAGCCCTCTTGATATGCCATTTTTATATAGTTAATCGCTTGGGCAACATCTTTTTTGCAGCCTTGACCCTCATAAAGCATAGTTCCTGTTTTGAACATCGCCTTTGCTAAACCGCCGTTGTCGGCAGCCTGCTTGTAATAGGTGAATGCAGTAGGCAGATGTTTGGCAACACCAACCCCTTGCGAATACATCTCACCCAAAGAGTAAGCCGCCTCGTAATTGCCTGCTTCAAAGGCTTGCTTGTAATAAGTAAAGGCTAAATGAAGATTTTGCTTTACATCAACGCCGTAGTAATACAGGTCGGCCAAAGCCATAACAGCGTCTTTCTGATTTTGTTCCGCTGCTTTCTTATACCAATATAACGCACGTTTCATATCCTTTTGCATCTTCCCGTCTTGAGAATACATCTTTCCGAGTTTGTATTGGGCATTGGCATCGCCGTCCTGTGCCGCAGCAACAAAGGTTTGAGCTCTCAATCCAGAAAAAGCAAAAATCAAAACTGCGAAAACGAAACATTTTTGCATTGATAGTCTTGTTGAAATAGCCATTTCCTTACGTTTTTTTAATAAAAATAGTCTTAAAACCAAGTTACAAAAGTAATTAAATTTATTTTAAAATACTTTTTTTCAAAAAGAAATTTTCTCTTTTCAAAAAAAACACTTCAAAATATGTTCCTAAAAAAACTGTTTTCTTAAAAAAACTTAAGGCTTACATGTATTAAAAACGGCCTTTCAATAAAAAATCCGATGCTTCGGCGTATCATTGTTATGCAAGCAGCCTTTCATTGTTTTACAAGCAAGGATTATCCCAAGGATACCTGACGGTGTGAAAACAAAAAAATGTTTTTTTATTTATCATTTTTACAATAACTTAAATAAATATTCGTTTTTGAGAAATATCGTTTTATTTTTTTAATAATGAGTATTAACATTAACAGAAAGAGATAATGAAATTTTTAAAACATTTTGCTTTATTATTGTCCGTTCTTTTAAGCCTTAGTGCTTTTTCCCAAGGAAAGGGAACAGGTAAATACACTGTCTTAGGAACGGTTACTGACAAAGAGTCATCGGAACTTCTTCCCTATGTAAGCGTTGCCGTTCTTAAGACATCGGATTCAACTATCATAGACGGAGGTATAACTGACGATAAGGGAAAGTTTGCAATCAAGAACCTGCAAAACGGAAAGTACATACTGAAATATTCTTTTGTGGGATACAAAGATGTTACTAAGAACATAGAAATAAAAAATGCAAACTTGACAATAGAAAACGTGGCTATGGAAACAGGTGCCGAGAACTTGAAAGAAGTACGCGTTGTCGGGGCAAAGCAAATGATGGAATACAAATTGGACAAGAGGGTTATCAATGTTGATCAGAACCTTGTATCTTCAGGAGGTAATGCAAGCGATGTTTTGGAGGATGTGCCGAGTGTTGAAGTTGATGAAGAGGGAAACGTTACCCTAAGAGGAGGTTCTAATGTTACGTTGCTTATTGACGGCAAACCGTCTTCGCTTTACGGAAGTGACGTTCCGTCAGTTTTAGCCCAAATACCGGCTTCTTCTATTGACAAAGTGGAAGTAATAACCAATCCGTCAGCTAAGTATAACCCGGAGGGTATGAGCGGTATCATCAACATAACTCTTAAAGAAAAAGGAAATAGAGGACTTAACGGAAATATCAATCTTTCAAGCGGAATGGCAACTAATAAACTCATACCTCAAGAAAGTATTTCCGCTTCGCTGAATTGGTCAAACAAAAAATTCTCACTTACAGGCGGAATAAACGGACGCTATGGTGACAGGGCAATGATAACGGACAATGTCCGCTTTATGAAAAACAACGCAGGCTATCTTACTGATATTGTCCGCACATACAGAGACGGCGGCAGCAAGAGTTACAATATCGGTCTGAATTTAGGTGCTGAATGGTACATCAATCAACTCAATACTTTGGGACTTACTTTTAACACCAATTTCCGAAGAAGCCCCGATGACTAGTCAACAGCCGCAAACACGGATTATCTTCAGCCTAACAGTTTACGCAACAACCTTGACAAGAGTGAAGGAAAAAACGGCGGGGGCTTTAACAATATAGGCTTGAACTATGAAAAGAAATTCAAGGATAAAAGAGATGAACTTCTTTATGCAAGTTTCACTTGGAGTTGGGGTAATTTTGACAGACAAATTCAAGATGAGATAATCTACACTCCTCTTCACATGAACGACTATCTGAGAGGTGATACCATAGAAAGCGATCATCATCATGCAATTGCCGATGTTCACTACATATATCCTTTCAGCGATAATTCTAAATTAGAGGTTGGCTACAATCTTAATTACACTAAGGAACATTCTGATTACGAATACTCTTTCGATCACGTGTTAGACCCTTCTACAAGTTACATTTTTAACCGTGAAGAACAAATTCACGCGCTCTATGCTACCTATGGCTTTCAGGTCGGCAAACAATTCTCTGCCCAATTAGGACTTAGAGGCGAAATGGTTAATAATGATTTCAGCCGTGAAATGTATTCGGGTAAGCGGGAAGCCTTTCCTAAGGATTACAACTCAATCTATCCTACCGTTCATTTGTCATACCAAGTCAATCAAATGAATTCGTTTCAGATTTCTTACTCAAGAAGAATACGCCGTCCAGACCCATGGACTATGATGCCTAATGTCGATTTGACAAATCAAGAATATATCCGTTTCGGTAATCCTAAGATAGACCCGGAATATACTAATGCTTATGAGTTAGGCTATTCCCTTATGTTCAACAAAACAACTATTTTCACCTCTCTTTACTACAGAGCGGTAAACAATGCAATGAACCGTTTTGAATTTCCTTGGACGGAGGACAATGCTTTGTTATATGAGTTCGAATGGGCTTGGGCGGTAGCAGGAGCAGATGCCACCACAGGTAAGACAGCACAAACATTTATGAATGTATCAAAGAGCAGCAACTATGGTATGGAAATAATCGTGGACAGAGATATTACAGACTGGTGGAAAGCCAATTTGAGTATGAATTTCTTCGGTTCATACCAAGACGGTACTGATTTGGGATATGACAAAGTACGTTCATTTAACTACAATGCTAAACTGAACACCACATTCACACTTCCTAAGAGTTGGTCCATTCAAGTATCGGGCAGATATTATGCTCCGAGAAAAACCATTCAAGGTAGAAGCGATGCAAGATATGATGTTGATATAGCAATAAAAAAATCCATACTTAACAAACAAGGAAATATCGGAATTAATTTCAGAGATATATTTGACACAAGAGGAGGTCACAGTTATTCATTTACAGATGAGTACATTTCATTCTCAAACCGTCACCCTTATTCGAGAAGTATAAGAGTTTCGTTCTCATACAACTTCGGTAAAACCGCTAATATGAGAAAACGTATGCAACAGCAGCAACAGCAAGACTCTTATTCAGGCGGAAGTTTCGATGAAGAATAGGTGTGAAAGAACAAATCTTTGACAAAATACGAAGAAAATATGTTGCCTTAACTCCCGAAGAGGAGGTAAGGCAACTTGTTATAAGTGTGCTTCATGAACATTTTCATTATCCTTTGAGCCGTTTCTCCTGCGAGGCTCAGATAAAAGTAGGGCAGAGACATAAACGCTATGACATCATAATCCTTGACGGAGACAGAAAACCGTTTATGCTCATTGAGTGCAAAGCCAAACACGTTGATATCAATGAACAAGTCCTTGACCAAGCGATTTCCTACAACATAAGTTTAAAAGCAAGATATATTTTGCTGACTAACTCAGTGAAAACTATGATATTTGAGAATACAAGTCAAGGTTATCTGCAGAAGAACGAAATACCCTACTTCAAATAAGTAAAAAACAGAACGCAAAACCCTATATTAAGAGAATAAAAGTATATTTGCTGACGGCTTTATTTTCACTGTAAAACCGCATTTACTTGGCAAAAAAACCGCATTCAAAATAAGAAAAAAATAAAACTTGATTTCACGACGCTGAAATCAAGTTTCAGTTTTTTTAAACGAAGATTTACCGAAATAAAACAGCGTTTTATTTTAGTAAATCTTTGCTATAAGATATTGTCTTTTATTTCCGTCTTGCGTAAGTTTGGGTAGAGGTATATTCTATCGCTCCTATGGTAGGATAAAATCCGCGGTAATTATTGTTAATGTCAGTTCCGATGAGGTAAGTCCAATTTCCGTCAGCATTACCTACAAGAGGAGAGTCCTCTGTCGGAGATACGTCGTTTTCGTACGCATCATTGAATTTAGGGTCGAGGTTAAAAATGCAGTCGTTTGCAAAACTTGAGCCATTGTTGAAAATATCCGTTTTTATCAAACAATGATTAAATTGATAATTGACACTCTGTGCTGATTTTAAATCAAATTCCACTTCACTCTTTGCAAGATTGCCGTAGATAACACAATTATGGAACTCAGCATTGTAAAGAGGTCTCTCTATTATAGAGCCATTTGCTGCCTTATACCAATCGTTCAGAACCAAGACTGCATCGGTGCGTGTACTGTTACTGTGCCAAAAATCGGCGAAAGTACAAAATACAAAGCGGTAGTTTCCTCCCATTCCGAGTGCAAGCGTATATGAGCCTGTGTTTTGCACTATTAAATTACGCCCGTCTACAACTGCACCGCGCGCATACAGACCATAGAGAGAGCAATTCTCTATTCTGCTGTTTTCTATCAGCAGAGTAGGGGAGGCAAAATTATTATTCCATATCTCCTGTGTTACGCATGTATCAACGGTTAAGCCTATAACTGCATTGGTTATTTCAACGTGGTTCATGATATTGTCCTTGCTTCCTGCGGAAAGATAAATGCCGTTCCATTGTCCTGCTATCGAAGCATAGCGTCCCTGTGTTCTCAAGGAGGTAAAAAGAACAGGCTCATTGACAGAGCCTACGGCATTGAGGCTTCCTCCTTCCAAGACGGTGAGGTCTGAGTTATCTGCCATATAAACCTTTGTTCCGTCCTGCAATTTTAGGTTATAGTTTCCGCTTACCACACATGAACCCACAACAACGTGAGGTTTATCAGTCTTCCATATTATATCATTGCCGCTAAGTTCAACTCCCGAACCCAAAGGCGAAGAATTCTCTTGTGCTAAAGAACAATTAAGGGTAAAAGTCTCACCCGTAGAGCTGTTTTGAAAAATATGCTGAGAGGGTTTGTGGTAATAGGCATCCTGTCCGTAAGCAAGAAGTCGGACACACTGCTCTTTGCCGTTAAATTGTATGACAATGGAATCCTGCACCAGCAAAGGATTGTTTTGATTGTTTACATCCAACTCAACCCTTACAAATACTGCCATACTGTCTTTTGCACCTATATCTATATTTCTTACGTCCGAAGATGGATTTCCGTCTATGTTCAGCCTATAATAAGAAACCTGCCCGCCGCCTAAAAAAATCCTGTCTATCTTTACGGCATCGGATTCATTGTTATAAATCATCACTTTCTTTGTTACTGAACCAACCGTAGTGAAAATAGTATCAAAACTCAAGGTGTCCGAAGAAAATTTAAGCGAAACGGAACTATCTGTAGTGTAATCCTCCTCTCTGACGCAGGAAAGCAAAGATACGCTCAGCGTAAGAAAAAAAACGGAGGAAATGATAAGGAAATATCGTGTTTTCATTATCTGCTATAATTAGTTTAATCAACTAATTATAAACTCAAAAAAAAGAAATTTATTATCGTAACTGCAACTTTTTATTCTGAGAGTAAGTTTCAATAAGACAAAAAAATAAGACGCTGCTCCGAAAAGCAGCGTCCTCAATCTAAATCTTTGTGACTAATCTGGGATTCGAACCCAGGACCCCATCCTTAAAAGGGATGTGCTCTACCTGCTGAGCTAATTAGTCGTTTGCGTTTGCAAAGATAGAACCTTTTACCTTATCTGCCAAATATTTTTCTTAAAAAAATGTATTTTTTTTCTTTCTTTCCTAATAATCAAGTAAATAATTATTGTGATATTTCTTTGTTATTTAGTATTATTTCTTTGATTTTTCGGTGTTTTTTTGCATTATTTCAATTTTTGAAAGCTAAAAACATCAAGTACTTTCTGAGTAAAAGAGGGAATATTCTTCTTTTAGCTACTCAGAAACAGGTGAAGAATAAAACTTTTTTATATTTTGGTTGTTGAAAACCAAGATTGAGAAAAATATAACATAAAATACTCTTCCTGCCATCATTTTCAAAGAACTTTCGACAAGCATATAACAAAGGTTTATACAAAGAAAGGCAAGAAAATAAGGATTTTTCCACAACTTAAACTTAAATACAGGAAAGGCAAATGCAAGTACAAAAGCCAGCAATCCCAAAGAACCGAAGCAGACTAAAATATATACAAACTCGTTATGAGGATCGGCTTCCGCCCTTTCTATAGTAGGATAATCTTTTTTCAAACGTTCGTTCAGTGCGTCCTTGCTTTCTCCAGTACCAAGTCCGATAATAGGATGTTGTTTTATGATGTTGAAAGCCGAAAGCGTCATGGCATAGCGTTCTATCAAAGATTTGCCGCTAACATCTCCGCCATGGGCAAAATCTTCGAACTCAAGAAAAGTCTGATATAAGCGCGGACGGAGAGAAAACTTCTCCGTATAGACCTTATTTGCTATTCCGCGTTTTATATTCTCAATATCCTCTTCGCTTAATTTTCTTACAGAGGCTGCATCCTTGTGCATGCCGAGAGAATTTAAGTATCTGTAGATTATATCATTGTAAGTGAAAACGGTGTCTTTTGTTTTCAGATTTACATCTAATCCTGTACGCTTGAGCCATTCTTGTTTCACCTCAGCAGTACAAAAATAATTGTTGAGCAAATAGCCGTTTTCAATTCTTCCGTCATCAATTGCAGAATACGGATTGCCGTCGGGAGTCAGCACAATCCCGTTTTTCATCAACGGTTCTTTAACTGTGAAATAGTTTTTGTACTCTCTGCCTATCCAAAAAACCGAATAAGCTACGGCAATTATAATAAGTGAAACCAAAGCAAAATTAAACTTGCTTCTTTTCTTTAGAACAAGACTGAAAGCAAACAAAACAGCAAAGCCTACTATAGCAACAAGACCGCTCAGCATTTGAGTTATAACCAAAAAGAAAAGAAACCAAAGGATAAGCGGCAGTATAATCTTAAGGTTTTTACGGACAAAATATGCGTAAAGCGAAAGACAGGAAACCGCAAAGGCGATTTTGATTGAGAATGCTATGTTGCGTCCCCCGGGAACAAGCTTACGCACATCTGCATATTCATTTGTTGCATAGTTTACAAAGCCTATAACCGTTCCTGCAAAGGCACAGACAACGTAAAGAAAAAAAACCGTATCCAAAGTCTTCTTTTTCATAGGTGAAAGTAAGGCTATAAAAAGCGGAACGGTTAAAAATGAGGACTCATGAAAACATACTGACAAGCCTTTCCCTATTTCATCACTCCAAATCAAGCCTACAATATCCAAAAGAAATAAAACGGCAATGCAAAGTACGGAAATCAACTTGCCTTTAAAAGGATTTATCTCTTTTCTCCAAAGAGTTGCACAAAATATAAGCCCTATTAATATAAGGACTTTAGACAACGTAGCAACAAAAGGCGAAAAAAACATTCCGCCTATAAGTAAGAAAAGAGATAAAACTATCCACCAATCTTTGAAATCAAAATCCTTGAAAAAGTTTTTCAGCATTTATTATACTTCTTTTTTGCATTCTTTCTCCAATTCCCTGACTCTCTTCTCCAACTCATAAAGATGTCGGAAAACAGATGAACTTTTGAGAAAATCTCTGCTGGAAAAGGCAGGATTACCCTGTATAGCAGAGTCATCTTTCATGTTTTTCATAACCGCAGATTTCGCTCCGACTTTCACTCTGTTGCCAACCTTAATCGAATTTGCAAATCCGACTTGCCCTCCTATGAAACAATTATCACCGATACTTGTTGAGCCGGCAACACCTGTCATAGCTGACATAACGGTATTTTGACCTATTTTAACGTTATGCGCTAACTGGCAAAGATTATCAATTTTTGTTCCTTTCTTAATAACAGTGCTTCCCATGGTTGAGCGATCTACACAAGTGTTTGCTCCTAATTCTACATCGTCTTCAATAATAACGTTTCCTATTTGAGGTATCTTCTTGAAAGTTCCGTCTTCCAACGGAGCAAAACCAAATCCGTCTGCTCCGAGAACAACTCCCGAATGAATGATAACATTATCCCCTATGACGGTATCGTGATAAATTTTCACACCTGCAAAAATAGTCACATTTTTTCCTATATGTACATTCTCACCTACGTAAACCTGAGGATAGATTTTTGAATTCTCTCCTATAGAAGAGCCTTTCTCCACCACAGAAAACTCTCCTAAATAAACGTCTTCTCCCAATACTGCAGTCTTATCAACAAAGGAAAGTGACGAAACACCGGAGCGGCAAGACCTATATTGATTATACATCTCCAAAAGCGAAGCAAACGAAGAGTATGCGTCTTTTACCCTTATCAATGTCGCTTTAGGCTGTCTTTCTAATGCCAAAGAATCGTTTACAATCACAACAGAAGCCAATGTATCGTAGATATAATGCGTGTACTTAGGATTTGCCAAAAAGGCCAAAGCACCTTCTTTGCCCTCTTCTATCTTGCAGAGCGTCGAAACCTTAACTTCGGGGTCTCCTTCTATCTCTCCCTGCATGAATTGGGCGATTTGTTTTGCTGTAAATTCCATATTTGTTGTTTATTTTTGTGTGCAAAAGTAATATAATTTTAATGTATATTAATTTATTTATTGTTATTTTTTTCTCTTTCTGCGAAAAAAAATCTTGGGTTTTTGAAACAATGGGACCTAATTCCGAAATACAATATCCGAATAAAATTTAATGAAAGCAAAAAAATGTATCAGAACCGCAAGCCATTATTATGAAACTCAGAAACAAAAAACTAAGAAAATGAAAACAAAAAAAAGCAAGATTCTATCTTGCTTTTTCTTTCAACATAGGCACGAAAGAGAACTCTCCGAACGACTCTTGCTTATATTCTGTTTCGGAAGTTTTCTCTATTCTCAACATTTGCTGCACCTTATCGCCGACAGGAATAACCATTATTCCGCCTATCTTAAGTTGATTAAATAATTCAATGGGCAGACTCTTCGCTCCGCAGGTCACTAATATCCTGTCAAAAGGAGCAAACCCCGGTAAGCCTTTGTAACCGTCACCATAGAAACACTTAGGTCTTATATTGAGTGTTTTAAACATCTCTTGGGCTGACAAAAAAAGGTCTCTCTGTCTCTCTATAGTATAAAGAATTATGTTGAACTGATGCAAGACCGCCGTCTGATAGCCGCTCCCTGTTCCGATTTCAAGAACTTTCATTCTGGGTTGAAGTTTGAGCAACTGGGTTTGAAAAGCTACCGTAAAGGGATGCGAAATAGTTTGAAGGCAAAGTATTTGCAGCGCTCTGTCTTCGTATGCTATATCAGCGAAAGAAGAATCCAAAAAGAAATGACGGGGAACGGTATTCATAGCTTCTAACACCCTTTCATCAGTTATACCTTTGGCCATCAATTCTTCGACCATTCGTTTCCTTAATCCTTTGTGTCTGTATGAGTCTATAGGCATAAAAAAGTCTTTTAATTTATTTTTAAGTTATTTAAAATTATCATCTGTCTTTCCAATTGTTGTCTTGCTTTATCATGAGAATAAGTTTGTCCAATGCAGTTTCTTCTTTCACTGAGTTGTAAACAAGTTTCCCCTTGCGGTAAAGATTAACCAACCCGTTGCCGCAGCCAATGTAACCGTAGTCTGCATCATTCATTTCTCCGGGTCCGTTAACTATGCAACCCATTACTGCAATCTTCAAGCCGGCTAAGTGAGAGCATTTTTCCTTTACACGATTCAGAGCAGTCTGTATATCATATTTTGTTCTGCCACAAGAAGGGCAGGCGATAAATTCGGTTTTAAACACCTTGGTTCCTGTAGCCTGCATAACCTCTTGTGCTAATGCTTCATCTTCCCATTGTAAGGTTTCCGTCTCTTTTTGCATTAAACTTACCGAAGCAAGGGCTATTTTTCTTATCTCCTTCTCTTGAGGTGAGTATTCTTCACAAGAGGACGGGTAAATATCTTTAAAACTATTTGCAAGCGCCTTTGCAACAGGTATCTCCTGCTCCGGGTCTTCCGTAAGAGAGACTCTCACCGTATCTCCTATGCCTTGGGAAAGCAAAGCTCCTATTCCGCAGATGCTTTTCACTCTTCCGTCCTGACCGTTGCCTGCTTCCGTGACTCCGAGATGAATAGGCAGGGAAATGTTTTCCTCTTCCATTTTAGCAACAAGAAGTTTGTTAGCCTCATACATAACTTTGACATTAGAGGCTTTCATAGATACAACTATGTTTCTGAAATTCATTTCGTCAAACATACGTAAAAACTCCATAGCACTTTCAGCCATGGCAATCGGAGTGTTGCCGTACTTAAACAAAATCCTCTTTGAGAGTGAGCCGTGATTGACTCCTATCCTTATGGCTGTGGAATGCTGTTTGCAAATCTCAACAAGCGGAAATAGTTTATCTTGTGCTTTCTTTAAAATATCCCTGTACTGTTGCCAAGTAAAATCTTCAGACCATGTTTTGTCTACATAGTTACCCGGATTTATCCTTATCTTCTCTACTAACGAAGCAGAAATTTCGGCAGCCTTGGGATTGAAGTGTATATCTGCCACAAGAGGGATATTGTACGATTGTTTGATGAGTTGATTCTTTATTTCATAGAGATTATTTGCAGTTTTTTCGTCCGAGGCCGTAATTCTGACTATCTGACAGCCCAAATCGGCCAAACGTTTTGTTTGTTCGACGGTGGCAAAAGTGTCCAAAGTATCGGTGTTTGTCATACTTTGGATTACAATAGGATTGTTTCCGCCTATTGCAATATTGCCTACCTGCACTGTTTCACTCCTGCGTCTTACCATATATCAGTTTTGTTTTAACAATTCTTCGTTTTTTTTGCGTGCCTGCGGAACATAAAGCGATGAAGGGTAGTCAAGAATTATCCTTTGATAGTATTCCAAGGCCTTTTCTTTGTTTAAAAATACATATTCCTGCATTTGTGCAAGCGACCACAAAGCATCGTCAGCCATAAGGTCGTAGCCGTATTTTAATAGAAGGTTTTGCCAAAGGCTGTCTGCGGTTTGATAATCTTTTTCTTTGTATGCTATCTGCCCCTTTTTAAATAAAATCTCGTCAAAAATAGGATGGGACAGGTAAGCGTTTTCTATGATTGCCAAGGTTTCTTTTGCCTGTTCATATTTATTCTGATAGAGGAGGAAATCTGCCTTTGCGAAATAAGAAAGTGCATTGTAAGAAGAGTCAAGGTCCATATTCTCCTTGATTAATAAAGAATACTCCATAGCATCGTTGGCAATAAGTTTGGAAGTCGAAGCTCTAAGGGTTGAAAACTGCGACAATGCCCACTCAAATTCACCTGTATAGTAGGAAAGTAAAGCATTTTTGAACTTAGCCAAAGCCCCCTCGTTCTCATTCTTAAAGTCTTTGTCCACTTGCGAATACTCCAAAGAAGCAGCCCAAACATCATCTTCCATAAGATAAATATCTCCCCTGTCTATTTTTGCTAAGGCTCTCTGCTTTGCAGGTAAGGAGTGCATATTTATCAAAGTATCCAAAACGTCTACCGCATCTTGTGAAGAGTGAAGTGAGTAAGCAAGAAACAAAGCGTACTCATGCATCAAGTCTGCAGTAACTGAATTTTGTCCGAGCGAAGAGAAAACTTTCTCAAACTCGCTTTTCATCTGCCTGTTCTCTTTTTCGGAATGTGAAATCTTTTCTTTGTATGGCAGATACAAACAACGCATACGGTTTATTACACTTCTGTCATAATAAACGTTCTCTTCTTTCTGCTCGATGATGTAATCAAATGCCTGCTTTGCCGTTTCGTATTTTTTAGCGCTCATTGCCGTTTGGCCGAACTGAAATATGCTTGAACAGGAATTGTCATCAAATCTCTTGTTTATTGCTTTTACCTGCACTAATGCCGAAGAATAGTTGCCCTCTTTTACCAAAGTCCAAAGATAAAGTCTGGAAAGCTGCTCGTTTTTAGGCTGTTGCTTAACCTTAGATAAAAGAACGGAGTGAAGATTTTCCAAAAGATGTCCGCCTTTGTCCCTTTCCAAAAGATTGTTTATGTTTATAACGGCTTGATTTATCATCTTAGGATTGTCTTCCACAAGCAGGAGATACTCATTGATTATATGCTCATTCTTACCCTGCATCTGATAGATATAACCCAACTCGTAAGTGTAAAGGGTCTTGTTTTTGAGCAGTTCTCTGCCCTTAATATAGGTCTTACAGGTGTAGTCATACAATCGGTTATTAGTAAAAATTGAAGCACACTTATGAACATCGCTGCTGTTCGCTGCAAGAGAGTTTACTGCTTGGGTAAACATCTTGTCAGCCTTTACACTGTCATTGTTATCCAAATAAAAGAGACCGTAATCTATCAAATAAACGAAATAAGACTTACGCTTTTTGAGAGCGGTTTTTATCAACTTCTCTCTTTTCTTTAAATCTTCAGTTTGTTTGTAAGCAGCAAGGAGGGTTTTGTAGTACTCGTCGTTGAAATCTTTAGAAATCAAATCTTCCATTATATTTATACCTTCCTCTGTCTTACCTTCGGCAAAATATTCATTGGCAAGGAGATAATCCTGTCGTTGAGTTTTGTCCCTCTCTTGCGCAAAAAGATTTTGAAAAGCAAGAAAAACAAAGAACAATAATATGTACAAGGACTTTTTAAAGAACATTGGCAAGTTGTTCTTTTATTTTCTCCAACTCGTCTTTCATCTTCACCACAATTTGTTGCATCTGAGCATCATTGCTCTTTGAACCCAAGGTATTGATTTCCCTTCCCATTTCTTGGGTTATAAATCCCATCTTCTTACCTATGCTTTCTTCTGCTTCTATTGTCTGTCTGAAATACTTTATATGCTGAGCCAAACGCGTCCTCTCTTCGGTTATGTCTAATTTCTCCAAATAATAAATCAGTTCTTGCTCCAAACGGGAGGAGTCTATCTCGGTAAGACGGAGTTCTTCTAAGCGGGAAAGCAGTTTATCCTTTATCTGAGGTACTCTGTTTTGCTCAAACGGTGCAACCTCAGCAGATAATGTTTCTATTAAGTCCACTCTCTTTTTGAAATCTTCTTTCAAGGCTGCTCCCTCTTGAAGACGGAAAGAGTCAAGTTCATTTACC
Organism: Bacteroidales bacterium; assembly: GCA_017480455.1. GTDB lineage: Bacteria > Bacteroidota > Bacteroidia > Bacteroidales > P3 > Scybalousia_A. The sequence continues at coordinate 17,627 of JAFVAP010000023.1, read as the reverse complement.
GCCTCATTGACACAGGCCAAAAGCACAGCCTTTTCTTCTTCTGAAAGAGAGTCTTCCTCTGTCTGCGAAATATCATCACGTTTGAGAAGATACTCTGTAAGATATTTGTCGTCAGCACCGACTTCCGCCGTAAGTTGTTTTAACTGTGAATAATATGTTTTGAAAAGATTTTCGTTTATATCTATCTTTGCATTGCCTTTCAAAAAAGAAACAGTTATAAAACAATCTATTTTACCTCTTTCCAAACGGGATTTCAGCAAATTGTTTATTTCAATCTCTACACATCTGTAAGCAGGCGGGATACGCGTGTTAATGTCTGCCTGCTTGGAATTAAGGGCTTTTATTTCTACTGTTATATTTTTATTTTCGAAAACTTTGACCTGACGGCCATATCCTGTCATTGATTTCATTGTTTCGCACTTCTTAAAGTTTTTCAGAGTGCAAAGATAAGAAAAAATCTAAGTTTGATACCCTTTTTATCAAAATGAAAAAAGAGGATTCTTAAGTTTAGTCTTATTTCTTTTTACTCAAAAATAATAAAACAAAATCTGAGAAAAATAAAACTTCGTTTTAATTTTTTAAAACTTGATTTCAGCGGCGTGAAACTTGATTTTAAATCCGTAAAATCAAGTTTTATTTTTATCGATAGCAAGACTCTGTATTTCAAACTACTAAGTAGGGCTGATTATTACAAAACAGAGTTAAGCCTATTTCTGTAACAACAACACGGGAATAGAAACCATTTATGCGGAAAACTATTGTACTTTCCTAAAAAGTCATAAGCATGAAGGTATAAAGAAAAATTCTCTCCGTGTAGAGAACAAACAAGAAAAATACTTAAAGTTTAAGATTAGACTAAAACAGGCAAAAAAACTGAACAATGGAAAAAGGAAATTAGGAAATAGAGATGTTTTTGCAAAAAAATCAATCCTTATGTTCGTTTTACCGAGTAATCATATAGGTATGTTTAGGAAAGAGAGATGCAAAGGTGAGAATAAATGAATTTATTTTTTTAATTTTGCAATCTAAAAAAAGAAAAAAAAGATAAAAAGAAATGAACGTTGCTGCATTAGTATCAGGCGGAGTTGATTCTTCTGTTGTTGTACACTTGTTAAAGGAACAGGGGATAACTCCGACAATATTTTACATCATGATAGGTATGGATGATTCTGATTGTCCTAAGGAAGAGGACACTGAGATAACTTCTTACATTGCAAAAAAGTACGGATGCAAAATGGAAGTTGTCAATTTGCAGAAAGAATACTTTGAATCGGTTGTAGGATATACAATAGACACAGTAAAGAAAGGCTTGACTCCAAATCCCGATGTTATGTGTAACAAGATGATAAAGTTCGGTGCGTTTATTGATAAGTGGGGTAAGGATTTTGAAAAAATAGCAACGGGACACTATTGCACAACAACGCAAAAAGATAACTTAACATTCCTTTCCACTGCTAAAGACCCTGTCAAGGACCAAACGGATTTCTTGGCGCAAATCACGTATTCGCAACTGGAAAAAATAATTTTTCCTGTCGGAGATATGATGAAAAGTGAGGTAAGAGCCGTTGCAGAGAGAGAAAAGATGCCTTCGGCTTTCAGAAAAGATTCACAAGGAATATGCTTTTTGGGAAAGATAAACTACAATGACTTTATCAAAAGATATTTGGGAGAGAAAGAAGGGGAGATAGTAGAACTTGAGACAGGCAAAATACTTGGCAAACATAAGGGTTTTTGGTTCCACACAATAGGTCAAAGAAAAGGTTTGGGGCTAAGCGGAGGTCCATGGTTTGTTGTCAAAAAAGATATTCCGAATAACGTTTTATTCGTATCGCAAGGCTATGACCCGATAACCCAATATGGGACTGAAATGGACTTAGGTGATTTTCATTTTATAACAAAAGATGTTTGGGGTGAGTTCAATGATGAAAAGGAGATAAGTCTCAAGATAAGACACACTCCCGAGTTCACAAAAGGTTGGATAAGTAAGAAAGAAAATATTTACCATGTGAGATTTGAGAACAAACTTCAAGGAGTTTCCCAAGGTCAATTCGGCGTTATATACGACAAAGACCATAAAATATGTTTCGGCAGCGGCACAATAATATAATGTAGACCTATTTTTGTTTTTGGGATTAAGTACAGTGTAAGTCCGAATTAGGCAAAGACAATCGGCAAAGTGCTGTATTGATTTGATGCGATAAGAGTGTAAAATCTTTGGTTTTGGGAGTATAAACCTAAGGTTTAGTTTCAGATTAAAAAAAACTTGATTTTATTTTTTAGGAATTAAGTTTTAATTCAGCCTCATTTGATTAAGGTTGTTTATATTTCAAGCCTAAAGGAACTATCATTGCTTATTTCCTTTTTTTATCTGTGTCCGGCGATACTGATTGCTGAATTTTGTAAGCAGATATTAAGATTTAGCGGACTGAATTTTAATAAATATATTTTGAAAGCATAGGTCCGAAGAAAGAAGTTAATCCGTACGGCATTTTTTTCCAAAGAGAATACAGTATTTTTTTGTCTCTGATATTTTATCTTTTCTTTGAGTATGACCAATACAGATTATGCTCTTCGGCTTTCCAATGTTTCTTGTACGCATGTACGGAAGTGTTTCTTGTAGAACGTCCGAAAGAATATGTTTTTGCCCCTTTCTCCTTAGCGAAACATATCATTGCATAGTGCAGAGCGTATGAAGTATAAAGGTTATTGAACTCTGAGAGTGTAGAAAAGAACTCATTGGTAAATATATCTTCGCTAAGTAGGTTTAATGTGCCGCCGCCTATTACTTTTTTGTCCTTTCGGGCAATGAAAACAAAATATTTGCCTGTCTTCATCTTGCGGAAAAGGATGTTCTTTCCGTAAGGCATAATCCCGATTTCTTTCATTCTTAAAGTATAAGCACGGTAGAAAGCGTTTAAAAACTTTTTGGAATTACCGTATTCTACTTCTACTCCGTTTTTTATTGCTTTGCGTATTTTTCTTTTTACATCCGAAGGGAACAAGTCCCAAATGTTTTCTTTGAAATCTAAATTGAGGGTAGGGAGTATTTTATCCGAGTAGATATATTGGCTGTGCCCTGTGGTGTCTCTTATTTCCCATTCTTCCTTTGAAGTAGATATTATGTTGCCGTCTTCAGATTCGAAGAGTTTAAAAGGAGCCGTCTTCCTGTCTGTTATTTTGTTTTCAAGGATTGCAACTGACAGATAAGGTAAGGCAAGCCATCTCTTGCCGCATTTGCACATGAGAAGAGTTTTTCTTAAACCCTCTTTTGTCGTATAAGGTATGCGGACTATTCGTTTACGGTAAATGGTTTCGAAATTTTTTATGAAATTGTCGGCATTTTGTAATTCTATCATGGGAGAATGTTTTATTTCTCCTGCAAAGATACAAAGTTTTTATTAAAATAGGTCTCTCCCGACGGAATAAAAGATTAGTCTACTCTTGTTTATGAAAGAAAACTGCATCGCAAAGAATGATGATAATAACCGTAGCTGCAAGGCTGATAAGGGTTCGGAAGAGTACAGATATGATTTCATTCAGAGCAAAAGTTCCTAAAAGAAAATATGTTAAATGATGAATTGCAACAAGGATAATAACATAGAACAGAAAGTTTACAAATCCGAGCCGTGAGGCTGAAGGTCTCTGAAAGGTGTTTTCTATGTTGCCCGAAAAGGCATTCAGTAACAAAGGACGGATGAAAGCAACCAATGTGCAGGCAAAAGCATTTATTCCCATTTGAGAAGAGAATATATCTACGCAAATTCCTAACAGAAAAGAAGATGTAAGAGTTAGCCAACGGGGAGTGTTGTAGGGGAGAAGAATGATGAACCATACATAAACCATAGGATTAACCATTCCCCACAGACTTATATTGTCAAGTACTAATACTTGGAAAAAAAACAGCAATATAAACTGAACCAATGATATGAGTATATCTTTAAGCATCTTTTTTTACTTGTTATCCGTTGTGTCTATACCTTGCATAAGCCTGTCTTGCTCCATTTTGAAGAAATTCTTGACAACATAGACGTATTCTAATTTATTATAGTCTGTAAAGAAGTTGAGGTCAATGTTATAAAAGCCAGTACCGCTGTCCTTGGTAAACTTTTTAATTTTGCCTACAGGAACTCCTTCGGGAAAATTGCGTGAGAAACCGCTGGTTACTATAGTGTCGCCTTTCTTTACGGCAATGGACGAAGGCATGTCAATAACCTGTCCTGTAGCATAGTATTTTCCGTTCCAAATCAGAGTACCCGTGGTCTTGGTTCTTGTATTCCTTACGTTGAGTTTGCTGTCTTGATGCAGAACACTCATAACCAAAGCGAAATTTTCAGTAGTCTTTATCACGACTCCTACAACTCCGTTCGGGGCAATAACTCCCATGTCTTTTTCTACTCCTGATGAGTAGCCTTTGTTAAGCATAAAGAAGTTGTTTCTTTTGTTCACTGTTTTGGAAATTACACGTGCATCAATGTAAGAATACATCTGCTTGTAGACAGTATCACTCTTTGTATGGATTCCGTTAATGACTTTTACGTATGATGATTCCACCATCTTTTTAAGTCTGAGATTTTCCTGTACTAAGTCGTTGTTGGCACTTCTCAGATAGAAATAAGAACTTATGTTATCCAAAGAGGAATATACTGAGCCGGAAACATTGTTGGCAACCGTGGTTACATAACTTCCTTGCCTGTAAGAATTCAGAGAAATAAAATAAACGCTCAGTCCTTCCAAAAAAAGGAAGAGGAAAACGTGGTAATACCTCTTTAGAAAGCGCCATAAATTGTTCATATCAGAAAATAAAATCTGTTTTCTTTTGCTTTGCAAAATTAAGAAAAAAGAATAAATAAACGTTTCTTTTGATAAATTTATGTGTTATTATTTTTTATTTTTATGAAAAAACGTTGTAAATTTGCAGTTTAATTTTTCCTTGACGGAAAAGCTAATATAGTATTAAGTAAACAACATAATATTATGTCAAAACTAATAAAGATTTCCAAAGGTTTGGATATACACCTTATAGGAGAGGCAAAGAAGGAGATAAAAGACTGTATTACTCCTTCGTTTGTGGCTCTTAAGCCTTTGGATTATATAGGTGTGACACCAAAACTTCTTGTAGACGTAGGCGATAAAGTAGAAATCGGTTCGTCTGTCTTCTATGCAAAAGAGAAACAAAATATTAAATTTGTTTCTCCCGTAAGCGGTGAGGTTACTGAAATAAGAAGAGGTGCAAAAAGAGTTATACAGGAAATCGTCATCAAGAACGACGGTAACAACTCGGCGAAAGATTTCGGTAAAGTTTCCCTTGCGGAATTGTCACGCGAGGATTTGAAATCCAAAATGCTGGAAAGCGGCTTGTGGACTTTGTTGCGTCAGCGTCCTTATGATGTTATACCGTCAGAAGACTCTCTTCCAAAGTACATAATTGTCAGAGGATTTGACTCTGCTCCCCTTTCGCCTGACTATAACTATATATTGAACGGTGAAAAGGCTGCTTTGCAATTGGGTATAGATGTTTTGAAGAAACTGACGGAAAAAACAATATACCTAAGCATAAATCCGGGGACTTCATGTGAAGATATACTTTCCTTGCAAAATACTGAAAAGATTTGTTTTAAAGGAAAGCATCCTTATGGTAATGTTTCCGTTCAAGCAGAAAAGATTTCACCTATAAATAAGGGTGAAAGGATATGGTATATCAACATTACCGACCTGCTGACAATAGGAAAATTTTTCTTGGAAGGACGGTTTTGTCCGACGAAAGTTGTTGCCTTGACAGGTGAGGAAGTAAAAAATCCTTGCTATTACAGAATCGTTAGGGGAACTTCATTAGAGGAAATATTCAAAGGCAATGTTACCGAGGGTAAACATCTTAGATATATCTCGGGAAATGTACTTACGGGAACAAGAGTTGAAGAAAATGGTTTTATTTGTGCCAATGATAATCAAATAACCGTGATAGAGGAAGGTGATTACAAAGAAGGTCTTGGTTGGATGATGCCCGGATTTAAGAAATTCAGCGTTTCGCATACATTTCCACGCGGATTTTTTGCCCGTTGCAGCAAAAAACCTTTCTCTATTGACTCTAATCTTCACGGAAGTCAAAGAGCCTATGTCTTTACAGGAGAATTTGAGAAAGTGTTGCCTATGGATATTTATCCTATGCAACTTATAAAGGCTTGCTTGTCAAAAGATATTGACCGCATGGAAGAACTTGGCATCTACGAAGTGGATGCTGAGGATTTTGCTCTTTGTGAGGTAATAGATGTTTCCAAGACTGAGATTCAGACCATAATAAGAAATGGTTTGGAACTTATGCGTAAGGAACTTGGTGAGTAAAATTAAAAAGAATAAAAACAATAATAAATATGAACTTTGTAGAGAAATTTTTTGACAAACAAAGACCTAAGGTTCAGAAAGGAGAAAAGTTCCATTGGCTTGCTTCGACTTTTGAGGCTTTTGAGAGTTTTTCGTTTGTCAGTGATAAGACTGCAGGGAAAAAAGGCGCTCATTTCAGAGATGCAATTGATATGAAAAGGGCCATGATTGTGGTTGTAATCGCTTTAATTCCTGCCTTGTTGTTCGGAATGTACAACGTGGGCCATCAACATTTTCTTTCGCACGGTGAATGTGCAGGTTTCTGGACTACTTTCTTTTTGGGATTTTGGCATGTCTTACCTATGATAGTCGTTTCTTATGTAGTGGGATTGGCTATCGAATTTGCCTTTGCTCAAATCCGCAACGAAGAAGTTAATGAAGGATACTTGGTTTCCGGACTTATTATTCCTATGATATGTCCTCCCGATATACCTCTTTGGCAGTTGGCCTTGGCAGTAGCATTCGCTGTGATAATTGGTAAAGAAGTTTTCGGAGGAACGGGAATGAACTTTATGAATCCTGCATTGGTTGCACGTGCTTTCCTATTCTTTTCTTATCCTTCCCGGATGTCAGGAGATAAGGTTTGGATATTTGAAAAAGGTGATGCTGTTACAGGAGCAACCCCTTTGGGAGAGTTAGCCGTAGGACAGAATGTAAGTGCCGGTATCTGTGATATGTTCACAGGCTTAATTCCGGGTTGCGTAGGTGAAACTTCTTTTATTGCAATAATGATAGGAGCTTTTATCTTGTTGGTTTCCAATATAGCATCTTGGAGAACAATGCTTTCAATCTTTGTCGGCGGAGCTGTTATGGGATTGATATTTAATTGTGTCGGAGCCAATGATTATATGAACATACCTTTCTGGCAGCACTTCTTGATGGGAGGATTTGCTTTCGGTGCAGTATTCATGGCAACCGACCCTGTTACTTCTTCGCATACTAATACAGGAAAATACATTTACGGATTTCTTATCGGAGTTATGGCAGTGCTTATCAGAGTTCTGAACCCTGCTTATCCTGAAGGAATGATGTTGGCTATTCTTTTGCTTAATGTGTTTGCTCCTTTGATTGACTACTATGTTGTTGATGCAAACATAAGAAGAAGAAAGAAGAGATTAAAAATGGCAACTAACACAAAATAAGGAGGAGAGAATATGAAATCATTTAGCAATAGATATATGTATATTTATTCTACTGTCTTGGTAGTGGTTGTTGCTGCAATATTGGCTATAGTTTCAAAGGTATTAAGTGAGCCTCAAAACAATAATATTAGGGCTGAACAGATGCAAATGATACTTCAGGCCGCCAATAACAAGATAGACAGGGCTCATGCGGAACAAGAGTACAATAAATACATAACTACAGAACTCGGAGTTAAGGCAAACGGAGAGATTGTTTCAAGATATACAGGCGGTAAGCTTGAATTAGGAGACGTGAGACCTTTTTTCCTTAACATAAAAGATGAGTGCAAAAAATATAAAGCCGGTGATGCAGATGCAGTTCTTCCAGTATTCCTTTATGATAAAGGAGACGGTGAATTTATCTATGTAGTACCTGTAAGAGGTATAGGTCTTTGGGACGAGATATGGGGATATGTTGCTTTGAAATCTGATGCCAACACGGTAGAAAATGTTGTCTTTGACCACGCAGGGGAAACACCCGGTTTGGGAGGAAATATCAAAGACGACCCTTCTTTCCCTGCATCTTTCATTGGAAAAACTATTTTTGAGGGAGATGATTTTGTTTCTGTTGCAGTAGAGAAACGTGCAGGTAAAGACGAACCTCATAAGGTAGAAGCTTTGACAGGAGCAACGCTTACTTCCAACGGTGTCAGTGATATGTTGAAAGATGGCTTGGAATTCTATGTTCCTTATTTTAAATCACTAAAAAAGTAGAGAATTATGGCAAATAATAAAAAATTGATCACTATGCCGTTCTCCAAAGAGAACCCTATAATTGTGCAAGTTTTGGGTATATGTTCTTGTTTGGCAGTTACGGTTAAATTGCAACCTGCTGTAGTTATGGCTCTTTCTGTTACGGTGGTTGTCATGATGAGTAACCTTTTCATATCATTGTTGAGGAATACCATACCTCCGAGAATAAGAATTATAGTTCAGTTGGTTGTCGTTGCATTATTTGTAATCCTTGTAGACCAATTTCTTAAGGCTTTTGCCTATGATGTTTCCAAACAGTTGTCCGTTTATGTCGGCTTGATAATAACAAACTGTATCGTCATGGGTCGTTTAGAGGCTTTTGCAATGAGCAATAAACCTTTACCGTCTTTGCTTGACGGACTCGGCAATGGTTTAGGCTATGGTATCATTCTTGTTGTTGTCGGTTTCATAAGGGAGCTTTTCGGTTTCGGAACTTTGTGGAATATGAGGGTTTTGCCTGATAGTTTTTACAAGGCAGGTTATGAGAACAACGGATTAATGGTTATGCCTGCCATGGCTTTGATTCTTGTCGGTATTATCATTTGGGTACACCGTAATAAGAACAAAGATTTAATTGAAAACGAATAGGAAAAAGGAGGAATAAACGATGGATGCACTAAATATATTTATAAAGTCTGTCTTTGTAGAAAATATGATATTTGCTTTCTTTTTAGGAATGTGTTCCTATTTGGCAATATCAAAGACAGTTAAAACTTCTATGGGCTTAGGTCTTGCAGTTGTTTTCGTGCTTATTGTTACAGTGCCTGTTAATTATTTGATTGACCGCTATCTTTTGCAAAAAGGAGCATTAACATGGCTTAGCAATAGTTTTGCAGAAATAGATTTAAGTTTCCTTAGTTTCATAATTTTTATTGCCGTTGTTGCAGGTATAGTTCAGTTAGTTGAGATGTTTGTGGAGAGATATTCGCCTTCACTTTACTCTCAGTTAGGAATCTTCCTGCCGTTGATTGCTGTAAATTGTGCAATTTTGGGTTGTTCTTTGTTTATGCAAAAGAGAGACTACGGCAATATCGGAGAAGTGTTCTCCTTTGCTTTCGGTTCGGGTATCGGTTGGCTGTTAGCGATAGTAGGAATCGCAGCCATAAGGGAACGTTTGAAGTATTCTAATATACCTCCTGCATTGAAAGGCTTGGGCATTGCCTTTATAATTACGGGACTTATGGCTATGGCTTTTCAATCATTTTCAGGAATCAAACTATAAGAAAGGAATAAGACAATGCAGATAATACTTAGTATAGTAATATTTTTGGTTATTACCTTGCTTTTGGTAGCCATACTTCTTTTTGCAAGAAAGAAATTAGTACCTCAAGGTAATGTTAAGGTAAATATCAACGGTAAACAGGATGTAACCGTGCAAACAGGTTCGTCTTTGCTGTCTACCCTTGCAGAACAAAAAATTTACCTTCCTTCAGCCTGCGGAGGAAAAGGTTCGTGCGGTCAATGCAAGTGCCAAGTCCTTTCAGGAGGAGGTGAAATCCTTCCTACGGAGAAATCGCACTTTTCTCGCAAGGAGCAAGAAAATCATTTCCGTCTTGGATGTCAAGTGAAGGTTAAAAACGATATTGAACTCAAAGTTCCTGAATCTGTTCTTGGAGTGAAGGAATATGAATGTACGGTTATATCAAATAAAAACGTTGCTACATTTATGAAAGAGTTTAAGGTGCAACTTCCTGAGGGAGCTCAGATGGATTTCTTGCCCGGTTCTTATGCTCAAATCAAGATACCTGCTTTCAATATCAGCTATTCGGACTATGATAAGAGTTTGATAACTGACGAGTATCTGCCGACTTGGGAAAAATTCAAGATGTTTGATCTTAAATGCGTGAATACATAACCTACTATCAGAGCTTATTCTATGGCAAACTATCCTGCGGAAGGTAATGTGTTTATGCTGACTGTTCGTATTGCAACTCCTCCGTTTAAACTGGACAGAAGCGGCTTTATGGATGTAAATCCGGGTATTGCATCTTCATACATCTTTAGTTTAAAACCCGGTGACAAGGTTATAATGAGCGGTCCTTACGGAGACTTCCATCCTCATTTTGATACGAAAAATGAGATGGTATGGGTAGGTGGCGGCGCCGGAATGGCACCTCTGAGAGCCCAAATTATGCATATGACTAAGACACTTAATACTACAGACCGTCAAATGCACTATTTCTATGGTGCAAGGGCGCTAAACGAAGTCTTTTACATGGAAGACTTCTTGAATTTGGAAAAAGAATTTTCTAACTTCAAATTCCACTTGGCTCTTGACAGACCTGACCCTGTTGCAGACGAAAAGGGAGTGAAATATACTGCAGGATTTGTTCACAATGTTATGTATGAAACATACCTTAAAGACCATTCTGCACCTGAAGATATAGAATACTACATGTGCGGTCCGGGTCCTATGTCGAAGGCAGTTACAACTATGCTTGACAATCTCGGAGTGCCGGAAGAGAATATTATGTATGACAACTTCGGTGGTTGATAAATCTATATTGACATTAGAAAACAGGCAGTTAGTTTCAGCTGCCTGTTTTTTTTATTCAATGTTTTAAAGATTTGAAAAAGAGGAAGATTTTTTTGTATGGAGACCTTTCTGAGTTTGTTTTTAGTTTAAGTGAGGAAGAATTAATTTTTATTTTACTTAGAATTTAATCTTGACTTTAGTTTGCTGCAAAAGAGAAAGGCAACTTTTTAATGTTTTGCTTTGAAATGAGGAAAACAAATAAAAGATTGCCTTTAAATTTATGGGATAGATACTTTGATACTATCCCAAAAACTGTGTAAAATTCAAGAGTATTTTAATTTTACAAAAAATAAACGAAGTTTTATTTTTGTGATATTTGAACTTGAGTTTGTGAAGCATAACTACAACGGTTAAAAACCTAATTTTGAGAATTTTGAAATTAAATTTTGTAGCAGCTAAATTAAATTTCAGTTATAAGACTTTGTTCTATTTTTATTGAAATTTAAACTTGAGTTCAGTGAGATGATATTTTAACTATTACAAAACTTCTTTTTGATAATTTGAAATTAAGTTTTATTCCAATGAAATTAAATTTCAGTTTTATAAAACAAAGTTTTATTTTCATAAAGTAATTCTGGATTTTTCCGAGAGGCATTACGGCTAAATCTTTTCTTCGTTTTCAAATCAGATTCCTTGTGATTGGATACCGTAAGTCCTATAAGACGCAAGGGTTTCTTTCTGTAATCAATATCATTCATCAATTTCTTGGCTACAGGTAGGATTTGGTCTTTGGTTTTGAATGTTTTTCTTTGTGTAAAAGAGCGTGTATTGGAAGAAAAATCAAAATATTTTACCTTCAAAGTAAGGGTTACACCGTGGAAACCACTCTCTTTTATCCTGTCGCAGAGTTCCAAAACGACATTATAGAGTTCTATGGTAACGCTTGCAAAGGAATCGATGTCCCTTTCAAAGGTATGTTCGCATCCAACCGATTTTCTGATATGCTCTTTCTCTACCTCTCGGTTGTCAATTCCCCTCGCAAAGTCATAAAACATCACCCCTGCCTTACCGAAATTTCTTTTTAGTGCATCAAGTGACATTCTCCTCAAATCCTTTCCTCTGAATATACCTAACATATTCATAATTTCCAGCGTCTTTTTGCCTACTCCCCAAAATTTTTCTATGCTCAGTCCGTCTATAAATTCCAAAGCGCGCTGCGGATGAATGACAAACAAACCATCAGGTTTCCTGTAGTCGGATGCTATTTTGGCTAAAAACTTGTTGTAACTTACTCCTGCCGACGCCGTTAAGAGAGTTTCTTTTTTTATTTTTTCCTTTATCTCCATGGCTATATCCTGTGCCAAAACTATGTCTTTTTTATTGTGTGTCACATCTAAGAAAGCCTCGTCCAAAGCAATAGGTTCGATAACATCAGTGTATTGTTCAAAAATCTGTCTTATCTCTTCCGAAACCTGAGTGTAAACTTCAAAACGCGGAGGAACTATAATGAGTTCTTTACACAAATTTTTAGCCGTTGCAATAGGCATAGCAGAATGTATACCGAAAGTTCTGGCCTCATAAGACGCAGTTGCAACAACCCCTCTCTTGCTGTCACCTCCGACAACAATGGGTTTGCCTCTGAGCAAACGGTTATCCCTCTGCTCAACGGAAGCATAGAAAGCATCCATATCAACATGTATAATCTTACGGTAAGAAGTCATAGTTTCGATATGCAAAGATAAACATTTATTTTCAAATATTATTTTTCATCAAATGCTCAAAAACGGAAACGTTTTTTTGAATTTATTTAATTTTATCTAAGCTTATAAAGATGAAAAAGCAGAATAATGAAAAAAAATATTATTTTTGCAGAGTGATTAATCAACAAAAAAACAAATTACTTATGGATTTAAATAATGAATTCAATCTTTTTGCGGTAAAAGGACAAAACCTTAATTCTTTGACTCTTGACCGCTACAAAAAATATCAAGATAAGATTTCCATGTATGCTCCTTTAAGAAGTGCATATATTAATCCTACAATCATAGAAGAGCGTCAGCTTAACGTGGCTCAAATGGATGTTTTCTCACGTCTTATGATGGACAGAATAATCTTTCTCGGCACGGCAATAGATGATGATGTGGCTAACATAATACAAGCACAACTTCTTTTCCTTGAAAGTAACGATGCAACAAGTGACATTCAAATCTACCTTAACTCGCCCGGAGGATATGTCCAAGCAGGATTGGGTATCTATGACACTATGCAATACATACGCCCTGACGTAGCAACAATTTGTACAGGTTTGGCAGCAAGTATGGCAAGCGTGCTTTTGTGTGCAGGAGCAAAGAAAAAACGCTCTGCTTTGAAGCACTCAAGAGTCATGATTCACCAGCCGATGGGCGGAACTCAAGGTCAAGCTTCAGATATGGTTATAGCAGTGCAGGAAATTCAAAAAACAAAGCACGAACTCTATTCCATAATAGCAGAACACAGCGGACAACCGATAGAAAAGATAGAATCCGATGCAGACAGAGACCATTGGATGACTTCTGATGAGGCTTTGGCATACGGAATGATAGACGAAGTACTCATAAGAGAGAAAAATAACGAACAGACTGCTGAAGAACAAGCAGAAAAAAACTAAAAACTGAAACACATTGAAAAAAGAGACGGAGTAAGTCTCTTTTTTCTTCGCTTTTTTTGATAAATAAATTTGATTTTTCATCATGAAAAGAATATTTTTTCCGCTTTTTGCCGTGCTGTTGTCAGCAATTTTGTTTTCTTGTTCCAAACAGACGGTAGTGGAAATAGAGATTGCCGAACTTTCTTCGGGAAAGGCTTATATAGTTTATGCAGACCCCGACGAAATATCCTCACGTCAGCAAGAGGATTTAGCCGAAGGGGAAATCAAAGACGGCAAAATACGTTTTGATTTATCCGATGCAGGTTTCAAAAACAAGACTAAAGACTGTACCTTAAGCATTATCAATGAAGAAAAACGCTTTAGAACCAACATTCCTTTGCCTGTGGAAAAGGGCAAGAAAATCCGCCTTGTTATCACTGACACTGAGGAATATTCATCGGGAAAATCTCCATTGAAGATAACGTATTCAGGAAGCAAACAAGCCGAAAAATTCTCTCAGTTTTGGAATGAGATGAACTCTGTTTTGCTTTCCATGTCGAGAAACGGCGGAAACAAAAAAGATTATGAAAAAACAGTCTCGCTTTGCAAAGACTTTACTCTCGCTTACCCTCAATCAGCATTTCCTTTTACAGTTTTGATAGGTCTGTTGAACATTACAGAGGAGGGAAACAATCCTATAATGGAATATTGCGAAGAGTTATCTAACCAAAAGAGTGAAAATGTTTGGCAAAATTACTTAGTCAGCCGATACAAAGACTTAATTCTGCGTAATGCTATGGCAAAACATCTTTCCTTTGCAGCGCAAGACAAGAAAGGAAACAACTATAGCGAAAGCAATTTCGAGGGAAAACTTACCCTTGTTCACTTTTGGAGCGTACAAAGCCCGAAATGTCTGGAGGTATTAAACGATGTGAAAAATATTTACAAGCAATATCACTCCGATGGCTTGGAAATAGTCAGCATATCAATAGACCCTCAGCCTAATCTTTGGATTAAGTGGTCGGAAACAAACTTTTTACCTTGGCTTTCTTTGATTGCCGACGGACAAGTGATGACTCAGAAATATAACTTCAACGATATTCCTCTCTACATGCTGTTTTCCAAAGAGGGTAAACTGATACAGAAAAGCAACATAATAAATGATTTGAAACAAAGCATAACTGACAATCTTTAACGCAACAGTTAAATGCACAATTCCCTCATGTAATGATAAATATCTATGAATTAGCCTTTTCCAAAATCTATGGTATAGGTCCAAAAACTGCTCTCAACGTGCTGAATTATGTAGGCAGTCCGGAGAATCTTTTTTCTCTTGACAGGAAAGAACTTCAGCATATATTCAAAACAAGAGAGAGAACAATAAATGACATAATCAATAAAACAATGTTTGCCCGCTGCGAAAAGGAACTGCAATTCATAGAAAAATTTAATCTCCGTGCCTACTTTGTTACTAACAACGCATATCCTAGACGGCTTAAAAACATTCCCGATGCTCCTTTGTGTCTTTTTATTGACGGGAGAGGGGATTTGGAATCTAAACGTATAGTCAGCATAGTAGGTTCAAGAAGAGCAACAGACTACGGCATTTGGGCAACAGAGCGAATCGTTGAAACATTAAAACAATACGATGTTGTAACAGTAAGCGGTCTTGCCTACGGAATAGATTCCGCATCACACAGAGCAAGTTTAAAATATGATATTCCTACTTTTGCCGTCTTGGGACATGGATTGGATATGGTATATCCCCGTGAGCATTACTCACTTGCCCAACAACTGAAAGAGAGAGGGGGACTTGTTTCCGAGTTTTTTACACAGACGGCTGTCTCTCCTCATACTTTTCCTATGAGAAACAGAATAATAGCAGGCTTATCGGATTTGGTTATTGTGGTAGAGTCGGCTAAAAAAGGCGGTTCTTTGATTACTGCCCGTCTGGCAAACGATTACAACAGGGATGTTATGGCTGTACCCGGCAGAATTACGGATAAGTTTTCCGAGGGCTGCAATTTTCTCATAGAATCTTCAAGAGCGCATATCCTTTCTTCACCTTCAAGTATCTCAAGGCTTATGGGTTGGCAGAAAGAGGAGAAAGATGTTTTTAAACCCTTGAATGAAAACCCTGTACCTGAGGTTAATAGCAGAGAGTCTACCTTAGGTAAGAAGCAATCTTTGATTTATTCTGTCCTATCAAAGCGAGGAGAAACGGATATTGACACTCTCTCCGTTGAGACAGGAATAAGCATAAGTGAACTTTCAGCTTTTTTGCTCGAATTGGAGTTGGAAGACTTTGTTGTCGCAAAACCCGGTAAAGTTTATAAGGCAATATGAGTACAAAATTCCGCTATGGAAAATCTTAAAAAGAAATAAAAAAATTCAAAACCTAATCACAGAAAAATAAAACTTCGTTTCAGAAAATTAAAACGAAGATTTGCTGTGCTGAAATCAAATCTCAGTTTGCTGAATCTTCGTTTTATTTTATTGAGTCTTCGTTTTAATTCAGCCCAAGTAATTAACTTGATATTCAATCTTTTAAAGATAATGATTTTTTATTCTTCCGAATTGTATTTACCCCTTCACAGAGTTTGTGTTCTGCTTTTTATTCAAATACTTAAAAAGACTGATTTGTTTCAAACAAAGACTTATGCACTCCAAAAAATTATTGACATAAGTAACTCTCAGCAATAAAAAAGTGCCTTGTCCGTTGCATTGGGCAATATGGATTTTCAGTCAGATATTGCCGTCATTCAGAGGAAGTCAAATTAATTTATAAAGCAGTCATTAGCCTATGAACTGAGAATGATTTTTATTGTGGACGCTGAATTATGAGGAAAAAAGTATTGACCGAACGGTTAAAAATCGTAACTTTGCACCATAAATAGAATAATATTTATTATCAACTTTACGATGAAAAGACTTAAACTTTGGTTTTCAATTATCCGCCCTAAAACTCTTTTTGCCTCACTCATACCTGTTCTTATCGGGATTGTGATTTTGAAAGACAGACTTTTGAGTACTGAAGGTTGGCTTCTGACTTCAATGGTTACACTGCTGTGTGGCTTAAGCCTGCAGGTATTGTCAAATCTTATAAACGACTATTACGATTATAAAAAAGGTACGGACAAGAAAAACAGAGTAGGTTTCAAAAGAGCGCTTGCGGAAGGAAAAGTTACGGCAAGTCAGATGAAAAAAGCCATATACCTAAACCTCGTTTTCTCTTTCCTTTCCGGTGCTTATCTCTGCTATGTAGGGGGATTACCCATAGTTATTATAGGTATCAGTTCTCTATTGTTTGCATGGCTCTACACGGCTACTCCTTACTCTCTGTCATATTTAGGCATTGCTGATATTTTTGCTTTTTTGTATTATGGGCCTGTTGCTTGCTGCGGCACAACATATCTTTTGACAAAAGAGTTTTCAACTCTATCTTTCTTCGCAGGCTGTGTGTGCGGATGCGTTTCTGTTATGATACTTACGGTTAATAACCTCAGAGATATGAAATCTGACAGAGAAAACAGAAAAAAGAGTTTTGAAGTACGCTTCGGAAAATGTGCAGGTGAAACAAAATATCTCATTGCAGCGCTTTTGATGTCGGTCTTCTCTTTTCTTGCATTCGGACTTTCTATAGTTTGTGCCGTTGTTATATTTTCCTTATCACTTTATTTTAAACTTAGAAAAACTTCGGGCAAAGACTACAATAAACTTCTATTTCTTACATCTCTATTAAATTTGGTTTATTTTGTCTTAGTTATTATTTTCTTATTCTGTTATATTCCTTAAACCTATTTTACTGCAACTTGCTTAGAATTGTCTGATTTTTAATCATGTAACTAAGAAAAATAATGGACAAAATGGGAAACTGAGAAGCTGTCAAAAGTCAGCAAATATTATAAACATGAAAGTTAATATTCAGGGTCTAAATATTAACTTTCATATTCTTTTGTAAGATATTTATCAATAAAGATTTCCCCTTGTCAAAGATGAAATGCGATAATATTTTTTTTAATCTTTAAACATTATAATTTTTATGTATATCTTTGCAAAGAATATTTACCTCTCGTGATACTATCCAAAAAAGTGTGTAAAATTCAAGAGTATTTTAATTTTGCAAAAAATAAATGTCAAATAAAAAAAATAAAAACACTATGAATTTTACACAGGCGCAAAAATACGAAATAATTTTAAAAGAAGTAAAAGA
>JAFVAP010000022.1 GCA_017480455.1 Bacteroidales bacterium | reverse complement strand
TCTTCCGGATGTGGGATTGACCCGGACGGAGTTGAGAAAAGCGTTTATGAATGTCTTATTGATTCTGTCCCTGCAGGGGAAGCTATTATGAAATCCACAACTCCCAACCTTGATGTTCTGCCTGCAAGAATAGACTTGGTGGGTGCGGAAATTCAACTTCCACAAATGGAAGATAAAGAGTTTAAGTTGAAAAATCTCATTGCTCCTATAAAGGATAACTACGACTATATCATCATTGACTGTTCCCCTTCTTTGGGCTTGGTAACCATAAACGCCTTTGTGGCTGCCAACAGTGTGGTTATACCCGTACAATGTCAATATTTTGCACTTGAAGGTTTGGGAAAACTGCTCAATACAATAAGAATCGTTCAATCAAGACTTAATACCGGATTGGATATAGAGGGAATTCTTTTGACAATGTTTGATACCCGTTTGAGATTAAACAAACAGGTTGCAGAGGATGTTAAACGCCATTTCAGGCAAATAGTTTTCGACACCATAATATATAGTAACGTAAAATTAGCCGAAGCACCTTCACACGGTCTTAGCGTAGTTATGTACGATGCTTCTTCAACAGGAGCCATCAATTATATGAATCTTGCCAACGAAATCGTATCCCGCGAAACAAATACAAAGAAACAGGACGGCGTTTCAGAGACAAGTAACCAATAAAAACTCATTATAAGATGTCAGCAAAAAGAAATCCTGCCTTGGGCAAAGGTTTGGAGGCTTTGTTGGGCGATACCAACGCCTCGGAGATAAGTGACAAGAATATAAAAACAAATACCGTCACGGCGGAAATTGCCAATATTCCTCTGAGTGAAGTTATCCCCAACCCCAATCAGCCGAGAAAAGAATTCAATGAACAAACGCTTAAGGAGTTGTCCCAATCCATAAAAGAGCATGGAGTTATCACACCTATAACAGTAAACAAACAGGACGGCAAATATCTTATAATTGCAGGTGAACGGCGATACAGGGCAAGCAAACTTGCAGGCCTAACGGAAATTCCTGCTTATATCCGCATTGTTACTTCACAAGAGACAATGGAAATGTCTCTTATCGAAAATATTCAGAGAGAAGATTTAAACTCAATCGAAATAGCACTATCCCTACAGGCGCTTTTGGAGGCAACAAATTTCACCCAAGAGCAACTTAGCGCAAAATTGGGAAAAAGCCGTACTACAATAACAAATTATATCCGCCTTTTGAAACTCCCTGCCGAAATTCAGTTGGCTCTGCGTAACGATAAAATAAGCATGGGGCACGCACGCAGCATAATAGGTGTTGAAGA
This sequence comes from Bacteroidales bacterium, assembly GCA_017480455.1. Lineage (GTDB taxonomy): Bacteria > Bacteroidota > Bacteroidia > Bacteroidales > P3 > Scybalousia_A. The sequence goes on along the minus strand of JAFVAP010000022.1, from coordinate 5,121 downwards.
TGAGAACGTGCAAATAAACATCGTCAGAGAAATTATTCAGAACGACCTGTCAGTACGTCAAGTTGAGCAACGCGTTGCAAGACTGAAAAAAGACAAAATAAAGACAGAGACCTCCGAAACTGCAGTTTTACCCGAACGACACTCAGCACTGCAAAAGAGTTTATCCGAAAAACTAAATTCAATGGTGGAAGTCAAACGTTCCAAACGCGGTAAGGGTACTATCAGCATACCGTTTTCTAACGATAAAGATTTTGAAAGAATATCTCAACTCTTACAGTCTAATCTCTAAGATGAAGCAAAAAATTCTTTTTACCGTTTGTCTGTTTATATTTATTTCTTTTAAACTTTCGGCACAAATAGATAACATTCCGAAAAATCAAACTTCCCTGCCGTCGATACAGGATAACGGACAAACGGTAATAAAAGAAAAATTTCATTCACCGGGAAAGGCTGCTCTCTTTTCAACTTTCGCCCCGGGTTTAGGACAGATTTACAATAAACAAACTTGGAAAACCGCCGTTGTCTATGCAGGTCTCGGCGTTGTATCTTATTTTGCCATATCCAATTACAACAATATGAGCAAATTTAAGGACGAATACTACAACCGTATCAACAACAACGGCAACTTACTTGCGGACTACACAACATATTCCGATGAAAGCATATACAAATTGTATGAAGCATACAAAGATAACTTTCATCTTATGGTCATAATCGGTGCAGGAATCTATGCAGCCCAAATTTTAGACGCCTACGTCTACGGTTATCTTTTCAGTTTTGATATATCGGAGGATATATCCCTAAATATTATCCCCTCTGTTTTTCCTTTCAAATACGGGGGTGTAAACTGCAACTCATTAGGACTTAAATTAAGTCTGAAATTCTGAAAAAAGAATAAAAACATTGCAGTTTAAAAAAAAATTTATATGTTTGCAAAATAAATAATACAAAGAAATAAACCGTGTAATTAATTATTCAAATCATTAAAACGGCACTTTGACACGTCAATTTGCCGAATAACAAACTAAAGAGTATGGATACACAAGACGTACAAAACACACAGAATGTTGAACAACCTGTAGAGGAAACGCAAAGCGTGGAACAAACCGACAAAATGACTTCCGAAGCGGAAGCAAACACGGAGACAAACTCTTCAAACGAAGAAACAAAGGTATCTTTGGAGGCTATAATAGAAGAATATTCAAAGAAAACAAGAGAAGAACTTGTCACAGAGTTGCAAAACATAATCACAAGAAATGATTATGAGGAATTGAAGTCAAGAGTTCCGTTGTTGAGAAACACTTTCAGAAATCTGCCTCAGCCCGAGCCTGTGGTGGAGAAGATAACCGAAAAAGTGGTAGGCGAAGACGGCACAGAAACGGAAAAAGTCATTGAAACGAAGATAATAGAAGACAAAACGGAGTCCCTATTCCGTGAATTGTACAACAAATATAAACAAATCCGTCAGGATTACCAGCAAAAAGAAGAAAAACAAAAAGAAGAAAATCTTCAGAAAAAGCAAGCACTTTTGGGTGAGTTGAGAACGCTGCTTGAAAGCGAAAAGATGCTCAAAGAAATATATGATGAGTTCAACGCCATTCAAGAAAAATGGAAAGCCGTAGGCAATGTTCCTCACGCTGAAGTAAACAATCTTTGGGAAAGTTACCACTTCTTGATAGAGAAATTCTACGAGAAAGTAAAGATAAACCGCGAGTTGAGAGACCTTGACTTGAAAAAGAACTTGGAAGAAAAACTCCTTCTTTGCGAAAAAGTTGAGGAATTGTTGGTTGATGAAGACATTAATAACAGTTTCGCTATCTTGCAGGAGTATCACAGACAATGGAAAGAGATAGGCTCTGTTCCTTCTGACAAAAACGACGAAGTATGGGAGAGATTTAAAAGAGCATCTGACGCTATCAACCAAAGGAGAAAAGAATACTACGAAAAGCGCAGCGAAGAATTAGAAGAAAACAAGGTAAAAAAAGAAGCTCTTTCCGATAAGGTAAGCGAAATTATTGCTAAGGACTTAAAAACAATTAAGGACTGGAACACTGCTGCCGAAGAAATCAACGCTCTGTTCGCAGAGTGGAAGACCATAGGTCCTATACCGAAGAAAGACAATGAGGTTCTTTGGACTAAATTTAAGACAATGATAGACGGCTTCTTTGAATCGCGCAAAGAGATGTTTGAGAAAAACAAACAGACCGAAGAAGAGAACTACAACAAGAAGATAGCACTGTGTCTGAAAGCCGAAGAGATAGCAAAACGCGATGACTTTGACGTTGCAACCAGAGAGTTAAAAGACCTGCAAGAGGAATGGAAGCATATAGGCTATGTAAAAAAGAGTCTGAGCGACAAGGTATGGTTGCGTTTCCGTGCTGCCTGTGATGAGTTCTTCAACAGAAAGAGCGAGAGTTATTTCCAAACACACAAAGAAGTAGAAGAAAACATTCAGAAGAAGCAAGCCTTGATAGAAGAACTGAAAAATTATCAATTCTCCGAAAACAAACAGCAAAACGTCGATGTACTGAAAGATTTCCAAAAACGTTGGTTTGAAATAGGTTTCACACCTCGGGAAGAGAGAAAGAAACTTCAGCAACAATGGGACGAAGTTATCGCTGCTAACAGGGATAAATTGCAGATTAGCGCCGACGAAATAGCATCCAAGGGCAGAAATGGCAGAAATTCTTTTGAGAAATTGAAAGAAATGGGTGACGGTGCAGTGAGAAAACGAATCAAATCCTTAGAAGATGAGATAGCAAGAGTTGAAAACAACATGGGATTCTTTGCAAACAGCAAGAATGCGGATATTCTTAAACAGGAATTTGAGAGGAAAATTAACAGACTTAAAATCCAAAAGCAAGAACTTGAGCAAAGCCTTAAACAACTTGCCGAATCCAAACAGACACCTGCTGCTGCGCAAGAACCGAATGTAGAGGAAAACACCGTAACAGAAGAAAAAACAGAAGAAAATAATTAAAAAAGTCTGAAAAAAATCTTGTATTACAAAAAATTATAGTAATTTTGCAACTCGAATTTAAAATAAGGTAATAATAACGTTATAAAACTATATAAGGTAATGAAGAAAGATATTCACCCACAGAATTACAGAATTTGTGCATTTAAGGATATGTCCAACGAGCAGGTATTTTTAACCCGTTCTTGTGCTAATTCAAAAGAGACAATAGAGATAGACGGAGAGACCTACCCACTTATAAAGTTGGAAATCTCAAACACATCTCACCCATTCTTCACAGGAAAGGTTAAACTTGTGGATACAGCCGGAATGGTTGATAAATACATGAGCAAATACAAAAACAGAAAACCGTTGAGTAATGTAAATGCCAAATAGTTTTCTCAAACTGTAGAGTTTACATCAATTTTACGGAGTTTGGTTTCAAAAAATCAAACTCCGTTTTTTTTATTTCAAACAAGAGAATAGAAATACTTTCTCCTCATAACATTAAAGTAATAAACGAACTATCTGAAAACAAGGGCAGTGAAATAAAATTTAAGAAAATTAAAATCAAATTTCAGATTTTTAAAACGAAGTTTCAGAAAAATAAAACGAAGTTTCACAGCAGCAAATCTTCGTTTTATTTTTTATGTCTAATAGACAAGAAAAGCAAGTTTTGCTTAGAGTTTAACTTTTCTAAAAACCATAGCCCCATAGAAAAAACACAAAGCCAATAAATTATATAAATCATCTTCAGAAACAAACCTAAACAGATTACGCTTTACTTTTTTTTCATCCTTTTTTTAAGTATGCAAAAAAAAATTCTCACATTAAAACAAAATTTATCTACAAAAAACTTGCTAATTTAAAATTTAATTCATAAATTTGCAGCGTACAACTGATTTTTCAACAGAGTAGCATAAACTTATGAATAAGAATTATATTTTTTTATTTATCTTTAGCGTCTTCGTCTCTTTTGGAATAAAGTGTTTCGGACAAATAGCTCCGACAACACATGCAGAGATAAAAGATGTCCCTAATGTATATTGCTATCCTAAACATACGGCCATAGCGATAGCTAATGACTCTACTTCAGTTTTATATTCCCGAATAACAGTAAATGGCTTTTATGCCGAAGGTTTTTATTTAGTCCATAAAGAAAATCCTACAATAAGAGAGGCTATAGTTAAGAACAATCTTATTGTGGAAGATATAGATATAATAGACAATCTTTTGTGCTTCTGCGGACAACGGGATCAAAAAGCATTCATTGCTTGGGCAGATGTAGATGATTTTTTCTCCACGGGAGAATTTAAATTCATGGAAATAAATATAAGCAGCCCTCTGTTCAGAATAAGAGCTTATAGAAATAGTTCAAATGAAATCAATTTTGCATGCTTAGATGCCAGAGTTTTTTATGGTTCAGCAAGTAAGATTGTTCAATTTAACTTAAGCAGTTTGACTTTTATAGTCTCCGACATAACACCTCCGGACGATTATGAAGAAAGAGTCAGTGACATTATCGTTTACGGTGATTATATATTAGTCAGCGGATATATAAAAAGTACTAATTCAACACTATATAGTTGGGATGTGAGAGTGTATAACAAAGATGACATATCTGTACCCTCAACAGCCGATAACCTACATATTCTTGGCAACAACCCAACATACCGCATAGATAATAGAAACTATGCTTTTTTAGCAAAATCAGAAGACGAAAAAAAATTAGTTCTTGTTGCAGTAGCGAATACAGAGGCCACAACTTCTTCTTCAAACGGGGTAATAGTAGTTTATGACTTAGTATTCGACCAAGACAATAATATAGAACAAATCAACAGGTATGATATAGAATCACCGATAAACATTGCAATGCTGTGGGGTGCTGATATTTGCATCGGTTCAAAATACTACTATGAATTGGTAATACAAACTTTTGACGGAGGATACTTCTCATCTGTCTTCCATACAAATCTAACATATCCTTTGTTGCAAGGATGCCAAATATATACAAACCATAATATTGGTATGTTCTCTTCTATTAGGACCTATGCCCATAACAATTTCATATCAATTGGAGATATTGACATTTTTTTAGGTATTTGGGACAGAAGCACGTTAATAGGTCTCAATCCATGCGAAATTAATAATACAGTCAATGTTAC
>JAFVAP010000021.1 GCA_017480455.1 Bacteroidales bacterium | reverse complement strand
GAACTAAAGAGATAGACATTTCAGACTTACAAAGCGGAGTTTACTACATCAAAACAGGAGATGTAACAAAGAAATTAATCGTTGAGTAAGCATAATCAACAAACTAATAAGCCGCAGTTTCAAAATTTGAAACTGCGGCTTAATTTTATTAAGTGCTAAGTCTATTAAGGATAATTCCGTATTTTTGCTCTTGTATAAAATTAATCGCATTTTAAATTTTAGAATTGCCAATTTTTGCAAAGTTAAAATACTCTTGAATTTTACACACTTTTTTGGATAGTATCTTACACACTTTTTTGGATAGTATCATTCTTTGCTGAATTAACAACAAGCTCATATATTCTTAAAAACATTGATACTCTTACTAACAGGAAAACAAAAAAGTTCCGTAACCGTTTTCGGTTACGGAACTTTGGAGTATCAGATATAGGATTTACCTATAAGATTTTATTTTTTCAAAGTTTCGGGAAGAAGAGTTACCTTTACAAATTCATCGTGCTTCAAGTATTTTTCAGCTGCTGCTTTGATATCCTCAACAGTTACTGAATTAACGATTTCTTTGTAAGTTTCCATATTTTGAATCTTAGTTCCGTAAATATAAGAAGACTTGATAACACTTGACCAGAATGAGTTCGAAGAAGTGTAAGAAGATTCTCTTCTCTTTATCAACTGCTCTTTAGCCTTTGCAAGATTAGCCTCTGTTGCGCCGCTGCTACTCATTTCATCAAGAATTTCGAATGTAGCATTTTCAACCTTTTCTGCATTATCCGGAGCAAAAGAGTAGTATGCTGTCATTGAAAACTCAGGTTTAGGTAACAAAGAATAATTAACACCAATGTACGGAGAATAAGTTGCACCCAATTCCTCACGGATTTTCTCGGTTACTCTGATTTGAAGTATTTCGCCCATAACATCAATAACACGTTTTTCCTTAACTCCATCGGTGAACTCTTTGTTCATAACTATTACCATAGTTGCCTTATCTTCCGTTCCCTTGTAAACTTTGTCATCAACTTTTCCTTTAGCAAACTCAGGAGAAAGGTCTTTCCACTGCTCGGTTTTTCCTGTTGAAGGAAGACCTCCGATATATTTCTCTATCATTGGCTTAATCTCATTGATATCAAAGTTACCTACGAACTCAAAAGTAAAGTCTGAAGCATTAGAAAATCTTTCTCTGAAAATCTTATACATCTTATCAATGTTCAAAGAACTGATTTGCTTTTCAGTAGGTATGGTTACATTTCTCTTATCCTTAGGATACATGCTCTTTTGCATCTGAATTTGGAATGCAAGTTCAGGCATATTTTGCAAGGTCTTTAATTGAGAACGTAAATTTTCAACTCTTACGTCCAAAACTTCTTTATCCTTGCATGGCGCAGTAAAATACATGTAAACATATTGAAGTAACAATTCAAAATCTTTAGGAGAACAATTACCGTCTATTCCTTCTGTCAAATCAGAAATATAAGGCTCTGTTCCGAAAGTATGTTTCATTTGGAATTTTTGAAGTTGGTTGTGGTCCATCTTTCCTATACCGCTGCCGTCAATAATTCCTGCTGCCATTTGAACGTTTAACAAATCTGCATCAGAATAAAGCGAAGAACCGCCATTAGACCAAGACTGCATAATAATTTCATTGTCTTTAAGGGTAGAAGGTTTCAATATAACCTTAGCGCCGTTGGACATTGTCCACTCAGTGAAACCAAACTCTTCGTTCTTAGTTTCTTTGTTTATCTTGCCGGCTTTAACTGTCATATCAAAGAAAGGAACTTCCTTGTATGTATCTACGTAAGGTTTTGTCTTAAGATTTTTTCCATTTTCCAAGATTTTCTTCACTTCTGCTTGTGTAGGGACTTTTAATCCTTTACGTTCAGGCATTGTTATCTCGCAAATGATATTTTCATCAGTAATCCATTGTGATGCCAAAGAATTTATTTCCTCTAAAGTAATGCCGTCTATAAGGGCCTTTGCAGTTCTGTATTCCCATCTTGCACCCGGAACAGGTGTTCCGTCCAAGAAATTAGATACAAGCTCTCTTGCCCAAGATGAATTGTATTTCTTATTAGCCTCTTTGCTTGCTCTCTCATATTGTTCCAATATAGATTCTTTTGCACGGTCAAGTTCTGTCTGAAGAAATCCATGTTGTATCACTCTCTGATTTTCTTCCACAAGAGCCTTTAAAGCATCAAGTATTTTACCGTCTTTTGCCGTTGCTCTCATTATATAACCTCCCATAGTGCGGGCAAGATATGACGGAGCATAACCTGAAAGAGCTCCCATGAAAGGACAACCTTTCTTCTGTGACATTTCACTAAAACGGTTTGAAAGCATGTGTTCGTAAAGGTTAATCATAAGTTCCTGATTACGGAAATCACCTACAGTCTTCATAGATAAAGCAGGGTGTTTGTACATCACTTCTATAGAGTTAGAAGTTGCCTCTTTGTCCGTAGCGATAGCAATCAACGGCTCTTTGTTGTCAGGAACACCGTAATTAGGTCTTTCCAACGGAGTCTCGGGTTTAGTATTCATTGAGAAGTAATCCTTAACCTTTTGTTCCATTTCATCAGCATCAAAATCTCCGACGATGATTACGGCTTGGTTATCCGGACGATACCATTTTTTATAAAAGTTTCGTATTGACGAATACTTAAATGTCTGCAAGTTTTCTACCGTTCCGATAGGAAGACGCTCAGCATAACGGCTTCCTTTGAAGATAATAGGCCAAGTCTGTCGGCGCATTCTTTCGTCAGCACCTTGTCCCAAACGCCATTCTTCTATAATAACACCTCTTTCATCATCAATTTGGCTGTCTGTCATAAGCATTCCGCTTGCCCAACCGTCCAAAACTTTCAGTCCAAGATTAAATAAATCAGGATTATCCGTAGGAAGGGTAAGTTCATATACTGTTTGGTCAAAACCTGTGTAAGCATTGTCATCTCTACCGAAAGTTATACCGTTCTTTTGTAATTCACTTGTAAGTTCATTACCCGGAAACTGTTTAGTACCGTTAAATCCCATGTGTTCGGTAAAGTGAGCCAAACCAAGTTGATCGCTTTCTTCTAAAACTGAACCTGCATTTACAGCTATTCTAAATTCAGCTCGGTTTTCAGGCATTTTGTTTGCCTTGATGTAATACTTCATTCCATTGTCCAAAACACCGTAACGAACAGTGCTTTCCAACTTTATCTCTTTGCTCAAATCGACTTTGTCTTTCTTTTTACTTCCTTGAGCAAACACACCCAAACCTAAGACTAAGCAAAGGCCGAGTGTAAACAGATTTTTGTACTTCATAGTTTATCTTTATTTAAATTAAATTTTTTTATTTTCTTAAAATAAGACAGCAAAATAACAACTTTTTTTTCACCTATGCAAATTATAGAATTAGTATTTTAAAATCCTCTTATTCCTATAACAATTTAAATGTAGAAAAAGTTACAAAAGATTTTCCATTACTGCAAATAAATATCTATCAAACCTTGAGGCGCTTGTATTTTCATTACTTTGTTTTCTCTGTCTAACTCTTTTATTATCTCATCTATAAGAGGTATAAGTACTTCTTTCCCCTTGTATTCAGTCACCATTATAGGTTGGGTCATGTTATCATAGATTTCTTTTATTGTTCCTATGTTTCCTTTCTCTTTGTCTTCGACTGAAAAACCTATAACTTCGTGAAAATAAAATTTATTTCCCTCTAACTTCGGCAAAAATTCCAAAGGAAGATACAAATCTTTATTTACCAAAACCGTTGCTTCCTCCGGGCTGAGGTCCTTGAAGTTTGCGACCATTTTATTTGAATGAGGCCGAAGTAATTCTATATCATACTTAACCAATCTTTTATTTATCTCGATGTAAACATATTCCAAATCAATATAATCCAAAGGTTCATCGACATCAAAAAACAATACCAACTCACCTTTGTAAGAAAAAGGTTTTGCCACTCTTCCCAAATAAAAGCAGTCTTCTTTTTTCATTGCACTCTTATATAATTAAGGTATAAACAAAAAAGGCTCTTATTATCTTGAATAAGAGCCACGTGTTCCTAATATTAAGAAATACTACTCATTAGCAGGAGTTTCTTCTGCTGCTGCAGTCTCAGGTTCTTCTGTATTCTGAGCCTCTTCAGCTTGTTTTGCTAAAGCTTGAGCTCTTTTCTCAGCAACAGCCTGTGCTTTCTTTGCATTAACTTCTTCTTCCTGCTTCAAAGCCTCTCTTCTCTTAGCATTCTTGTCATTCTTAAGTTGAGCGACTTTCTCTGCTATTTTCTTTTCTCTGTCCTCTACAAAATCATTGTAACGTTTGTCAGCGACTTCTTGAGTGAAAGCGCCTTTTTCAACACCTCTTTGCAAATGATATTTATACAAAATACCTTTAAATCTGAACAAAGAGCGGACTGTATCTGTAGGTTGCGCACCATCCTTTAACCATTTGCAAGCTCTGTCAGGATTAACAACAACAGTTGCAGGGTTTGTCAATGGATTGTAAGTTCCTATTTTCTCAATAAATTTTCCGTCACGTGCTGCACGAGCATCCGCAATTACTATATGATAAAAAGGCTGTCCTTTTTTACCATGTCTCTGTAATCTAATCTTTACTGCCATTTTTCGTTATGGTTTTTTTATATTTTTTATTGTTATTTTGAGTTTGCAAAATTAATTCTTTTTATCATAACAACCAAAATTTTAAAGAGAAATTTGCCATTCTTCTTCTAAATCCCAAGCTTTGCGGATAGATATGGGTTTAGGGAAATATTGAATTTTTTCGGCTTGACGGTGTAAAATAAAATCATTTCTGTCCCATATTCCGTTGTTGTTATCATCTGTTATGCACCTAAGTTTGTATGAACCCTCTTTAAGATGAACAAACAAAATTTTTTCACCGTTTGCTTTCACCTCTACATTATCCCCTACCCTATTGTTTTTTTCATCAAAGAGCGAAACTATAACTTGTTTATCTCTGTTGAGAGAATCTGTCAAGCGAATTGTAAAAGTACTGTAATCATCTTTGGAATCCGTTGTAAATTTGCCCGAAAAGGCAGAATTTTTCTCTCCTTTATAGTTCTCAGCCGCAGAAGAATCTATAGTAATAAGATATTCCGTATTTTCTTTCAAAGAATAATCACTGACAAGCCGCTTTGAGTTGAGACGGTCTGCAAAAAACATAGCCGAAGAAGTATCACCTTCAGAAATGATACATGCCTTTAAGGGCAGTGATTTTTCATTGTTCAAAGCAAAAGGAAGATTGAGGGTAAGCGTATCATAATAAGGTATTTTGGAAGCAGGCAAGGAGAATGAGAAATTTTGTTGTTCATTCTTTTTTTTCTTAGGTCGGCTGAATATAATCTCTGATTTTTCACTGAAACCTTCTGCATCGGAAAGAGAAAAGCCGACAGTGTCATAAGGTTGTGAAGAAATAAAGTAAATAAGTATTTCTGAACTTGTGTCACTCAAGCGTTTCTCTATGATATAATCCTCTTCTGACAAGACAGGATAAAGAAAATCCACCCTAAAACTATCAGTCACAGGCATAGAAAGATATACGGCTGCCTCCCTGTCAGCAACAAATCCGGCAGAAGAAAGTTTCATAAGCGTATCCCGTGAATTTGAGAAAAACAACGTATCTCCTGCAAAAAGAGAATCTTCTTTACTTTTGGCAATTACAGGTAAGGTTGAAAAAGCTATTCCTTCCGTCACCATGTCATAAATCATTGAATTATTATTATCATCATAGGCCAAAAGAGAATATTCTCCCTCCTTTATATTATAAAAATTGAATTTACCCAAAGAGTCTGTCCGTGTTATATAATCAGGCAAATGGGTTGTTTGTTCAGCTTTGTCATGCGAAGAATAAAGAGCCACATACTTATCTCTTTCAGGCTTAAGCGTATAAGCATTTAACACTGAGCCATAATAAAACATTGTATCAATAACACTGCCTGTAGAGAAAGAGAAAACAAAATGCTCCGCAGGATTTCCTTCATTAAAGTCCCTTATTGCATTACCGAAATCAAATATATACGTAGCATTATCTTTCAGAGAGTCCAAATCCTTGATGTATAATGATTTTAAATAGGAGGTTACAGTAGGTTTCTTTCCCGTAGGAGGAGAAACTATCAGATTTTGACTTATATTCTCAAGTGTTATATATTCATCGAAGTCTATCCTTATTTCTTTCGCAGAAAAGTTTACTGAATTCTCAGCAGGAAAACTTCTTTTTACCTTAGGCGCAGTAATATCTCTCGGACCTCCGTTAGGAACTACTATCCTCGCACAAGACGATAAAAAAACAAGGAGAAGAAAAAAAACAATATATTTCCGTTTAACGTACATTATATATAAATATGTATTAACTTTCTTTTTCAAAATATAATTTATAGTACCTCAATCCCCGCTCTTCATCAATACCTGTTTCCACTCTGTCACGCTTTCCGTGTATGTAAACAGTGAAATTTTTATCCAATTTTATCACACTGCGCAGATAACGTGATGCTTTTTTCAATGCTTCTTCATTAAGGATAAAATCATCATCAAAATTCATTTCGTACTCTTTTTCGTATTCTCCCTTGTATTCACGGAAAACATCTTTCAATTCTGCATCTTCCATCACCTTTTCAGAAAAGTTTTCCGTGTTAAAGTTTTTATTTTCTTTGAAATAAGCAGATGTTCTGTTGAGTATTTCAGCCTGATCAGCCTTACTTATTTCATCGTTGTACTTCTTAGGAAGATAATCAACCACGAAGTTCTTGCATAGGCTAAGCATATTTTCTGTTTTGAAGAACGAATCTTGACGCTGCCTCAACGAAAGAAAGTCATCTATCCAATAAACCGCCTCATTACCCTTGGAAGTATTATCAACAACGGCTACTACAAAGCCGTTCTCCCTGTCTTTATTGAAAACTATGCAGCCCTTGTCCAACTTATTTATGTTTATTCCGTTGTCTTGCTCTATGTCAAAATTGTCTCCCTGCGGAAAAACTTTAAGATAAGTCTCCTTTGTCTCACTTTTAAATATGCCTACGGCGTCTACTATCTCTCCGTCCAAATAACACTGGGACATATATGTTATATACATTTCTCCGCTTTTGATATTGGGATGCGTAGACACGTCATAGAGATGCCGGGCAATGTTACAACTCTCCGTATATAGGTTTGTCTTTACGTCGTCAAAGATATTGCAGACGGTATTGTACATTCCGTTAAATCCCACGGAAGAATCACTGCTGAAAACATAGTATTGACTGCCTTTAAACGGTGAAGTAAAGTATTTCAACAACAAAGATGAAATATCGGGATTAAGTATATAGGGAGCGGAAGACAGAGTAAGCAATTCACCGTTTGCTTTGTTTCCGACTTTATGCAAAACCAATCTTTCAAGGTTCGCATCTTCGCATGTCATCATAATCTTTAAAAGTTTTTTTAGTTTTGTCTTTGTCTTAAGATTTCATAAATAATTATTCCCGCTGCAACACTCACGTTAAGGGATTCTATCTTGCCGAGTATAGGTATTTTTATCAGATTGTCAGCCATTTTTAAGGCTTCTTTGGAAACTCCTTTGTCTTCGGCGCCCATAACTAAGACGCAAGCCTCTGAAAGATTTTCTTCGGTGTAAACATCAACGGCTTTCTCAGAAGCGGCAAATACCTTTATGCCATATTGTTTCAGATAGTTGAGTGTAGTTTTCACATTCTTAACCCTGCAAACGGGTATTCTCAACAATGCACCTGCCGAAGTTTTTATTGCATCTTCGTTTATTGCTGCCGAACCGTCTTGAGGCAATATCAAACAAGAGACCCCTGCACACTCACAAGTACGCGCTATAGCGCCGAGATTTCTGACATCAGTCACATGATCGAGCAAAACAAAGAAAGGTTTAGCCTCTCCGTTCATTATATTCTCAACCGTTTGTTCAAAATCGCTGTACTGAGCCAAAGAAACAAAGGCAACAAAGCCTTGATGGTTCTCCCGATGTGTGAGAGCATTGAGTTTTTCAGTAGGAACATATTGTATTTTCACCTCTTGGTTGCTCCGTCTCAGTTCTTCCTTGATATTTCTCAAAGACTCGGAAGAGATATTTTTTTGAACCAAAAGTTTTTCTATTTGTTTGCTCTCTCTCAAAGCCTCAATTATAGGTCTTACTCCGTATATGATATTTTCCTTTGCCATTATTGTTCTACTTTAATAAAATTACTGAATTATCTTTCCGTCACTTATTATCAATTCTCTGTCGCAACGTCCGGCGAATGCTTTGTCGTGTGTAACTATAACAAAAGTATGGTTAAAATTCTTCCTCAAAAGAAAGAACAGATTGAAAAGACTCTCCGCATTTTGTGAGTCTAAATTTCCCGTAGGCTCATCTGCCAGAACCAATGAAGGCGAATTTATCAAGGCTCTCACTATTGCAACTCTCTGTTGCTCACCTCCCGAGAGTTCAGACGGATAGTTAGCGGACTTGGAACTTATTCCGAGTACGGAGAACAACTCTTCGGCCCTCTGCTTTGCTGCCTTGTTGTCAAAAGAATAAATCAAAGAGGGCAGAATTGCATTCTCCATAGCGGTAAATTCGGGTAAAAGATTGTGAAACTGAAAAACAAATCCTATCTTTTGATTTCTGAAAAGCGAGAGTTCTTTGTCGGGAAATTTGCTTACATCTTTTCCGTCTATTATTATCTCACCGCTGTCCGCTCTGTCCAAAGTTCCCATTATGTTAAGCAAGGTTGTCTTCCCCGCACCCGAGTTTCCGCTTATGCTGACAATCTCTCCGTCGTTTATCTCCAAAGAAATGTCTTTCAAAACCTGCAAACCGTCATACGATTTTGATATGTTGGTCAGTCTTATCATCTGTCAATATTTTTATCGTTAAAAATTATAGTACCGAAACTAAAAGAAATATTCCAAGGATTAACATTTTCATCATCTCTCTGATGATAGGAAAGAGCAAGTGAAAGATTGCCGAGCCTTGTTGAGAAAATAAAGGCACCTGAGCCGATAACATAAGCCTTGGAAAAGAATTCCCCGTAGTATGGCTGCATCTGATTGTTTTCCAAAATCTGTCTTACGGGAGCAAAGACAAAGCCTCCCAATCTAAATTGAAGATTGCCCAAGAAGAAACGGCCTAATTTGAAAATGTTTTCCATTCCTGCAGCAACGTATTGAGTGGAACGGTACTCCGAAAAGAAACTTGTCATAGTCTCAATGGTAGGATAAAACATTCCTGCATTCAAAAGAGAAGATTTTTTATTGTAAAACAAGTCTTGATATGAGTAAAAAATCTTAGTAGTCAAGCCAAGGGAGAGGCGTTTGTTTACAGAATAGTAAAATCTGTTAGTCATATTTATCTGTAGCCAAGAATGGTTTCTTTCATAATCTTCATAGCCTTCACGTTTGTTTCCTGCCGTGAAATTCTCTTTTCCTTTCACATATTGGATATTAACTTTGGAGAAAATACCCTCCGTAGGCAGAAAAAGATTATCAAGAGTGTTGTACTCACGTTTAAATCCCGCAACGAAATGTCTGAACTTCGTATTGTCGGCAGTATCTGTGCTGAGTATATAGTTTTTAAGGAAATAGTCATCATCAGTTAAGCCAAGTCCGACTTTAAAAACAAATTTATCATGACGTGCAATCGGAACTGATATTTTAACTTGCACATT
>JAFVAP010000020.1 GCA_017480455.1 Bacteroidales bacterium | reverse complement strand
TAAAAAATAATTTTTTTGATTGTGTAAAGCATAAAGAGAACTATACGTTCCATAAGATAGAAACTTAGATATGTTTTGTTGATATTATCTAAAAGCAGTGAGTGAAATTTATTGGCAATCTAACCTTGCAAAAATTGGCAATTCTAAACATCTAAACACAACAAAGTTTACACAAGAGAAAACTTAAAGAAACTTAGCAATAAATAAAACAATCCGCAGTTGCTGAACTCAGCAACTGCGGATTAATAGTGTTTCTTTTTTGTTTATTCAACGATTAATTTCTTAGTTACATCTCCTGTTTTGATGTAATAAATTCCGCTCTCTAAATCTGAGATGTCAATTTCTTTAGTTCCTTTAATGTCTTTAACAACTTTGACTATTTGTCCTTTGTTGTTAAATATGCTTACTTCGTTTTCTGCTTTTATTGTTATTTTTTCTTTCGCCGGATTAGGGTAAACTTCGACGCTGTTTTCATTAACAATGTCTTCAATTCCTACATTGGCGCAATCTTCTGTTATATTATTGAATTCACGCCAACCCTCGGCGGATTTATAAATACTTTTCTTTCCGCAAGGTACTATAAGGACAGTATTTTCTATATAATCAAAAACACTTTCTTCTAACGTTGGAGGTACATCTCCTTTGCAGATTACAGTATCCAAAGGGCAATAATTGAAAGCATAGTTACCAATAGAAGTAACGCTATTGCCAATGGTTACATTTGTCAAACTTGTACAATTAAAGAAAGCACTTGCACCGATGGACGTAACGCTGTTAGGAATAGTCACACTTGTCAAATTTCTACAATCAAAGAAAGCACCGTAATCAATAGTAGTAACGCCGTTGTCAATAATTACACTTGTTAAACTTGTACATTGATAGAAAGTGCCCAAAGCAATAGACGTAACGCTGTTAGGAATAGTTATACTTGTTAAACTTGTACAACCCCAAAAAGCAAATTTGCCAATAAAACTAACACTGTTAGGAATGATTATACTTGTTAAATCTTTACAATACCTGAAAGCATATTCACCGATGGAAGTTACGTTGTTACCAATAGATACACTTGTTAGACTTGAACAGTAATAGAAGGCATAGTTACCAATCTCAGTAACACTGTTGCCAATAGTCATACTTGTTAGACTTGAACAATAAGAGAAAGCAGTGTCACCTATGGAAGTGACATTTTCAGGAATAATTATACTTGTTAAACCCGTGCAGCCATCGAAAGCATTCCGACCGATAGATTTAACGCTGTCACCGATAATTACGCTTGTTAATTCCGTAGAATTACGGAAAGCCTCATCAGCTATGGCAGATACTTTGTATGTATGTGTTCCATAAGTTACGAATGAGGGAATAACAATATCGCCTACATAAACAAAGCCTGCATCTCTTCCTGCTTGGATTACATTCACCGTTTCATTATCAGCATTTATTGCATAATTAATACCGTCCGCTTCAAAGGCGTAAATCTTTGTGCAAAATCCTATGGATAACAGGATAATAAATATAAAAAATGATTTTAAGTTTTTCATCTTTTTTACTCTTTTTAGTTTATTATTCATTGTTTGTTATTTGTAATTAATTGATTTTTTTACTAAAAGCAGATACCCGCATTTGTGTACGGACGGAATTAAGAATTATCGATGCGTAATATTTTACAGGATTGTGTTGTCATTAATTTTCTGCTTGGGTTTGCAAAGTTCGGATATTATTTCTAAATAGCCAAACATCGGAGCAAAAAAAATTAGTTTTCTGAACTTTAGCCTTAGAAAAAATAAAACTTGATTTTAATTTTCTAAAACGAAGATTCAGAAAACTGAGATTTGATTTCGCTGACGTGAAACTTCGTTTTATTTTTTTTGAAATTAAATTTTATTTTTTGATTTTATAAATTAACTGTTTCAGTGTTTCAGAAACTTGTTTCGGATTAAGCCTTTGTCAGTTTTTATGCAGAGAATATAGAACCCCGAACTCAGTTTTCCGATGTCTATTTGGTAGGACCCTGTGCTGTTCGGAGTGTTATTTAATTTTGTGCTAAGCATTGTTCTCCCCATTCCGTCAATGATGCTTGCCTCTGTTGCATTTATGTTCTTCGGGGAAAAGCAGAAGAGAATATGTTCCTTGTTCTGCTCTGATATTATGAATTTATACTCTTGGTTATCAGTGTCTAAGCCTACCGTATTGTCGAAAGCTTCGGCGTAGTCCAAGGCTAAGGCGGCAGCAACGCAGGTAACTTTTCTCATATACTCAAAGTCAAGGTAAACACTGCTGTCTTGGGGTGTGTGATAGTAGGGAGAGAAATCGTGTTCCGTGAGAAAAACGGTCTTAAATCCCCAAGAGTAAAACGTCCAAGAATCAGAATTTTGAATGTATTCAGTACTCAACTCAGTGGATAAATCAGTGAGGCTTTCAGTATAAGATATTGCTTTTTGGCTTAAATCATCGGAGTTGTCGTAAATATTGATGTTCAAAATATTACTTTCATTGTAGCCTATCATATCTAAGTTAATCATTCCTAAGACATCGATATACCATGTCTTAGATAAGAGTTTGAGCCTGTTGTCACTGCCTGTAAGTCCCTGTTCTTCACCTCCGTAAAATTCAATCCTTATATCGTATTCGGAGGATATGGACAGTTTGTCCCAAATTCTGGCTATCTCCAACAGGGCTGCAACACCCGAGGCATTGTCATCTGCACCAGGAGCATGGATTTTGTAATCCGTATAGCCGAGGCGGTGAGAGGTGCAATCGAAATGGGCTCCTAAGATAACGGCTTTCTTATTATCTTTTCTCTTTCCTTTTTTCAGTGCAAGGATATTGTAAATCCATTGGCTGTTAAGGTCTTCGACAGAGGGAAAAACAAAATTCTCTACATAGAAAGAGTCTGTCTCCACCTCAAAACCATAGTTCAACATCCGCTGCTCAAGGTACATGGCAACATCTCTGCTATAGACCGAGAAAGTGTAGCGGGAGGGGAAACTCTCTAATTGTTCAGTGTTGTATTTTATTGAATCCGCACTGATGTACTCCGCAACGGAAGATATAAAATCAGTCTGAGCCTCTGAGAGAAGGCAAAGCATAAGAATGAAAATAAAACTCAGTTTTTTTTTCATTTTATCTTAGTCTATTTCAATCTTATATATGGTCTTTGTTTTGTCGGTTATCTTAAACCTGTCGTCAATTCTCAGACCCAAAACCCAAATTATATCCTCTCCCGAGCAGAGTAACCATTGGTTTTCCTTGTCTAAGATAGAGAATTTTTGATTTGTAAAGAAGTCAGACAGTTTTTGTTTGCCGTGCATGCCGAAAGGTACGAAAGCATCTCCTTTTTTCCAATGTCTTAGTTGAAGAGGAAACTTCAGCAAGTCGTAATCCAACATGGCAACGTTTTTTTCCTTAGGAATGCGTATGAAATTCAAATCCCTCAATGTTTCTATCTGCAAGGAGACAGGATTTTTCATATTGGTCTGATAATCATCTATGAGATAGACGTTTTGATTGGATTCTTTCTCTCTTTTGGTTATGAAAAGATATTTGCGGTCTCTGAGCAGGCGGTACTGTTCCGAGAAAAAGACTTTGCCTGAGCTTGCATTGTCGTCCAAAGCCTCGCAAACGGAATTGATATTCGTTTCGTTAAATCCGAATTCCGAGAGAATTTCATACATAAATATATGCAGGGGTTTAAGATTCTTTGCCTCGTCTATGCTTATCTTTATGTAGTCTTTTTCATTGCGGAGAATATCTTTTTTCTTCTCTTCTACCACAGAGCGGAAGACGAGTTCAGTTTCCCGTAAACGTTCTATGGTCTTTCTTATTATGGTGTCGAAGTTAGGAGATATGTCTCTGAGTATGGGAACTACCTCATTGCGTATTTTATTGCGGGTGAACTTATTGTCTTTGTTGGTGGAGTCTTCTACAAAGGAGATGTTGTGTTTAAGAGCGTATTCTCTGATATTTCTCCTTGAGGCAAAAAGCAAAGGACGTATCAGCGTACCGCTTTTAGGCAAAATGCCGTGAAGACCTGCTATGCCCGTGCCTCTAAGAAGATTGATGATAAATGTTTCTGCCGAGTCATCGGAATGGTGAGCCGTGGCAAGGAAAGAAAACTGATGTTCTTCCAATAGTTTGTTAAACCAGTCGTAACGCAAATCACGGGCTGACATCTCAAGACTTTTCTTCTCCTTTTCCATATAGGCAAAAGTGTCAAAGTTTTGAACAAACAATTCTATTCCGTTTTTTTCGGCAAAATCCCTTACAAAATTTTCGTCTCTCACACTTTCCTCACCCCGAAGATGAAAATTGCAGTGTGCTATAGAGAATTTGTAGTGACTTCTCTTGAAAAGGTCAAGCATAACCATGGAGTCCACGCCTCCGCTTATGGCAAGGAGTATTTTATCCTTTCGTTCAAAGAGTTCTTTCTCCTTTATATAGTGTTGAAATTCTTGGAGCATTGCATTATAAGTTCTTTTCTAAAAAGTCAGTCATCATAGTATAAAGGTGATAACGGGTATTGCCTCCGTAGATGCTGTGGTTTTTGTCCGGATATGAGAACTGAAGAAATTGTTTGTTTTTCTTTATCAATTCCGTTGTCCAATTCATGGTGTTTTGATAGTGAACGTTGTCATCGGCTGTGCCGTGTATCAACAGGTAGTGACCTTTCAGCAGTCCTGCATAATGAATAGGGCAGTTGTTGTCATATCCTGCCGCATTCTCTTGAGGAGTACGCATAAAACGTTCAGTATACACATTGTCATAACTTCTCCAGTTGGTTACGGGTGCAACTGCTATTGCCGTCTTGAAATAATCTGCTCCCTTGGTTATGCAAAGCGAAGACATATATCCTCCGTAACTCCAGCCGAAAATACCTATTCTGTCCTTATCAACAAAATCCAATGAGCCGAAATATTTTGCTGCTGCTATTTGGTCTTCCACTTCTATCTTGCCAAGGTTGAGATAGGTGCATTTTTTGAACTTTGCACCTCTGAAACCTGTGCCACGTCCGTCTACACATGCAATAACGTAACCTCTTTCGCTTAGCATACGGAACCACATGTAGTCAAAAAATCTTGCTTGTGAATTAAGAACTTCTTGAGAGCCCGGTCCGCCGTATACATAGAAAAGAACAGGGTATTTTTTGCCCTTTTGCATATTGGTAGGTTTTATTATCCAGTAATATAACGTATCCCCGTTGTCGTTAGTGAAACAAGAGAACTCTTTGTCGTTGATGTTAAATTGGCTTAGTGTGTTTTTTAGTCCGGCATTGTCTTTAAGCGTTACAAGGACTTTTCCTTTGTTGTCGTTGATAGTGTAGATTGTAGGTGTGGAAGCATCGGAAAAAGAAGATATGTAATACTTTCCGTTTTCAGAAAACTCTGCAGTGTAAATACCTTGTCTGTTTTTGTCGGATATGAGTTCAAGTTTTTTGCCGTTGAAACCTACTCTCAACAGTTCCCTGTTGTAAGATTTTGTCATTGCAGCAGTGAAATACACTTGTTTGTTCTTTTCGTCAATGTAGCAAATGTTGTCAATATCATAGTTTCCCGATGTTATGGCGGAGACTTTGCCGCTTTGAATATCAACCATATAAAGATTCATATATCCGTTTCTTTCAGAGCGGACTATAACATTTTTTTTGTCCTTAAGGAAAGTAACAAAGTCGGGTTGCTCTATATAACATTCATCAACATCTTCAAATATCACCCTCTTTTCTTTTGTGTTTACATTGACCAAATAAAGTTTATAATAGTTTTGATGCCTGTTTAGGAATGTGATACAAAGTTCGCCGTCAGTTTCTGCCCATTGCATACGTGGGTAATAAACATCGTAATCGTCAGTTATATTTATCCGCTCACACTTTACAGTATTCAAATCGCAGACATAAATATCCACCTTTGAGTTGTCTTCGCCTGCTTTCGGGTATTTGTATTTATAGTGTACGGGATAAAGGGAATCCTGCGGAAACATCGTCATATCATACTCTTTTACGTCGCTTTCGTCAAAGCGATAGTAAGCGATCTTGTCGCCTGTCTTGTTCCAAAAAAATCCTTTCGTTATAGCAAACTCCTCTTCGTAGACCCAGTCAGTTGTACCGTTGATTATGTGATTGTATTTTCCGTCTTTAGTGATTTGTATGCTTTCCATGGTGTTAAGAAGCAAACAATACAAGTTGTTATCGAAAACATAAGCAATCTTATCGTTGGTAGGGGAAAATTCAGCCAAGCGTATTTTTTTGTCAGTCAGCCTTATGATGCTCTTATCTTTCATATCGTAAAGGTAATATTCGGCAACGAAAGAGTGACGGTAGATATACTCGGGGTTAGCCGCCAAAAGGACTTTCTGATTGTCGTTGCTGACAGAGTAATCCGCAATGACAGTGCCTTCTTTCAAATTAAGAGCGGAAAAATCAACGAGATAACCGATTTTTTTTCCTGTTTTGTACTCGTATTTCTCTATGCCGTTGCGTGTAAGAATGCAATAATGCTCACCGTCCGAAAGAGAACGGATTTCACTTATTGATTCGGGACGGAAAGTGTATTTTTGCCAAATATCTTCCAAAGTTATATTTTTCTGAGCAAAAGAAACAAGACTCAGCAAAATGAGTATGCTCAAAGTATAAAGCCTTTTCATCATCGTAAAAGTTTGTTTAGCAGTGTTAAACTGAAATTTTATTTTTCTGTTGTTATTATTCGGTTAAATTATCTATGAGAATATCTTTGTATTTCAGCAAAGGGTCTATGTTCTTTCTGTCTTCGGGAAAGAGCGTTTTCAAGACCCAGCGGTCTATTTCATCGGAATTGCGGTATTTATTTAAGGCCAAACGGTGTACGAACTCAGTATAATACAAGCCCCATTTGGTTTTAGTGTGTGCGCGGTAGTATTTTTGCAAAGCATCTTTGTATTCCTGTTTGATAAATCCTTTTTCATCGTAGATAGGAGTAAATTCCAAACCCTTGGTAACAACAAAGGACAGTTTTTCTATTTCTCTTGTCACAAGGTCATTGCGGATAAAATCAGGGTTTTTATCCAATAACTCGTCTCTCCATTGAATTCGTTTAAACACGTCTTGGAGTTTTAACTCTAGTTTAGCGTGCCAATACGTCGGGACATCGTGTTCATCTATCCAACCGCCGCGGTAATAAGCGTATTCTGAGGTAAGATAGGATTTTAGTTGATTGTAGAGAAACGAAGGCACGACTTCCATTGCGTAGGAAGTGTCTTCGTAAGACATTATGCGGTAACCGTACTTGGAATATTCTTTTTCAAAACTTTTCATTCCCGAACGTATTCCGCCAATCACCTCTATATCGTTTACTTTCAAAGCACGGATTTGCTCATCAGACCAAGTCTTGTGCAGAGTGTTGGTTTTGTCCTCACAAGACAATTCATGATAGAAATATAACAATTGATAGGCCCAGTCACCAGTCTCTTTGTCGTCTTTGAATTCTGCTTTGAAGAGATTGACAGCTTTAAGTATCACGTCTCTTTCCGAAAAAGGAAGTTTGCTTAAATCGTGTGCAAACTTTGTCATCTTTTCATCGTCCAAGTATTCAGTGTTTTGTCCCATCGAAAAGAGAGAACACAACATCAGAATTGCAAAAAATATTTTTTTCATTATGTTTCCTTGTTACGTTTTTCTAATGCAAAAGTATAAAATTTATTTAAAATGAATGCAAAGTAAATATATAAATGTGAATATTTTTGTTTATTGTCCTGTGTGTTACTTTGCGGAATTTATTACAGTAATTCATTTAACAGTAATTTCTTTCGGATTTCATGTCTTCAAAATAATAAGCCGACCGTTTTTAAGAACGGTCGGCTTATTTCAGTGTTTTATCGGTTTGATACTTTGTTTCGGAACTCTGTATTGAAGACAAAACTATTTTAAAATCAAATTCATTTGTTCTGATTTTGTTCTTGCTTTCAGCCATTTCAGAAGTTTGTCTTGTTCTTCTTTGTTCAGACTTTGTTTTTCAAAGCAAGAAACTACTGCAATAGGTATTTTGCTTACACTGTCCGAATAAATATTGATTTCATTTAAAGTACTCAAAGACAGAGTTTCTATCTTAGGGAAGAGAGTCTTTATTTCCTCTTTTATTTCTTGCCCTAAAGTTTCATATTTTGTATATTGGAGAAGGTCTTCCTGCAATTTGCTTATGCTCTCTCTGTCATGCTGAATGACTTGTGAATAATTTATGTTTTGCTTGTTGTGAATCATAAATTCTTCTCTTAGATGTGTCAATTCGTTTGAGTTAGTTCCTTGTATTATTTGCAATTTGTAGTTCTGCAATTTATAAAAAGGCATTCTTTCCTGTGCAACATATATTGCCGTATCCGAGATTTCTTTTCCTACGGCTACTATCCGCAGGGTGGAATCCGACTTATTGGCATCGTAACTTATTATCTGAGTACCCGATTGCTTGATTTCCTTGTTTATAAAATTGTTTACATTGTTGTCAAATACACTTTTGTTTACAATATTCAAAGTCATAAAAGCCGCAGGTATCATAGTGATGATTACAATTGAGAGAATGTACCTCGTAACTTTCTTTTCACGGGATTTATCCAAAAACTGCTTTTGGGAAAAGTGCAACATCTTTACTCCTAAGAAAGTAGCAAAGGCGATGAAAACAGTATTGATGAAAAACAAATAAAAAGCCCCGAGAAAATAAGAAATATTTCCGCTCGCAAGACCGAAACCTGCCGTACAGAGAGGGGGCATAAGGGCCGTTGCTATTGCAACGCCGGGTATAACATTGCCTTTGCCTTTGGTACAAAGGGCCATTATTCCGGCAGCACCGCCGAAGAGTGCAATCAAAACATCGTAAAGTGTCGGCGAAGTGCGGGCAAGCAACTCGCTTTGTTCCTGTGAAAGCGGTGAAATAAAGAAGTAGACCGTTGCAGTGAGGATACTGATGACCGTTGCAGTAAGATAGTTTCTCAAGGAACGCTTTGCCAAGTCAAAATCTCTGATTCCTACTGCCAAACCCATGCCTACGATAGGTCCCATCAAAGGAGAAATGAGCATGGCGCCGATAATGACCGCCGTGGAATTGACATTGAGTCCCAAAGAGGCAAGAAAAATAGCGAAAATCAAAATCCAAAGGTTGGAACCTTGGAAATTGACTCCGCGTGTTATTTCGTTGATAGTATCTTGTTCGCTTTCCCTGTCCGAACGTATGTTAAAATATTTCTTTAACAAAATAATAACTTTTCTGAAAGAGTCATTCATAATACGTTTTCATTAAAATTGTAGACTAAAAATAAATTTTCTGTTGTTGATTTTTTGCAAAGATAATAAAAAAATGAGAAATGCCTGTAGTTAAGTTAATAAAGACTGCCATGAGAAAAGGCTTTGTGTTGAGTTTTTTAACTTTCTACGCTTGAAAATTTGTATTTATTACTCTGAAACTAAGTTGTTTTGCTCTCTTTCTTGTCATGAAGATACATTTGCAGGCTGTTGAACATATTTTGCCAAAGGGAATAGGCTGCACAGAAAATTGTAGTCAGCGGATTTGAAAAATAAGTGTAAGCCATCCAAATTCCCAATCCCGTATTTTTTTGTCCCAAAGCTTGTCCGCAAAGAATGGATTGATTGAGAGGTTTTCCCAATTTTTTACCTGCAACGAAGAACAGAATACATAGCAGTAACGAGGCTGCAATCATTATGATTATATCGGCGGAATAATCTTTGCCGAGATTGAAAACTGCAAAGGTTGTCTTGGAAAAATTAATCATAAGGGCGATTGACCATAACAGAATGGAGACCCAATCAAAGCGTGAAAGTTTGTAAGCAGTCCGTGGAAAGAATCTCCGCATTATGATGAGCAATCCTAATGGCAGTACTGTTATGGGAATGACTTTGGCCATTAAAATCAAGACTGACTGAATGAAAGATATGTTTTTGTCCAATTCGGAGAAAGAAAGCATTATCGGAGCAGCGAAAGCAACCATTACATTGTCGCAAAGCGTGTGGACAATACTTTTTTCTTTGTCTCCGCCCAAAGCTCCTACCACAGCGGAAGAAGCACTCGCAACAGGGCAAATCAAACCCACAAGTATTCCTTGGCTGACAACACTGTTGAAAGCAAAGTAACAGACGGCATAAATCAATACTGAGGAAATCAGATGAATGATAAGCAACAGTGCATTTATCTTTGTAAACCTCAGACGTCTGAAATGCAGCGACGAATAGGCGAAAAAGAGAATGAAGAAAATAAGAAAGGGAACTGCATTAATAAAGATGTGCAATTTTTTGTAAAGAAGTATTCCTAATATTATAGCCAAAGGGAGCAACAGGCTTTTGTATCGTTTCAGCCACATAAAGTCAGAATTTGTTGAAATCCATTACCTCCATATCCTTTATTTCTTTGCCGTCAATGACAAAGCGAACCAAGGTACAGACTTGATGAAAGCCTTGATGACCACAAGCTCCCGGATTGACGAGAAGAAATTTGAAATCTTTGTCATACATAATCCTCAGAATATGAGAATGACCGCAGATGAAAATATCGGGTTTGCAACTTGCAAAATAAGGAATTATATCCTTGTCATAGTGTTTAGGATAGCCGCCTATGTGAGTCATCAGAATGTTTGTTTGTTCTATTCGGAACGAGAGTAAACCTTTGACTTCTGCATCTATGTATCTGTTGTCGCAATTGCCGTAAACGGCCGTTACTTTTTTAAATTCCCTTAATTTTTGCAAAACTTCTTCAGAGCCTATGTCGCCTGCGTGGAGTATAATATCAACATCTTTGAAGAATTCAAAGATTTCCGGGGCTACTCTGCCGTGAGAATCACTCATTACACCTATTCTGGTCATCTTTTCCTTATGTTGTAAAAAACAATGCAAAATTATAATAAAATCATTGTAATTTCGTTTCGTATGATGTAAAAAATTAATTCAGAAGATGAAAATAAACATAATATCCGTCTTGTTATTATCAGTCTGCTTTCTTGTTTCGGCTTGCAAAGACAAAAATCAAGTGCAGTCAGAAAATGTTTTGCAAAGCAGTGAAAAAGAAGCACTTGTTCAAGAGATAGACAGTGAGGGATTTCTTCTGAAAGTGTTGGACATAAGCAATTATTCGCAGACACGGACCTTGAAAAAGAAATCAGATAAGCCTTGTTTGGTGGATTTTTCAGCAACATGGTGCGGGCCATGCCGCAAACAAGCACCTATATTGGAAAGATTGGCTGAAAAATATGCAGGACTTGTCAATATATATAAAATAGATGTAGATGCCTCTCCTGATATTGCCAATTTTTTCGGAGTTCAATCCATTCCTTTTCTTCTTTTTATTCCGGCTAAGGGCAATATTAAATCCAAATCAGGCTTAACTTCCTTTGATGAATTGGATGAAATGCTGAGCGAATCCGTTGTTTCGGACACCATTTAGCAGCACTTTATAAATATCTTCTTTTAGGTTATTATGTTGAGTTATCGATTTAATTCAACATATTTTTGTAATTTTGCAAAAATTTTTCAATCTTAAAACACTAATATCTTTTTTTATTTATGGCAAAGATAAATAATGTTGTAGAAATACGGAGAAACATACTCTACCGATTGGCAAAGCTTATATTGAATGATGAATTGGAAGAAAAGATAGACAGATTGCCTTTGGAGATGTATCCTAAGAATGCTCAGCATACGCGTTGCTGTATTCACAAAGCAAGAGCCGTGGTAAAGTATAAAACAATGGCGGTTATGGGTTTCAATGTTGATGACGAAAAAGATGAACTCGACCCTTTGTCATACTATGCCCATCTGTTCAAACAAAGAGAAGAAAGTACCGAAGTTATGCTTACCGTGGTTGATGAGGCGTGTTCTTCCTGCGTAAAAAGTTCTTATATAGTTACAAATCTTTGCCGCAGTTGTATTGCACACCCTTGTACCTATGCTTGCAAGAAAGGTGCTATGACAAAGAACGAAGGCCAGCAGGCTTTCATAGATACGTCCAAGTGTGTCAATTGCGGGCTTTGTATGGAGGCCTGTCCTTACCACGCAATCATCTTTCAGCCTGTTCCTTGTGAGGAAGCCTGTCCTGTAGGTGCTATTGCCAAACGTGCAGACGGCATAGAGATAATCGACCCTCAAAAGTGCATCTATTGTGGTAAATGTATGGTGGCCTGTCCTTTCGGAGCAATATTCGAAAAGAGCTTTATGGTTGATATAATCCGCAAGATAAGAAAGGGAAAGCAAGTAATAGCTATGGTAGCTCCTTCTTTGGGCGGACAGTTTCCTTATGAATATAAAAAGGTTCTTACTGCTATAAAGACACTTGGTTTTTCTGATGTCGTGGAAGTTGCAAAGGGTGCCAACATGACAACGGAGAACGAGACAAAAGAGTTTGAACACAGAATGAAACGGGGAGACTCATTCATGACTACTTCTTGTTGTGCATCGTGGAGAGAATTAATAAAGAAGCATCTTCCTGAGATAGAACCGTATGTTTCAGACGCTCTTACGCCTATGGGTTATACTGCCAAGTGGTTAAGAGAGAACAATCCTGAGGCTGTTCTTGTTTTCGTATCCCCTTGTGTCGGCAAGCGGAGTGAGTGTCACAAAAATCCGGACGTAGACTTTGTTCTGTCCTATGAGGAATTGGAGGCGATGATAAAAGCAGCTGACATAGACATAGACTCTTTGGAACCTACGGAGTTAGACAATACTATATTGGGTCACGGAAGAGGCTTTGCAATGGTTAGCGGCGTAACGGCATCAGTTAAAAAGACTGCCAAAGACCCAAGTATGGTTCACGACATAGTTATAGACGGACTGACAAAACAAACAATCCGTCAGTTGAAACAATATGCTGTAAGCGGTGAAGCGCCTGCTAATTTTATTGAAGTTATGGCTTGCAACGGAGGTTGCGTAAACGGTTGCGACACAATAAACGCTCCTAAGGTTGCAGCAAGGCAAATACTTCCTACAACGAAATAAAACGGAAGTTTTGATTGCAAATTGACTTTTCTTTAGGCTGACAGACTCTCTGTTTGTCAGCCTAATTTTTTTCCTTTTATTTGATTTGAACAACTGATGAAGAAAGAAAAATCATTCTTTTAAACTCTTGTTTCTGAGGATTAAAAGAATTGGGAAAATGAAGTATAATCCTACGCTGCTGAAACTTCGTTTTAAAAAACTGAGATTTGATTTCAGCGCAGCGAAACTTCGTTTTAATTTTCTGAAACGAAGTTTTATTTTTCCGTTATTTAGATTTGCTGTTTCAAGGGCTTTTGTGCTTAGTCATAAAGCATAAAAGTGCCGGAGTGTTTTTCCATTTTGCCATCGGAATTTTTGAATTGGATTTTGTAAACGTATATACCCTTGTCGCAAAGTTCACCTTTGTAAGTTCCGTTCCAACCTTCTTCCGTATTATTTGTTGAAAAGACAAGACCGCCCCAACGGTTGTATATCTTGAAATCATAGGACTCTTTTTTGATGTAAGAAACCTCGGGTTTGAAATTTTGGATTTTTGTTATCATTCCCTCTGTCGGGTCAAAGGCATTAGGAATAAAAAACAGTGTTTGATGTTTTATATAATTGTGCGAAGAGTTCGATGTACGCACTTCTGTATTTTGTTCATTGTTTCTTTCTATTGCCGTAACGAAGTAAAACAATTTGTCAGCCGAAGAAGGTTCTCCTGAGTGGCGGTCTTCAAACATATTCACGGAAGACTCTCCTACAAAGACAGGAAAAGCATCGCTTTGCTCATAACGGTATATCTCATATTTCTCAACAGGAAAGATTGAGCAGGAAGTCCATGTTATTCTG
>JAFVAP010000019.1 GCA_017480455.1 Bacteroidales bacterium | reverse complement strand
CGCTTATTTCCTTACTCAAACACGCCATAACCTTTTTCATGCGCTTCGAATAGTCGTTAAGCTCCAACAATTTTTGCTTTTCTTTAACAGGAATGTTTAATTGGGAAGCCACAAAGTTAAGTAAATAGTAAGGGTCTTTTATATTCTTAGGCCCCATCAAAGCATTAGGAGGCAAATTCGGGGTAAGCTTCAAGAGATTCAAATACATATCCTTCAAAGTTGCGCTCATAATGTCCGCATCTTTTGAAAGG
The DNA here is from genome assembly GCA_017480455.1 of Bacteroidales bacterium. Taxonomy (GTDB): domain Bacteria; phylum Bacteroidota; class Bacteroidia; order Bacteroidales; family P3; genus Scybalousia_A. The sequence continues at coordinate 8,088 of JAFVAP010000019.1, read as the reverse complement.
GTCCTGCATTCGTCTTTATTACCTGAGCATATTCCTTTCCAATAAGGCTCCGTTGCCGTCAAAGAGTGAAATGAAAGGCGTCCTAAACCCTGCAAAATAACCATTATGCTATCGTCAGGCATTGTCAGAAGTTCTATAACCTTAGCATAAGTACCCATAGAGTACAAATCATTTTCCTCAGGGTCCTCCTTGTCGTTCTTTTGTGAAACAATGGCGATAACAGTCTTGTTATTATAGGCTTCTTTTATCAATTGAATAGATTTTGTTCTGCCTGCAGTGACAGGAATTACTACACTGGGGAAGAATACATTGCCCCTAAGAGGCAGAATAGGGACTTCCCTTTCCTCTATCATTTCCTTGTCTTGTTCATCTAACTTTGTAAAGTCTCCTGTCACGATAGGAATTATCTCTGTCTCCTCATTACTCATCACCCTAAGAAGATTATCTATTCTTTTACTTATTTCGGACATGCTGTGTTCTGATAGTTTGTTTTATGAAACGTACTTTCCGACACACCGTATCCGAATATCCTCACAGGATACGGCATATCAGAAATCTGAGATTTTGTTATAAATTTAGCTTATTCTTTTATTGTAAGTTGTTTCTTTGTAGATATGACGCAAAATGTTTTTATCCGTCTCGCTCATCTCTATATTTCTTCTCTTTTGCACTATTTCGGCAACTTCAATCGCTTTTTCAATATCATAAATCCTTGTTCCTGTGTTTCCGCCCCAAGAGAAAGAAGGGATATAGTTCCTTTGGTAACCGTGACCGAAGATATTGCAATTCACACCTACGACAGTACCTGTATTAAACATAGTATTGATACCGCATTTTGAATAATCCGCCATTATCGTTCCGCAAAAGATTGTTCCAGTTGAAAGAAAAGTCTGCTTATCTATGCTCCACAGACGGACATCTTCGTAAGTGTTCTTAAGGTTTGACGCATTTGAGTCCGCTCCTATGTTACACCACTCCCCTATTACGCTGTTTCCGAAGAATCCATCGTGGGCTTTGTTTGAGTAACCGAACATTACAACGTTTTCTAACTCACCTCCGACCTTACAATACGGTCCTAAAGTAGTACCACCGTAGATTTTGGCAGACAATTTCACAACAGCATGCTCACACATTGCGAAAGGACCTCTTATGACACTGTTTTCCATAACTTCACAATCTTTTCCTATGTAGACAGGTCCCTTTGTTGTGTTGATGGTTGCGTATTCCACAACAGCACCTTCCTCAACAAATATATCATTTCCTATTATCCTGTTGGTGGAACTTAGTTTTGCGCCGGTTCTTCCTGCGGTCAAAACATTGTAATCATACCTCAATTCCTTATCATTTAACAAGAAAATATCAGCCAAAGAATTCAGTTTAACCAATTCTCCTTTGTACTCAAGCCTTTCGCTGCTCTCTTCCTCATCTGAAAGAAATCCTTCCTTGGTTTTATACATTGCTATGACAACTTCTCCGCAAATAAGAGTCTGTCCCGGAGTCATTTTCTTTATAGCCTCAGTCATCTCGGCACGTGGACAAACCGAACTGTTAATAAGCAACATTGCCTCTGACATGGCCATAGGATATTTTTCTGAAAGATAGTCATCTGTCAGTGTTGAAGTCTTTACGCCCAACGCTTTCTCCCATTTCTCCCTTATAGTCATAATTCCCAAGCGCACTTCGCAAACAGGTCTGGTGTAAGTCAAAGGCTTCAAAGCCTCTCTCGTCGAATCGTCGAATAATATGTAATTCATAGCAATTTTAAATATTTTATTTTGGTTGATATATTCTAAATGCAAATATACATTTTTTTGTTTTATTATACTAATTTTTCTCTATTTTGTTACACAAAAAAAGATTTTTTTATACTAAGACTTTATTTTTTCCGTTCTGAATGAAGAAACTAAATACCCATTCGGAAAATGAAAAAAATATTATTACTATACGTTTCCGTGTTGTTTTGTATGTCTTCTTTCGGTCAAAATTCCGATAATGACGCAATTTCAAACAAAGCTTTTTCTTCTGCAAAGCACTATGCTGATATAGGACTTTACGGCAGCAAATTCAACTCTAAATTTGACACAGAAACGATGGAAAGAAAGAAAACCTCGTGGTACGGTTTGGGTTTTTACCTCGGCGGCGGTGTTTTCGGGGTTAATAACTACAGTTTCTTCTTTGACTTAGGGTTAGACTGCGGAGGAAGCAAAGATATCTTTGAATTAAATCTTCCTTTGGCCGTAAACGCAGGCTACAATGTATTTTCAGATACGGAAAAGCAGATTTACACCATGCTTCATTTAGGTTTCGGATATTTTTACTCTTCACTCAGAACATTTTCCACAGGATACCTCGGCGGATATTACCTTTTTGACAATGAACATCTTGAACAACACTCTGCTTTTGCTCCTTTCGGATTGAGATTTTACTACAAAAACTTCTTTATGGACGTTTCTTACAGGTTCAGATTTTGGAAAAGCGGCATCAAAATATCGGAAAACGAAGAACTTGACTACATCTTAGATGACTACGATTATGACTACCTGCCGTATAAGAGACAAAAGAATAACAGCAATATTGACTCAGACAAAAGACTTAAAGATATAGAAGTCTTCAAATGGGTTTTCACTATAGGATTCAATATTTAACTTCTTTACATTCAAATATCAATCAAGCAATGAAAAAAAACATCGTTGTCTTAACAGGTGCCGGTATAAGTGCAGAAAGCGGTATTTCCACGTTCCGAGATTCCGACGGGTTGTGGGAAAATTACAGAATAGAGGATGTTGCAAACTACGATTCTTTTGAAAAAGATGAAGAGTTGGTAACAAAATTTTACAATGCAAGAAGGCGTCAATTAACCTGCGTTGAGCCGAATGAGGGTCACAAACAGTTAAAAAGGCTTGAAGAAAAATACAATGTAAGCATAGTTACCCAAAACGTGGACGACTTACACGAAAGAGCAGGTTCGTCAAACATAGTACACCTGCACGGAGAACTGACAAAGGCTTGTTCACGCTTAGATAAAAATGAAGTTTACGAAATAGGGTATCACGACATTACGCCTTTCGACAAAGACAAGAGCGGTTTGATGTTACGGCCTTTTATAGTATGGTTCGGAGAAGCAGTTCCTGAGATAGAAAATGCAATAAAGCTATGCGAAAAAGCGGATATACTTATTATAATAGGTACTTCTCTTGCTGTATATCCTGCTGCAGGACTTATGCACTATTGTAAAAAACGGCTGCAAAAAATACCTTATTGACCCAAAACGCCCTAATGCAGACTTAAAAGGAATAAATTTCATAGAAGAAAAAGCAAGTACAGGCGTCAAAAAAGTAGTTGATGAATTGTTAAATGAGGATTAAACCTACGTTGTCTTCACAAAAAAAGCCTTAAATTTGCAAACACAATAAACAAAACAAAAATACACTTATGCTTTTCAGAAAAATAAATTTCGTTTTATTTACATTACTGTCCGTCATTGCTTTCGGGCAGGACGTAAAAGTAATATACGATTTCCGCACTTATCATTCGGACTTAGGCAATTATGTAGAAATAAACACATCTGTAGATGCCTCAAGTCTGAAAGCAGCAAAGAACGATAAGGGTCTTTGGCAAAAATCGGCACAACTTACAACCGTTATATCCTCTTATAACAAAGCAGACTCTGCCATCTATGTTGATAAGCGTCAAATCAACTCTCCTGTTGCAGAGACAGAGAACGGTATTACCAACTCTTCGCTCTTGGATATGCAAAGGGCTTCTTTGCCTAACGGAGAGTATATAGTATATTTTGAACTCAAAGACGTGAACTCCTCAGCCCAACCTTTGGAGTACCGTGACGCCTTTAAGATAAACTATTCCGAAGAAAACATTTCTCTTTCCGATATTATGATTGCCGAAAGCATTAACAAAACATCTTCACAGAACATTTACACCCGCGGAAACAGGGATATAATTCCAAATGTTTTCAATTCCCTTTCGGTAAACGATAACGTTCTGACTTATTATGTGGAAATATATAACGCAGACAAAACTTTCGGAAAGGATTCACTTTATGCCTTGGTAACGAATTTAGAAAACATTTCCATGGAAAAGAAAGTTGAGAACATTCAAAATCTTAAAAGAATTAAATCCGATAAAATAAGCACCTACGTAGGTCAATTAGACGTATCCTCATTAATAGAAGGAACATATTATCTCACTGTCGAGATAAGAAACGGCAGCAATATGCTTTATGATTACAAGCGTTTGGCATTCTTCAAAGAAAGTAATATCAAACCCGATATTCACAACATGGACGTACCTTCAAATGCCTTTGTCAATTTTATTGCTGACAGTTCTTTAGATGAAACTATCCGTTGCATCTTACCTATTGCCAACACAAGCGAAAGAAACTTCATAAGAAAAAATATGAATGACGCTACGACAGAACAAAAAAGGTATTTCATCTATGATTTTTACAGAAGACTAAATCCTGTCAGCCCTCAGACAGCATGGAAAGAGTACATGACGGCTATAGATTATGTCAATACGCATTATTCAACCAAGATAAAGAAAGGCTATGACACGGATATGGGCCGCATTTATCTTCTCTACGGTCAGCCTGATAACATCATAGATGAAAAATTCGGAGCATCATCAGGATTTTCCAGAGGAATGACTACTATTTACTCCGAACGCTTAACTGCAAACGGCTCGGCAGGAGAAGGAATGGGTGTAAACTATTATCCTTACCAGATTTGGGTTTACAATACTACTCCTTACGGTGAAAGCAACAGGAAATTTATTTTTTATGCTAAGCAAGACAATCTTATAGAGTACTTTCTTTTACACTCAGATGCCAAAGGGGAAGTTCAGGATATGTTTTGGGAAAACACTCTCTCGAGAGGCTTTCTTGACCCCGGCGTAGAAGGAAAAGCAGGCAAACAATTCAGAGTAGGTCATGAGTAAAACGGCTGTTGTTATTCTCAACTGGAACGGAAGGGAGAAAGGCTTGATTGAGCAATATCTCCCATATGTTGTCAAGTTTTCCGAAGGTGCAGAGGTATATTTGGCTGACAATGGTTCAGAAGACGGTTCCGTTTCTTTCACACAAAAGAATTTTCCTTCTGTTAAAATTATCCGAATGGAGAAAAACTTCGGTTTTACAGGAGGTTACAACAGGGCTTTGAAACAAGTGGATGCCGACTTTTTTATTCTGCTCAACGATGACGTAATGGTGAGCGACAACTGGATTAATCCCGTAATCAAAAGAATGGAAGAAGATACAAACATTGCCGTTTGCCAACCTAAACTTTTATCTTACAGGGATAAAACAATGTTTGAGTACGCAGGTGCAGCAGGCGGCTACATTGATTATTTGGGTTATCCTTTTTGTGCAGGAAGAGTGTTCGACAACATAGAGAAAGACCATGGACAATACGACAAAGAGAGGGAAATTTTTTGGGCTTCGGGCGCTGCAATGTTCGTAAGAGCAGACGTTTACAGAGAATTGGGCGGCTTGGACGAAGATTTTTTTGCTCACATGGAAGAGATAGATTTCTGTTGGCGTGCTAAAAACAAAGGATACAAAGTCTTGTATTGTCCACAAAGCAAGGTATATCACTACGGTGCAGCCACGCTGAATGCAAACAATCCTAAGAAAACTTTTCTCAATTTCAGAAACAACCTAATTCTTCTTTACAAGAACCTGCCCGAAAATAAGATAAAGAAGATTTTTATTAAAAGAGCATTCTTGGATAATTTGGCTGCTTTGGTTTTTCTCTTCAAGGGCGAGAAAGAAAATTTCAGAGCCGTAATATCCGCACGCAAAGAGTTCAAGAAGATGAAAGATAAATTCAAAGAAAAGAGAGACAAAAACATAAATTCTTATCCGTCAATGGTTTCAAAGAAAAGCATAGTCCTTCTCTCAAAAGTGTTTCACAAAAACTTATTCAGCGATATAGAAAAATATATTTAATAAAAACAAAACGGAGACTCACTGATATTGAGCCTCCGTTTTTATTTTTTTAAACTTGATGTCTCGTCAGCGAAACTTGATTTCAGAAAACTGAGATTTGATTTCGCTGCCGTGAAACTTCGTTTTATTTTTCTGAAATCAAGTTTTATTTTTCCGTGATAATTTTTTGAAAATCACAAAACATTAAAATGAGAAAACAATAATAAAGTATCAATTTAATAAAATTATGTATAAATCTAATTAACAGATGTTTTTAAATCTATTAAATCCAAAACCCAATAAAAATTTAAGCAAATATTCAGAGCATATTTTTTAATTTCATTTGCTCCAAAAGATGCTTTATATTAGGATAAGTACGTTCTGTCACCTGCTCCAATTCATTGCGGCCGACCCAACGAATATCCGTTATTCCTTCTTCTAATTGCGGGTAAAGTTTTTCTTTAACTGAAGAGCGCATCTTATACCAATAGATGTGTTTTATCTCGTGTCTGGAGTGCATATAATAGGTATGGTGGCTTACACTTATAAAATCAATAATCTCAAGTCCCGCAACACCTGTTTCTTCCGACACTTCCCTCTTGGCACAAAAAGGAAAACTCTCCCCATGTTCCCAATGACCTTTGGGTAAATCCCAATAGTTGTTACGATATATAAAAAGAATTTCACCGTTCTCGTTTTCAACAACTCCGCCTGCCGCAAAAACGTGGTAAAGTTTGCTTGTAAGAGAGTAAAACATTTCTTCCGCAGACTTAATCCTTGAATGGATATGAAAATTTTGCGAACACAAATCAGAAAAAAATAAATCCCTGTTTTCCTTTATAATTTTTTCATTATCAAAATCTACTGACACAAAGTCAGAATGGTTTTTCAAGGGTTCAGATGTTTTTGTTATAAAAATTTTATTTTTTTTGTTAAAAATAAAGTAATTTTGCATAATAATTAAATTTTATATTTTTTGTTTTAAGATTATGAATAAAGAAAATGCTATAGAGGCCGCTCGTTGTCTTTTGGACATTAAGGCTATCAAACTCAACCCCGAAAACCCTTTTACTTGGGCTTCGGGCAGGAAATCGCCGATTTATTGCGACAACCGTTTAACACTTTCTTATCCTCCTATAAGAACGTATTTACGTCAGCAATTCGTATCTATCGTTAATGAAATGTTTTCATCGGTAGACGTAATTGCAGGCGTTGCAACAGGCGGAATAGCACAGGGAGTCTTGGTTGCGCAGGATTTAGGAAAGCCTTTCGTTTATGTACGTCCTGAAGCTAAGAGCCACGGAATGAAGAATCAGATAGAGGGAGATGTAAAAAGCGGACAGACTGTCTTCGTTATAGAGGATTTAATCTCAACGGGAAAGAGCAGCCTTTTGGCAGTAGATGCTTTGAGAGAAGCAGGTTGCGAAGTAAAAGGAATGGCTGCTATATTTACCTATGAACTTGAGACTGCAAAGAAAAATTTCGCTGAGAAAAATGTTCCTTTACAGACCATAACTAACTATTCCACACTTATCGAAACCGCAGTTAATGAAAAATATATAAGTTCTGAACACTTGGAATCTTTGGCTGAATGGAGAAAAAATCCTGAAAAATGGAGTGAAGACAGAATGTAAGGACTGTTATTATGAAGAAAATAGACACCAAAACCATAGAACTAAACAAGCCTGTTGAGGCTGTGTTCTACGCTTTGAGCGATTTCTCCAACCTAAGGGCATTACCGGAGGCTAATGAGAAGATTAAGAACTTCAAGTGCTCTTATGATACATTGTCTTTCACGGCTGACGCAAACGGAATGGCGGAAGTGGAGGTAGAATTGAAAATAACGGACAGAAAGCCTTTTGAATACATAACCATAATGAACCAAAAGGAGATAATGGGAGGCTTTTCCTTTGCTATGAATTTTATTTTCAACAAGACAAGCGAAACTTCCTGCACCATGCAAGGAAAATGCAACATAGAGGGTAATGCAATGATGCTGATGATGTTTAAAAAGCAGATAGAGAATGGCTTAAATACGCTTATGGACGGAATAAAGAAATCCGTAGACGGGCAATAGGCTGATATATTTCTTGGTTTTATGAAAAGGATATGCTTGTTTTTTGTGTTTGTAACATTGATTGCGGTTT
>JAFVAP010000018.1 GCA_017480455.1 Bacteroidales bacterium | reverse complement strand
TTTGTCAATTTCCTTGACAAATACATGGTCATGTGTCTTGCAGTTACGACTTCAACCTTACGGGTTTTGGAAAGCATAGTCTCTAATGATATATTATAGTGTCCGCATACAACTTTCTGAATATATTCTATGGTTATCTCACGAGTATTGCTTTTTACGAAACGATCAACTATCTGTCTGGCAAGGTCAATTGTTATTTCCTTTCTTGAAAGCGAAGATTGGGCTACAAGAGAGATTAAAGCACCTTCTAATTCCCTTATAGAGGTATTGACACTGTAAGCCAAATACTCTATAACATCGTCAGGCATTTTTATGCCTCCGTCATTGAAGAGTTTTTGTTTTATAATCCTTATTCTTGTGTCTAAATCCGGCACTTGCAATTCAGCATACAGTCCCCATTTTAAACGTGAAAGTATCCGTTCTTCAAGACCCACTATGTCCGAAGGGGCTTTGTCCGATGTTATTATTATTTGTTTTCCTGCCGAATGCAGACCGTTGAAGATTTGGAAAAAGATGTTCTGTACGCTTTCAGTCTTCATGAACTGTATGTCGTCTATTATTAAAACGTCTATAGCCATTTGGTAGAACTGCAAAAAGTTATCTACCGTCTTGTGTTTGACTGCGTCCAGAAATTGTTGGAAAAATTTGTCTGCACTTACGTATAAAACTGTTTTTTCGGGATGTAAACGCTTTGTCTCCAAACCTATGGCATGGGCTAAGTGAGTTTTGCCTAAGCCGACGTTGGAATAGATGAAAAAAGGATTGAAAGAAGTGCCTCCGGGGTTCTGCGCAACGGCATAACCTGCACTTCTGGCAAGTTGATTGCAAGGACCTTCAACGAAATTCTCAAAGTTGTAGTTTTCATTCAACTGAGAGTCTACATGAACCGGCTTTATACCCGGAATAACGAAAGGATTGATACCGTCATTGAACTTTTCCTTGTTCATAAGCACGGGTACACGTTTAGGTTTGTTTTCTCTGAAATCCTTATTCAAAGACGGGTAGGTTGAATTGTTCCTGTCATCGCAAGGAGCGGAATAAAGAAGTTTGGCATTAGGACCGACAACTTTTCTTATGGAAGCTCTGAGTATGCTGATATAATTGGTCTCTATCCACTCATAGAAGAACAGACTCGGAACTTTTATCTTTAGTTCGTCATTTATAAGAGACACGGGTTCAAGCGGAAGAAACCATGTTTTGAAAGTATCTTCCGGTAGATTGTCTTTTATTATCGCTAAACATTTATTCCAAACCTCTTGACAAGAAACGCTTTTCATTATTCCTAAAATTTAAATTGTCGTCTATCTCTTACTTTTTTCAGTTTACAAAGATAGTAATTAAATGAATAGATTTTTTTTTAAATTTTCTTGGAGAGTTCAGAATAATTTATTAAGAGTAAATTTTCTTTTGATGAATAGGGGATATACTCAGAGATATTTTTTTAAGAGCGTTTTTCTTGATAATCTTTAGTTTAACTTTTTCAACATTCGGCGGTTTATAACTTTGTCGCATATACAAATAAATTTTAAATAAAAAAAATATTTTCGACTTTTTTTACATTTTTATTTCTTTGTGTTGAATTGGAGTTAAATCTTTATGTTTCAAACTTTTTATTTAATTTCTTTAAATAAGGACAGGTAAAAATGAAATATTTTTTATCAACAATAAAAAGTTAATAATTTTATAGTTTCTCAATCTTTTTCCATGCCTTTATTTTGCCTTCGTCTTCCAGTATTATAATATAATTACCTGATTTGTAAGTTTTTAAATCTATTTCAGCCTTAGTTGAATTTTTATTTAAAGATTGTTCGTAAATCTTTTTACCCATAGCATTATATACCGTAATTTTGTCTGCACGATTTTCGCTTTCCCATTCTAAAAATAACGTACCGGTTGTTGGATTGGGAAATATGGAAACTTCAGTCTTTCCATCTATTTCTTTCAGCCCTTGATAAAAAGTAATGTTGAGTGTAACAACAGAGTCGCAACCATTAACTGAGGTTAGGGTGTCGCTGTACGTGCCGCTCTGATTGATGATGTGCGAGTTGAAAATATAGTCTTCGCCGAGTGTTGCGCTTTCATATATAGTTGTGTCATATGTTTTGTAGACAATGAGCGTGATTTCCCGTATTAAGGGGCAAAGGTTTTCCGTTAAAACGGTATCATAGTATGTCCCTTCTTCGTAAGAATTTTCAGAGTTAAAATCATATTCTCCTCCATCGCAAATATAGAGTTCTTCTCTTGTTAAAACAGTGTCGCAAGGTGTTGAAAAGATTTTTTCTTCGGCGACATTGTTCATTCCGTATTTGCAGCGGCTGTGCAATCTTATCTTATAATCAGTGTTTTCCTGTAATCCGTTTATCTGGAACGGTATTAGCATGTCTTCGATTGTATCAAATAATGATGCGGACCAAAGGCTGTCTTCCGCAGTGCTGTATTCTGCAATGATATTTTGTATATTTTCTTCTGCTTGAGAAAGGTTTAAGGCAACCGAGTGACTGCTTATTTCTTCAATACCGAACTCTATTGGAGGGCATTCAGGATTTGTTCCTATAAAAATATTACCTACGTGGAGGTCAAAGTCAGAATTGTTTTTTAAACTTTCTGCGTAGAAAGCAATTTTAAGATTTCCGCTGTAGTTATTTAGAGGTAGTTTTATTAGAGTGTCTCTGCCTGCAATGTTTCCGAAACTTACGTTTGAGCAAGAGTCAATACGGAATAATTCATTTTGAGCTGATAATGATTCATCTTCACTAAAAATAAGTACTACAAACTTATCGTCCTGTCCTATTGTGTATGGAGGAGTGTTTGCATCGCAATCCGTTGCTGCTAATGAGAATATGAGTTGAGCGTCATTGTTTTGTTCTAATGAAAATTCGGGACTTATCAGCCAATATTTGATTGATGCTCCGAAAATATTGGTTTTCGCATGCTTTCCTGCAATTCCGTAACCGTTTGTGTCGGGATACCATCCGTAATTAATACTTGAAAAATTTGCTCCGTTGTAAACATTTGATAAAAGACCGTTAGCTCTTGACCAACCTTCGGGTAAAAAGTCCGAAAAATCTTCTTCTAAAATTGTTTGACTGAAAAGGCAGACTGAAAAAATAATATGTATGAAAAAAATGAAGTATTGTTTCATTATTTTGCAAAAATTTAAAACCTCGGCAAAGATACATAAAATCTTTTAGATATGTATGATTTTTGTTTCTTGCCAATTTATCATAGATTCAGCTTTTTGGATATCTATGAAAGAGAAATCTTTGAATAGCCTTAAGAGTTTCTTTTCAGCCCCTTGTATTCCGTGGTAGCGTTTGAACTTTTCGAAACTTGAATATATGTTAAGATGAGGTTGATTGATGTCAAAATCAGACGGATGTAAATAAGTAATGTTATAATCTTCGTGTTTTTTTATCCAATTTTTTATCATAAAGTACGGAAACAAGCGGAAGTACCCACCTCCTAAAAATCCTACTTCTTTATTGAAAACTTTGAGGACCGTAGGCGGAAATTCTTTTATTGTTCTCTTGTTATGCTCAATCAGACATATTTCATCTGTATCCAAAATCTTTTTTCCGTAGAAATGATTTTTCGCACACAGCGAACAATCTATTTCTATCGGAGTGTCAAATAAAATTTTGAGGTATTCATTATTAGGGATAGAGAAGCCCGGAGTTCTGTACTTGGTAATTTTTTTTCCTGTTATTTTCTCCAAACTTTCAATGGAGGAAACAATGTCTTTATAAAATTCGTTATATGACTGTGTCTGTGCAAGCATATGCAGAGACGAGTGTGAGCCTATATCATATTTTTGAGCAATTCGGTGAATGATTTCAGGATGTCTTTCAGCAAAAGATGAGACTACAAAAAAAGTAGGCGTAATACCGTATTCGTCCAGTAGCGAAAGAAGTTCCAAAAGTCTGTCTTTAATACTGTATGTTTTGTCAATGCCTTCAGGCTCAACAAAATTACAATACCATTCTTCTATATCAAAAGTTAATATATTCATTTAAAGTTTCAATATACTTTTATTAAAGTGACAGTCTTTTAAAACGTTTGCAAAATTAGTAAATTAAATAGAATTGCTATGGCTAATCAAAGGAAAATATTTCCGTATTCGTTTATTAGACTTGTTGAATTTGCGTTAATATGTACTGAGAAAAATCTTCTGTTTTTGTAAAATAAACAAAAAAACACTATCTTTGCAGAAACAAAGACTGAAAATTATTAATAAATTTAAATTTAAAGGAACAATGAAAGTTTTATTGGTAAACGGTTCTCCTCATAAGGAGGGAACAACATTCGCAGCCTTGAGTTTCATTTCACGTATATTGAATGCTGAAGGAGTAGATGCTGAAATATTTTGGATAGGTAATAAAGCGATTAGCGGTTGTTTGGGTTGCGGTTATTGTGGTGAACATAAGAAATGCTGTTTCAATGATGTTGTGAACCAATTCACTGAAAAGGCAGCAGAAGCTGACGGATTTATTTTTGCAAGTCCTGTACACTATGCTTCACTTTCAGGAGCTATGACTTCATTTATGGATAGGGCTTTTTATTCTGACGGTTCCGGAAATAATTCTCTTTTGCGTAAACCTGCAGGTGCTTTGGTTACTCTTCGCAGAACCGGAGGCAGCGCAGCACTTGACCAACTGCAAAAATGGTTGGCTTATAATCAAATGCCGATAGTTACTTCCCGTTATTGGAATGTTGTTCATGGTAATTCACTTGATGAACTTATGCAGGATACAGAAGGAGTTCAGATATTGAGAGTGCTTGCTAAAAATATGGCTTGGATACTCAAATGTATTGAAGCAGGCAAACAGGTCGGTATAGAGCCACCTGAGATAGAAGAAAAGACTTTTTTGAATTTTATCCGTTGATATGGTCTTTTATAGAATAAGAAAAATACTGATAACAATATTTATTATGGCAACAAATATTCTTAATGCTCAAAATGCTTGTGATTTTCGGCAACCTTATCCTTTAGGAGAGAAAAATGAGGCTTTTGCCCAATACTTCAAGGGTCAGAGTTATCTCTCTGTTATTTCACTTAACAGTAGCCTTAATGTGCCTATGTTCAATGTTACTTTTGAACCCTCTTGCAGAAATAATTGGCATAAACATGCAGGTGGACAAATGCTTATTGCAACTGCAGGTGTGGGTTATTATCAAAAGAGAGGCGAGCATGCGCGCAGACTTTACCCGGGCGATGTTGTGGAAATAGAGCCTGAAGTTGAGCATTGGCACGGTGCAGCTCCGAATAGTTGGTTTGCACATATAGCAATAGAGTGTAATCCTAACATTCAAGGCGGTACAACATGGCTTGAGCCTGTAGATGATAAGGAATATCTTGAGGCATGCAGAGTGGCAGAGACTGAATATAAGAGAGAAAATAAAATTCTCTCACCTCGGCAAGAAGCAATAGTTTCTATGGGTAATTATGCTGCACAAGGAAATCTGTTTATGCTTAAACTCTCTTTGGAAAATGCACTCAATAGCGGTGTAAGTGTTAATGAGGCAAAAGAATTTATGATTCAAGTTTATGCTTATTGTGGTTTTCCGCGTTCACTGAGAGCAATAAGTACTTTAGACTCCCTCTTGAAAGAGCGAAAAGAGAAAGGTATAAAAGAAAATTACGGAAAAGAGTGCTCGGATATAGAAGATAAAAGGGAAAAATATATACGCGGTGCAGAGATTTTAGAGAATATTTCAGGTATTTCAAAAGATGCGCCTAAGGTTTCTTATGCTGAACTTGCACCTGCAATAGATGTATTTCTGAAAGAACATTTGTTTTGCGATATATTTGAACGTGACGTTCTTACTTATAAAGACAGAGAATTGTTTACCGTCAGCATGCTTGCAGCTTTAGGAGGTGTTGAACCTATGGCAATGGGGCATATGGCGATATGCTTACACATAGGTATAAGTCCCGAACAACTTTCTGCACTTCTTGATATTACGGAGTTAAATATAGGAAATAAATATTCTGAACCTATGAGAGAGGTATTGAATAATTTACTTAAATAATCAGTACTTTTAAATATTGGAATGCTTGATCGACAGAACAAAGATATTAAATCTTTTTGTGCTGTCGGTTAAATTTTTTTTAATTAAGCATATCTGAACTTATCTTGAGTTTGATATGCAGATGCCGTTTTGTTTTTCTTGTTTTTACAATTTACATTTTAGGTTAAACGTATATATATTTATTTTTTGTATGAAAATTTTGAGTATCTAATAGTTTCTCTTTAGGACTTAAACTAAAAAAGTTATCTGATAATAGTTTTAAACCTTATAAAAATTAGTAATTTTGCAAACTTAAAGTAAAATAACAAAAAACACAGAAGAATTATGATAACTTTTGTAATTGCATTAGTAGTTTTAGTTTGTGGTTACGTGCTTTACGGAGCAGTGGCTGAAAAAGTTTTTAAGACAAATCCTCAAAGAAAAACACCTGCTGTGGCAAATCCCGACGGGGTTGATTATATCGCTATGCCATGGTGGAAATTGTTTCTTATACAATTTCTTAATATTGCAGGAACAGGACCTATATTCGGTGCGGTCATGGGAATAATGTTCGGTCCTGCTGCGTTTCTGTGGATTGTTCTCGGAACTATATTCGGCGGAGCGGTACATGATTTTATCTCAGCCATGATTTCGATACGTCAAAACGGTGCAAGTCTTACCGAAATAGTAGGTTCGCAACTCGGCAAAGGAGTAAAGACCGTTATGTTGTTGTTTACTATTGTATTGTTGATTATGGTTGGTGCAGTGTTTGTTTCACAGCCTGCGGCTCTTTTGCACGGATTGTTGCCTAAGGTCAGCGTTACCGTTTTTGCAGTAATAGTTTTTGCTTACTATATCTTGGCAACACTTTTACCTGTTGATAAAATAATAGGTAAAATATATCCTGTTTTCGGCTTTATTTTTATTTTCATGGCTTTGGGACTTTTGTTTTCTATCTTCAAGAACAATGCTCCCGTTCCCGAGCTTTGGCAAAATTTTCATAATATGCACCCTAAAGGTCTGCCTATTTTTCCGATGATGTTTGTTTCAATAGCTTGTGGTGCTATAAGCGGATTTCATGCAACGCAGTCTCCTTTGATGGCCCGTTGTATTACAAATGAAAGATACGGGAGAAGAGTTTTCTACGGTGCAATGGTAACTGAGGGTATTGTTGCTTTGATTTGGGCGGCGAGTGCTTCTTCTTTTTTTGCTTCTATGTATCCTGATTGCCCTAACGGAATACTTGCTTTGCAGAAATATTCGGCTCAAGGTCATGAGACTGCGGAAATAGTCTCCGCTATTTGCAGGGGATGGCTCGGAACGGTAGGAGGAATACTTGCAATAATAGGTGTGGTCGTTGCTCCCATAACAAGCGGGGACACTGCCTTGAGAAGTGGCCGTCTTATTATAGCTGACTTTTTTAACTTTGAGCAAAAATCTTTGGGAAAGAGGCTTGTGATAGCCATACCTTTGTTTGCAGTAGTTTTTTTGATAATGAATT
>JAFVAP010000017.1 GCA_017480455.1 Bacteroidales bacterium | reverse complement strand
TCTCTTTCTCTTCTTCGTCCCTTATGGAAAAGACCAAGCCTGCTTTTTCTTTCCTCAATAAGAACAAAGCCGACAGTGACAGCGACGGTTGGGTGACGGCGGAGTTTAAACAGATAGAAAGCGGAGTGCGGGTAAATCACGGCAGGTTCGGAGAGGGAACGGTGCTGCGTACGGAAGTGGTTGCAGGAGACAAAAGGGCTATAGTGGATTTCGGACCTTTGGGAGAGAAAACACTGATACTTAAATTTGCTAAACTGAAGATAAAAAAAGACTGAATAAATGGAATATAACACACATCGTAAGAAACTTTTGATGTCGGAATACGGCAGACACGTACAGAAAATGGTTGAACACTGTCTGACCATTCCCGACAGGGACAAACGGACTGCTTATGCCCAAACGGTGATAGTAGCCATGGGACAGGTAAATCCTGCAGGCAGGGAAACGCCTCATTACAAACAGAAACTGTGGGACCATTTGCACATCATATCCGACTATAAACTCGACGTGGATTCTCCTTACGAAAAACCTGTAAGGGAAGAAAAAGAGGTGAGTCTTCAAAAGATGAAGTATTCCGTGGGAAATGTAACCTACAGAACTTACGGTGCTTTTGTTGAGAAATTGATTAAGAAACTTTCCCTTATGCCCGACACGCCTAAGAGAAAGGAAATGGTGGCCGATTTGGCACAACACATGAAGAAACTCTATCTTCAGTATAACATAAACACGTGTGACGAGCAGGTTTTGAAGAAACATTTTGAGATTATCTCACAAGGCAGACTTGTTCTTCCCGAAGATTTTCAGTACAGGAGCAACCGTGACCTTTTGGGTGTGAAAAAGAAAAACGCTTCTGCTAACAAACAGCAGTCATTCAAAAACAAAAGAAAACAGAACAACAGATAAACTATGGCTTCTTTCAGAATTACGGGCGGAAAACATCTTAACGGTGAATTGGAAGTTCAAGGCGCAAAGAACGAAGCCCTTCAGGTTATCTGCGCATGCCTTTTGACTAAGGAGAAAGTAAGAATAGAGAACATACCTGATATTAGGGACGTGAACAATCTTATTTCCCTTTTGGAGTTTATAGGAGCTAAGGTGACAAAAGAAGCACAGGGTACTTTCGTTTTTCAATGTTCGGATATTAATTTTGAACTCCTTTATACGGAAGAATATGCCGAACGTTCTTCTTCTTTGAGAGGCAGTGTTATGTTGTTAGGTCCTTGTCTTGCACGCTTTTCTAAGGCGCATATACCTACACCCGGAGGCGACAAGATAGGCAGACGCCGTTTGGATACTCACTTCAAGGGCTTTGAGAACTTGGGTGCAAGGATTTCTTACAACTTTGAGACCATGTCTTACGATGTTGAGGCCAAGAAACTCAAAGGTTCGTACATGCTTTTGGACGAAACCTCGGTGACGGGAACGGCAAACATCATTATGGCTTCTGTTTTTGCCGAGGGTACAACGACCGTTTTCAACGCTGCCTGTGAGCCTTATGTCTATCAACTCTGCACCATGCTCAACTCAATGGGCGCAAAGATACAGGGAGTCGGCAGCAACCTGCTGACAATACAAGGAGTGGAAACCCTGCATGGCTGCAATCACAGGCTCTTGCCCGATATGATAGAGATAGGAAGCTTTATAGGTTTGGCGGCAATGACACGCAGCAACATAAGACTGAAAAACGTCGCTTGGAAACATCTTGGGCTTATTCCGGAAGTTTTCCGCCGTTTGGGGATAAAAACGGAAAAAGAAGCCGATGATATGATTATTCCTCCGCAAGAGGTTTATGAGATAGAGAAATTTATGGACGGTTCGATAATGTCAGTTTCCGATGCTCCGTGGCCGGGTTTCACTCCCGACCTTATAAGTATTGCCCTTGTGGTTTCAACTATGGCTAAAGGGAGTGTGCTTATACATCAGAAGATGTTTGAAAGCCGATTGTTCTTTGTTGATAAACTCATCGATATGGGTGCGAAAATCATTCTCTGTGACCCGCACCGTGCCACCGTTATAGGCAATGAGCGTAAGTATCCTTTGAGAGGCATACGCATGTCTTCGCCCGATATACGTGCAGGCGTGGCTCTGTTGATTGCGGCTATGAGTGCCGAGGGTACGAGCATAATTGACAACATAGAACAGATAGACAGAGGATACCAAAACATAGACACAAGGCTCAATAACATAGGAGCGGAGATAGAAAGAATAAATTAAAAGACTGCATATCTTTGTATTAAAGAACAAAAAAGGATAAAACAAAAATGGCTGATATAGAACAATATTTAAATCCCTTGGATTTGGAGAGCATAGGTTTTGATGACAAGCAGGAGAGGTTTGAGACTTGGGGTGACAGGATAGAGAAATACACCGAAAAAGGGAAGTTTCCCGTTTTGGATACTAAGGTTAATATGGCTATAGTGGGAGTTGAGGAAGACAGGGCATCGTTAAAAAACCAAGGATGTGCTTTTGCTCCCGACAGAATAAGGTCTTGCTTTTATCCTCTTATGCCTCAGGACGGCGATATAAAGATAACGGACTTGGGAAACATCAAAAAAGGCAAGACAGTCAATGATACCTACTTTGCAATGGCTGCCGTGATTTCCGAATTGTTGCAAAACGGAATACTGCCCATAGTTCTCGGCGGGTCTAACGACGTTGTTCTCGGACTGTATAAAGCTTACGTGGATACGGCACAGATAATCAACGTTCTGAATGTAGACTCCCGATTAGACCTTATAGGGGAAGAAGCCCCTCTTTCCGATGAAAACTTCATACACAAGTTGCTTTGCAATGAGCCTAACTATCTTTTTGACTACACACATATAGCCTACCAATCCTATTTCGTGGACAAGAAAGCCTTGGAACTTTTAGATTCTCTGCGATTTGAATACAAGCGCTTGGGCGAAGTGCAACGCAAGTTGGAGGATATAGAACCTATGGTTAGGGATGCCGATATGCTCTTGGCCGATGTTGAATGTATAAGAGCATCTGATGCTCCTGCGGCTTCGTCTCCTCACGGGCTTTACGGCGAAGAGTTTTGTAAGATAATCAATTATGCAGGTATGAGCGACAAACTTACTTCCGTTTGTTTTACAGGGCTTAATCCTATCAAGGATATAGGCGACCGCACGGCTCAAGTGGTAGCCCATGCTATTTATTATTTGATTGAGGGCTATCTTTGGAGGAAAGCGGACTTCCCTTACAAGGATAAGTCCAACTATCTCAAGTTTAACGTTCAGATGGAAGACGACGGCGGCGAGGTTGTCTTCTATAAGAGCAAGAAAAGTTCACGTTGGTGGGTGGAAGTCCCGTGTTCGCAGGAGTCAAGATACAAATATATGCGTCACTACATAGTTCCGTGCCTTTATGATGACTATACCTCGGCCATGAGAGGCGAAGTACCTATACGTTGGTTGATAGCATACAACAAAATGAACCTCTGAGAACGGGTTTTTCCATAAATGAATAATCTAAAATAAAGATAAGCGTAGAAGAATGAACACAATATTGATAGTAGACGACGAGAGAGCGATACGCAGGGCAATGCGTGAGATATTGGAGTTTGAAGACTATGAGGTAGTGGAGGCTTCCGACGGCAAGGAAGCTTTGGATATGCTGCGCAAAAGAGTTTTTGACGTTATATTTTGCGACATCAAGATGCCGAAAATGGACGGCTCTGAGTTCTTGCTTAAGTCGAGGGAGATATGCAATACTCCTGTCATTATGATTTCGGGACACGGAACGATAGCAACGGCTGTTGAGTGTCTGAAAAACGGTGCCGTGGATTACATAGAAAAACCCCTTGACCTTAACCGAATACTCTCCGTGGTGAAAGAGCAGTTGCAAAAAGCCAAATCCAATCTCCCTACCATGCAAAAGCAAGTAGCCAAAAGGACTAAGCAGGTGCAGATATCTTCTTCAACGGTTATCATCGGTCAGTCGCAGAAGGTGAAGCAGATGTTGGCACTCATAGACAAAGTAGCGCCGACTGATGCCAAGGTTTTGATAACGGGTGACAACGGAACGGGCAAAGAGTTGGTGGCAAAGATGTTGCACGAAAAGAGCCTCCGCTCCAAGAACCCTTTTGTGGAGTTAAACTGCGCTGCCATACCCAATGAGTTGATAGAGAGCGAACTTTTCGGTCATGAGAAAGGCTCTTTTACCTCCGCAATAGCAAAGCAGAAAGGTAAATTTCAACTTGCCGACACGGGAACATTGTTTTTGGACGAGATAGGCGATATGTCGCTCAATGCACAGAGCAAAGTCTTGCAGGCCATACAGGAAAAGAAGATACTGCCTGTGGGAAGTGAGAAAGAGATACAGGTAGACGTGAGGATATTGTCGGCAACCAACAAAAACTTACGTGAAGAGATAGAGGCAGGACGTTTCCGTGAGGACTTGTACCACAGAATGAACGTCATAGAAATAAAAGTCCCTGCCTTGAACGAAAGAAGGGAGGACATACCTTTGTTGGTTGATTATTTCTTGGAGCAGATAGCCGCAGAGACTTCTTCGGAAAAATCCGTCATAGAGAAACCTGCCATGGCTTTCTTGCAGGATTTTGATTACAAGGGCAACATAAGACAACTGCGCAACATAGTTGAACGTTTGATAATTCTTTCCGACAAGGTGATAACTCTCAACGACGTAAAAAATTATCTTTGATTTCAGAAAACTGGAACTTGATTTGGCCGAACTGATTTTTGAAAAGAAAAAATTAAAACGAAGAAAGAATTCGCTGAACTTTGTTATCTGCCTTGGCGGAACGCCGTATGCTGAGACCGACAAGGAGCAGTAGGGAAAATAAAACGGGAAACTAAAAACAAGCATATTCATATTTGCAGCACTATTATTAAGCACAGATGTTGAAACAAAAGAAAAGCGACAGACTGCTTGCTCTCATCAGGGACAACAAATCAATGAGCCTAAGGCAACAACTTCACCTTGTGGCTCTGTTGAGTTTACCCGGTATTCTGGCTCAGATTTCCAACATAATAATGCAATACATCGATGCTTCCATGGTAGGCTCTTTGGGAGCAGAAGCTTCGGCTGCCATAGGTCTGATGGCAACTTCCACTTGGCTTTTTTGGGGTACAACCTCTTCGGCTGCGACAGGCTTCTCCGTTCAAGTGGCTCATCTCATAGGGGCTAAGAAAGAGGCTGAGGCAAGGCAGGTTTTGCGTCAGGGAATAAGTTCTACCTTGGTTTTTTCTTTCTTTATAGCAATTGTTGCCTTGTCTATATCTCCTTTTCTCCCTCTGTGGTTGGGAGGAGGCGAGGAGATAAGCAGAGATGCCTCGCTTTATTTCTTCATTTTTGCCCTTTCACTGCCTATATATCAAATAAATTTCCTTGCAGGAAGTATGTTGCGTTGCAGCGGAAACATACAAGTGCCGAGCGTGTTAAACGTTATGATGTGTGTCTTGGACATTGTGTTCAACTATATTTTCATTTTCCGTTTCAATCTCGGAGTTATGGGTGCTGCCTTGGGAACTCTCTGCGCCGAACTCATAACGGCAAGCCTTATGATGTACTTTCTTTGCTGCAAGAGTGAACAAATGGCCATTATCTCCGAGAAAGGCTCTTTCAGACCTACGAAAGAGGTGGTTATGAAAGCCGTTAAAATCGGTCTTCCTATGGGTGTGGAGCATGTTGTTTTGTGCGGCGCTCAGATATTGACGACCGTTATTGTCGCTCCTTTGGGTAAATTTGCCATTGCAGCCAACAGTTTCGGTGTTACTGCCGAAAGCCTTTGCTATATGCCGGGTTACGGAGTGGCGGACGCAGCCACGACCTTGGTAGGGCAGAGTATAGGTGCTAAAAGAAAAGAATTGGTAAAGCGTTTTGCCGACATAACGGTCCTTCTCGGCATTGCAGCCATGACAATTATGGGAATATTTATGTATTTCGCCGCACCGTTGCTCATGGATATACTTACGCCAGTGGCAGAGATACGTTCCTTAGGCATATCCGCACTGAGGATAGAGGCTTTCGCCGAACCTATGTTTGCAGCCTCCATAGTGTGTTACGGTATCTTCGTAGGGGCAGGCGATACCCTTGTACCTGCGGTGATGAATTTGGGAAGCATTTGGTTGGTACGTCTTTCCCTTGCGGCCTTGCTTGCTCCTGTTATGGGTCTTGACGGAGTTTGGTTGGCTATGTGCATAGAATTGATATTCAGAGGGCTGATTTTCCTTTGCCGTTTGAAATGGGGCAACTGGATAAAGATAAAACAATCTTAAGACATTGTAAAAAAAAAGTTGCAGGACTTAGTTAAAAGCCGCTGCAACAAAACATTTATATAAAGAAAATAAGTTTTCTTCCTTTTTTAATCAATGTTTTACCTTACTATAGTGCCGATTTCTTCTCCGCTGATAACCTTTTGTAGGTTGCCCTCTTTGTTCATGTCAAACACATAGATAGGTAAATTGTTTTCTTTGCAGAGTGCGAAAGCCGTAAGGTCCATTACCTTCAGTCCCTTTTCCAATGCTTCGTCGAAAGTCAATTCTTTGTATTTTGTTGCTTTAGGGTCTTTCTCCGGGTCTGCGGTATAGATTCCGTCTACGCGTGTTCCCTTGAGTATAACGTCGGCTTGTATCTCTATAGCCCTCAATACCGAAGCCGTGTCAGTGGTAAAGAACGGGTTGCCTGTGCCTCCGCCTATTATAAGCACCTTTCCTTGATTTAAAACCTCAAGTGCTTTTCTTCTTGAAAAAGATTTGCAGAACGGCTCTATGCTAAGACCGCCCAAAAGTTCGGTTTTGACACCTTGACGCTCCAATTCGCCTTGAAGAGCAAGGGAATTAATCATCGTAGCCATCATTCCCATGTAGTCACCCTGCACTCTGTCCATACCTTTGGCAGACCCCGAAAGGCCTCTGTAGATATTGCCGCCGCCGATGACTATCGCAACCTGAACGCCGCTTTGATGTACCTGTTTAACTTGCTGACAATAAGTGGTAAGCATTTCTTCCGAAATACCGTATTGTTGTTTTCCCATAAGGCTTTCGCCCGAAAGTTTGAGTAATATCCGCTTATAGTTCATCGTTTTTTCCTTTTATTTATGTTTCGTTTTGCAAAGATAAGATTTTTATTAATTCTTATGCTCAAGAAAATGAAATTTTTGTCTTCCAAGGCTTAATTTCCTTTATGATTTTTCTTCAAACCAATAATTCAAAAAGATATTTCTTCAGCGAAAACATCAAAAACCATTATTGTATTTCTCCGTTTTATGACTGTTAATATAAGTAAAGCCTTACTTTATTGCATTGACTTAATAGCTTGAAACAATAAATCTTACAATTATTCTTAAAATTCAACATAATGACAAAACAAAACGCAGGGAAAAAATCATAAAAAACTTTTTTTGAGATAAACAAAGGGCTTGATAAGTCGGAGAATTTCTTATTACTTCTTATTTTTGTAAATTTGCAAAAGCAAACAACGACGTATTAAAACTTAGAAACACAATGGAAACTTCTGATAATCAAAGAGAAATAACTTGTATCCTTTCACCGCTTCTTGTAAACACCTTGCGCAAAGAAGGACCTGTCATCAGCGTTATAGTAGATATTCTCCGTGCGACAACAACCATTTGTACGGCTGTTTATTACGGTGCGGAGATTATTCCTGTTGCCACTCTGAAAGAAGTAAACGACTACCGACAACAAGGTTTCCCCATAGCAGGAGAAAGATTGGAGAAAGGCTTGGAGTTTGCTGACTTCGGCAATTCGGCTTTGGAGTTTATGACAGAAAAAGTCAGAGGGCGGAAAATAGTACACTCTTCCACCAACGGAACACGCACGATGATGAAAGTTCTTCAGACCTCGCCCGAAGAATTGCTCGTGGGTTCTTTTTCCAACATAGATGCTCTGACTGATTACATTGCCGAACGTGATTGCAATGTTGAGATAGTATGTTCGGGTTGGAGGGGAAACTTTTGCTTAGAGGACACTATGTTTGCAGGTTTCCTTGCTCAGAAACTTATGGACAGGGGCTTTATGACAAAAGACGACTCCGTCTTTGCCGCCCTTATGCTTAGGAACGAAGCACAGAAAGATATGTCTGCTTTTTTGGAGAAAGCGGCACATATACACAAGTTGCGCAGGCATAAGTTAGACGATGTCTTTCCTTATACCTTTACTTGGAATACTTGTCCTATAGTGCCTAAACTTGTCTTGGACAACGGCCGTTGGGAGATACACAAGGCTTGAGTTCTTACTGTGGTTTTGTAGAGAAAACCCCCGATTATTTAAAGCCCATATTCTCAAAATCGGGAAGATATTCTGCATTACTGGAAATATCTTGCAGCCAGCCGTTGTGAAGACCCAAAGCATGGAAATGCTCAGCAACCTCTTGGTATTCCTCTTTTGTGAGTGTGCGGTTTAACTCGGGGTAATCCTTTATCTCAAAAGGCGGGAAGTATTGCCCCATAAGTGATATGCTTACCGAGAAAGAGAGTTCAAAGGCTATGTTTTCCAAAACCTCTTTGCTCTCCTCAGCGTGTCCGGGCAAGATAAGGTGACGGATAATAAGCCCTCTCAAAGCCCTTTCTCTTTCATCGCTCAGAATACTTGAGCCTGTCTGACGGTACATTTCTTTGACAGCCTGCAAGCATACTTGGGGATAATTCTTTATTTTGGAAAAACGCAGAGCCAAGTCTTTGTTTGCGTACTTGAAATCGGGAAGATAAATATCCACAATACCCTCCAAGCCTTTTATTTCTTCGACCTTATCATAGCCCGATGTGTTGTAGACTATCTTAGGGTGAAGATTGCGTCTGTGGAGTTCACGAATAATGCTTTTCATCATCGGGATTTGATGAGTAGGAGAGACGAAGCCCACTATGTTTTCGCTCTCTTGCAATATTTCTTCTATCTTGTCGGCAGCCTCTTTGAGGGTTTTGTAGTTGTTTTTGCATTTCTTCCTGTTATCGGAAATGTCTTTGTTCTGACAAAACAGGCATTGGCAGTTGCAATGAGAGAAAAAAACGTTGCAAATCCCTTTTTCGCCCGACAGAACAGGTTCTTCGCCTTTATGATTGCAGATAAGGGCAATATTAAGTTCAGCGTCCGATTGGCAATATCCTTTTTCGCCCTCCAATCTGTTTACTCCGCATTCGTGAGGGCAAAGCATACAGCGGCTTAGCATCGTTTTCTCCTCTTGAGTGTAGAAGTCAGTAATGTCATAGTTCATAGCGTCTGAATTTTTTTGCAAAATAAAGAAAAAAAATCCAATAAAAATGAATACTTTATAAATATTTATCGTTCTGAAACATTCTTATACCATTTCAAAGAAAAAAAATAAATATAACAAAAAAACTCCTTAAAAATTTGGTATTAAAAAAATTTGTTGTAATTTTGCAAACGCAATGAGGGGGTTATTCATTGCGGCAAGCGAAAAAGAGGAAGCAATCGGCGTGATGCAGGTTGCGGCAAGCGAAAAGGAGGAAGCAATCGGCGTGATGCAGATTGCAGCCGATGAAAAGAGGAAAGCAATCAGCGAAATGCAGATTGCGACCGACAAGAAAAGGCGCATTCGTCTAGTTGGTTAGGACGCCAGATTCTCATTCTGGAAATCAAGGGTTCGAATCCCTTATGCGCTACGGTTTTTTGATTTTTCAATCTAATTAGATTTACTTACAAGGGGGTTAAACCCCTTGAAGTGTTTTGGGAAGACAGAAAAGGAAAATTGCCAGAGTGGTTGAATGGGCTTGACTCGAAATCAAGTGTACGGGTATCTGTACCATAGGTTCGAATCCTATATTTTCCGCAACATAATACTTTTTATACTACTAGGATTTAAACATGTTTAGTTTAGCATTGAATAAATTCGCTGTGTCTGTTGTGAAACAGGCACTTTTTTTATTCCCTTATTACATTTCCGAAATCTTAACTCCCTATCCTTAAACAAAATCTTAACACAAGCCTAACCGCAAAAGCCTGTTGTTGATATTTCTTTTCTTTGCTTTGTTCGGAAAACTTCCGCTCCCTAAACAAAATCTTATCACAATCCTAACTGCAAAAGCATGTTGTTGATATTTCTTTTCCTTGCGTTGTTCGGAAAACTCCCGCTCCCTAAAC
>JAFVAP010000184.1 GCA_017480455.1 Bacteroidales bacterium | reverse complement strand
TTATGCAGATGACCCAACCGAGATAGGCTATGCTTATTATGTTTACCCTTATGCTTATACTCCATACGAGTATCCTGACGATTGGGACGGCGAATCAACTACTCTTACAAGCGGACACGACCTATTGACGGGAATGCCTTCAGTAAACGGCGCAGAATATACTCAACTCATAAGACAATCAGGCTCTTATGCCAACTCAGATGTTGCTTACAGCAGTAAAAATCCTGCTATTGACGGCGGAGTTAATTACTTCGGAATATCAAATCCTTTTAATTCTAAAATGACTGTGGCAAAGAGCGATGACAACTCAATCAAAAATCTTGTACAAGGAGGAACTGTCTATATTCTCAATGCTTACGACGGAACATGGTCAAACAATATCAACTCCGAAGTTGAGATAAACGGAGCGCAAGGCTTTTTCGCAGCATCACAACAAGAAGAACTCAACCTTATTCTTTCTTATGCTGATAAGACTATAAAATCCGCTGCTCAAAATGCTCCGCAGAGCAAATCATATCAAGAAGACGATGCTTCGGAACTTATAACTTTTGAAGTAAGGGCAAACAATACTCTTTCCAAAGCCTATGCAAGAGTAAACTCTTCTGCCGAAGACGGTTTTGATAAAAGCGATGCTTATTCTCTTTTTGCTTTGGACAACGACAAACTTGCAGAACCTTATTTTCTTGTAGATAATGAGAAATTGCTGAAAAATGAATTTAAATCTCTTCCTTTCGTATGTGCTTTGAATTTCAAGGTTTCAAATCCTGCGGAAGTAAGCCTTACGGTTGAGAATGCAAACAAAGATATAGAGGTTTCAATCATTGATGCTGAAAATGATAACAGGGAAACCGTCTTAGGTTCAAATCCGTTTGATTTTACTGCAATCCAAGGTGACAATGAGGGAAGATTCTTCGTTAAGTTCTCAAAGAAAAATGTAGGAACTGAGGTTGTGGATGCAGCAGAGAACAATATAACAATCAGAAACGAAAACAAAAATATATATATCAATGGAAAAGGCTTAAAAAATGTTGTTGTTATGAATGCAACCGGACAAATCATTTATTCATCACCTGTTGTAGGAGAGTCTCATAGTTTTTACCTAAATGCAGAGGCAGGACTTTATCTTGTTAAGGCGGTGTCTGAGTGCGGCGGAAAGACGGCTAAAATTGTTGTAGATTAAAGAAAAAAACTATTTTGTTAAACCCAAAAAAAAGAATTGGATAAAATGAAAAAAATAATTTCGATAATAGCACTGATTATTGTTGCTTTTAATTCCATGGCAGAACTTCCTAAGCCCTCAGAAACGCCTGAGCAAGGCAAAACATCAATGAACAGACCCCGTAAATCCGAAGCTACAGGCTCGGTGGGTACTGCTACGGTGATGATGCTTTCTTTGGCAGGCGGAGTTTTAATTTATAAATTAAGGAAAAAAGTACAGAACTAACAGTTCATTCATAACATCATCACAAATTATTATCTTACATAAGTAATAATAGTTTATTAATTCATTTTTTAAGTTTGGAAATCCGCTGTGAAGCGGATTTCTTTTTGTTTGTTAAAATTTGATTATCAGAGATTTTGATAATGTGAAAATAAAACGAAGTTTCAGCGTCGTGAAACTTCGTTTTAAAAATCTGAAACTTGATTTTACGGAACTGAAACTTCGTTTTATTTTTTCTTCTTTTCGTTTTATTTTTTTATTAAAGGACTTGGCTTTTTTACGTTTGCGGATTTTCTTTCGGGAAATCTGTTTAGGCTCTTTTCTCTCTATGAATAAATTTTAGTTTCTGAACCTTTGTTTCCTACCATTGGAGATACTGTACTTGTGTATGCAGGAAAAATTGTCTTTGAATTTTAACAGAGCGGCTTAATTGAATTACATATATGCACTTATTTGCGGAAACAACCGAAAGAGGTCTCTTTCTCATGTGTTTATAAAGAAAAAATGTAGGACGGAAACCTTGTTCCCGTCCTACATTTACTTAATATCGTCGCCGACTTACTTCTATTTTATTTTAAGTTTTGATTTCATAGAAGCAGAAAGAGCGTTTTTGTTTACTTGGAAATCGATGGTTTTGTATCTTACGAAAGCTTCGCTTGCGTAGAAATAACCGTCGTATTTTCCTATTGCGTCCCAAGAGTTCTTAACCTTGTAGAACTTGTTGCCGTTTTGGTCTTTGTAGATACCTGTTATAAGCATGCCGTGGTCGTCTGTGGTTTGGAAACTGTCAAATCCTTTTTGACGAAGTTCTTGGCTTATTTTCTTTTCTTTAGCCGTGCCGTCAAAGGTATAAGTTGCAGCAGCCTTTTCCGAAGCCGTCAGTTTCTCCCATTTTTCTTTCTCCGTGCCGCTAAGGTCTCTTTTTTCCTCATCAGGAACAATGGCAACGCCGTTCTTCCAAGAGAAACCTTTTTCGCTGACATCAGCACCCCAGCCGATAGAGTAGCCGTTCATAATGGCGTTGTCTATTATCTCCATCATCTCGTCCAAAGGTACGTTGTAGATGTTTGCATGCAACCAGTTGTCAGGAACTTCCAACATGAAAGGTTCGTAGAACGGATGGTGGGTGTAAGAACCTATTTCAATATAATCGTCCCAATCCAAACCAAGACTTGCTGCAAAAGATTGAGGTGTGTATTCTACTCCCTTGTAAGTGAATTTCTCAGGACATTTGCCGAAGTAAGCGTCCAACAAACTCTCCAATCCCTGCTTCCATGCAGTGGAAAGGTTCTTTGAGTTAGCCAACGGCTTTACGAATCCCTCCAAAGAAGGAGTTACTTCTGAGAAGTCAGGCTTGTCGCAACCGTAATTCAATCCTCTGTAAACTTCTTCAGGAACTATACCGTATTTCTTTATTATATAAGGTATATCTTGGAAAGCACCGCCTTCAGAAAAAGTAGCGGAACCGTGAAGACGTATGTATCTCTCTGCTTTTTCTACATAAGCGTGACGGTAAATCCAAGCTTCGCTTAAGTCAAAGTCACCTTTGCCTTTTCTCAATAGTTCGCTTTCTACAAGACCCAAACCTGAGTAAGCCCAACACGTACCCGAACGGTTTTGGTCCTTAACACTCGTTGCAGGATTGTCTTGTACAACTGTAAATTCATAGCCTTCTTGTTTATCTTTCTTTGCTTTTTTGTCTTTCTTCTGAGCAAAAGCAGTCGAAGACATCAACAAAGCAACGGCTAATACATAAATTAATCTTTTCATTTGAATTACTTTTATTGTTATTTAAATTGTGTTAAACCTAATATTCCGTTTATTTAAAGTAAAACAGGCATTATCAACATCAACAAACTTTCATCACTGTTGCTGTTTTCCTCTTCCGTCTCCTCATAAGGAAGAACTATACAAGGGCGGTTAGGTCTGGAAGTCTCAATGCAGACATCTTCAGTCTCTACGTTGTTGAGCAATTCAAGAAGAAACTTGGCGTTAAGTCCCAATTCCATAGGCTCGCCTTCGTAAGAGCAAGGCAGTTCTTCTTTTCCTCTTGTACCGTAATTGCTGTCCTCGGCAGTAATTGTAAGACGTTTATCCGTAACTGCAATACGTATCTTGTATGTTGTAGGATTGGAGAAAATCTGTACACGTTTTATTGTGCTTATAAGGGCCGAAGAGTTTACTATAAGTTTGTTAGGGTTGTCTACAGGTATGGCTTCCTCGTAGCGGGGATATTTTCCGTCTATCAGACGGCAGGATATAATGTAGTTGCCAAAGTAAAAAGCAATGTTGGAAGTGTTGTTCTCAACTTTAACTTCAATGTCCTCGTTTACCGAAGAAAGAATTCTTTGTATGATGTTAAGAGTCTTTTTAGGCAGGATAAATCCCCTTGCGTCCTCAGTTGCATACGTTACATTTCTGAAGCGGACCAACTTGTGCGAATCCGTTCCTACGAAGGTAAGTCCTTTTTGTGAGAACTCCAAGAACACACCTGACATCTGCGGACGGAAGTCATCGGTGCTTGTAGCAAAGATAGTCTTGTTTATTGCTTTGACAAGCATGGCCGAGTTTATGGTAAATACATTTGCATCTTCGATTTGGGTCATCTGCGGATAGTCGTCGGGTTCCAATCCTTTGAAACTGTATTTTCCCTCTGAGGTTACTATATCTATGGAGTAATCCTCATTGACAAAAATAGTCAAAGGAATGGCTTTAAGTTGATTTACCAAACTCGAAAACTCTTTTGCAGGTACACAAACGGCATTTTTACCCATTGCTTCTGCTTGTTGCAGTTCTATGTTTATGTTTGCCAAAGTCTCTAAGTCGGTTGCAGAAATGGAAAGTGTGTTTTCCTTGAGAACAAACAAAAAGTTCTCAACGATAGGAATTGTATTGTTCTTTGCAATTAAACCCATAACGGAGTTTAAAGAATGCGAAAGTGTTCCGCCGTTTATTATAAATTTCATGATTTATATTTTTTATTTGTTAATTCTTTGAATCAAGGTTGCAAAAGTACAATTTTTTTTAAGACTCTGCAAACATATAACGATATTTTAAAGAAAAAGAAACTTTGTTCTTTCAAATCCCTGTTTCCAAGAAAGAAAAGAGTGTTTTGCATGTGTGAAAAAACTTGGTGAATTTAAACTACAAAAGCCGCAGTGCCTGTAGGAAAGACCTCTTTTCTAGGTTTCGCTTTATGATGTTTTGCAAACAGATAAATTGTTCTTTGAAAGGAAAAAATGAAAAAAAATAATAAAAAAACGTAGAAAACTTTTTTTGTTTTAAAAGTTTTGTATAATTTTGCAAACTCAAAATTTCATACTCTGCACTGCGGGTTTTGAGGTTTTGTGTTTAGGTGTACAAACAGGCAATCTTATGAACGCAAAAGAGAAAATAATGGAGGAGTTTATCCGTCAGTTTATTGTCAAAGACTGTAAGGATATCAGTGTGGACAGCATAGCGGAAAATATCGGTATGTCCAAACGTACTGTCTATGAAAATTTTTCTTCCAAGAACGAAATAATAAGAGAGACTCTTATGCACTTTCTCCGTATTGAGCATGAGAACATTCAGCGTATATTGGAAGAAGAACCTAATCCTCTCAAGCAAATCCTTTTGACTTCTTTTACTGTTATAAGGAATGCTTCACAAATAAGCGTTGCCCGTTTGAATAATTTGAAGAAACATTATCCTGAAATAGCTGACGAATTGATTAAAGTGTGGGCTGATTTTTCTCACGAAGTGACTTTGAAATCTTATTACAGAGCGCAGGAAGAGGGTTACATATTCAAGGATATTGCTCCGGAATTTCTCATGGCTCTTTTGCTTGGCGGAGAAAAAGACCCGAGACAGAAGACAATCCGTTTTATGGAAAAGGATTTTGATATCCTGCAACTTTTTTCTGCCCATTTGTTTACGATAATAAGAGGCGTATCAACGATGAAAGGAGTTGAGATTTGCGATGAGTATTTCAGACAGATGGATAAGGAAATGTTTAAGTGGAAATAAAAAAACAAATAACTAACATAAAAAAACACTGAAAACGAAAAATGAAAATTTTAAAGCGAACAATTGGTGCTTTGTTTCTTTCATTGGCAATGCTGGGAGCAATGTTTGCACAGGGTCAGAGTTCAGAAGGAGTTCTGAATCTTGATCTTCAGACGGCTCTGAGAATAGCAAAGGATAAGAACCCGACTATTCAAATTGCCCAAATGGAAATTCAAAGAGTTGATTATTCAAAAAAGGAAGTCTTGGCTAATCTCCTGCCTAATCTTTCCGCAACGGGACAATACACCAATAACGTAATGAAAAGCGTTATGTTTATGCCGGCAAGTATGTCTGCGGCTTTCGGAGGAAAAAGTTATATGGAGATAGGCTACAAGAACTCTTTCTCAGGAACGGTCTCTGCAGGAATGCCTTTGGTTAATTTCGCTCTTTGGGAGCAGTTAAAGAGCAAACAAACCGAGATGGATTTAATCTTGGAACAAGTACGTTCTTCAAAGATAGATATGACTAAGCAAGTTAAAGATGCTTATTTCAATGTTTTGTTTGCAAAGGCAAGTCTTGTTGTTTTGGAACAAAGTATTGACAATGCGAAAGAAACTCTCAAAACCGTAGAAACATCGTATAACAACGGTTTGGCTTCGGAATACGATTATCTGAGAGCGCAGGTGCAAGTCAATAACTTAAATCCGACATATCTTTCTGCCAAAAACGGAGTTGAATTGGCTGAATTGCAGTTAAAAATGTTGCTTTCCATACCTATGGAACAACAGATTAATATTTCCGAAACGTTGAATGATTATGAGAACAGCGTATCATTGTTGTCTTCTTTTGAAAATCAGAAATTGTTAGAAGGCAACTCAACTTTGCGTCAGTTGGATTTGAATATAGAAAGTTTGAAACATACTTTGAAAATGACTAAGATGCAACATCTTCCTTCGCTTTCGGCCTTCGGACAGTATGCTTATCAAACTCAGGCGGAAGATTTTAAATTCCAAGATTATAAATGGGTCAGCAGTGCTGCGGTAGGATTGAGTTTAAGCGTGCCTATCTTTTCGGGGAACTCGGTTTTGAACCAAACAAAGCAGGTTCAGATAGCCTTAAAAGAGTTAGAATTGCAAAGAAGTTATGTTTCCGAAGGACAGGATTTGCAGGTGACTGCAGCTTTGGATAATATGCGTACAGCAAACGAACAATTGCTTGTCAATAAAGAGGCAATAGCACAGGCGGAACGTGGTTATGATATAGCAAAAGTAAGATACAACACAGGTACTGGAACAATACTTGAGTTGAATGACTCTGAACTTGCTTTGACTCAAAGCCGTTTGAATTACCAACAGTCGTTATACAATTATCTTTCAGCGCAAGCGCAGTTGGAACAGGTACTCGGAAGAGAATAACTTAATGTAAAGAGAAAACTAAAATAACTTTCCAAAAATAGAGAAAACGAAAAAAAATAATAAATAGATGAAAAAAAATATAGTAAAAATATTATCATTGGTTGCTTTTTCCGCTTTATTGATAACTTCTTGTACTAAGAAAGAAGCCGAGCAGCAACAAAAAAGTGAGGTAGTAAAGGTTCAAGTTGAGCAAGTTTCCCTTCAGGAGATTGATCAGATATATGAATTTACCTCTTCTATAGAACCTAAAGTTAAGAATTATATTACCTCGGCAGGAGGTACACGTATAGAAAAAATATACGTTGAAGTAGGACAACATGTCAGCAAAGGACAGGTTTTAGTTAAAATGGAAAATACCAATCTTGCTACTGCACAGGCACAATTGGATAATTTGGAGGTGGATTTAAACCGTTTGAAAGCTTTGTATCAAAGTGGCGGTACGAGTAAACAAACAGTAGACCAAATGCAAGTGCAATACGATGTTGCAAAGAAAAATGTCCAAAATCTGAAAGAAAACATCAATCTTGTATCTCCTATAAGCGGAGTGGTGACAATGAAAAATTTTGACAACGGAGATGTTTCCGGCTCTCAGCCTATTCTTCAGGTTATGCAGATTTCTCCTGTTAAATTGAAATTTTCAATAAACGAGAGTTTCTATTCAAAAGTTAAAATAGGAATGGCAGTAAGCGCCAAAGTGGAAGTTTTCGGTGATGAAGAGTTTAAAGGAAAAATATCTTTGATTTCTCCTGTCATAGATCCGACTTCCCGTACTTTCTATGTAGAGGCAGAGTTTACTAATGCAAATCAAAAACTCCGTCCCGGAATGTTCGGCCGTGCTGAGTTGAATTTAGGCCGTGCTAACACAATACTTGTTTCTGACAAGGCCGTAGTTAAACAAAACGGAACAAATGATAAATATGTTTATGTTTTGCGCGATGATTCTACGGTGGAATACCGCAAAGTTACTTTGGGCAGAAGACTTGATGACAGATATTCCGTTCTTGACGGTTTGAACGACGGAGAAAAAGTTGTGGTTTCAGATTACAACAAGTTGAAACAAGGTGCTAAGGTAACCGTTGTTAAATAAATATCAATTCTTATTATTAATTAATGTAATAAAATAAGGAAACTATGAGTGTTTATGAATCATCGGTAAAGCGACCTGTGTTAGTATCCATTGCTTTCATAGCAGTGATGATATTAGGTATCTTTTCCTATAGCAAATTGAGTATAGATTTATTGCCGGAGTTTGATATGAACATGGCAATAGCAATTGTTACCTATCCTAATGCAAGTGCCGAGGACGTGGAAAACTATGTTACTAAAACATTGGAAGCAACTCTTTCTACGGTTAATAATTTGAAAAAAGTAACATCTACTTCCAAAGATAATGTTGCTCTTGTTACGGTGGAATTTAATTGGGGTACGGATTTGGATGATGCAGTCAATGACATGAGGGATAAACTTGAACTCGTAAAGATGGCTTTGCCTGACGGTTGTTCTTCTCCTATGATATTTAAGTTATCAACTTCCATGATGCCTGTTGTTATCTATTCCGTGGATGCTAAAGAGAGTATGTCGGCTCTTTATAAAATTTTGGACGATAATATGTCCAATCCTTTGCAACGTATAGAGGGTGTCGGCTCAGTTACTATTGCCGGAGCGCCTCAAAGAGAAATTGTTGCTTTGGTTGATCCTCAGAAAATGGAAGCTTATAACCTTACGGTGGAATCTATAGGCGGAAGAATAGCAGCAGAAAACCTTAATATGCCTTCAGGTAAATTCTATATAGGAAACGAATCTTACACTTTGCGTATCGAGGGAGAATACAAGGAAAGTGAACCTCTGAACGATATAGTTGTGACTAACTACGGCGGACCTATATATCTGAAAGACGTTGCAACGATAAGAGACTCCTTACAGGAAAAAGTACAGGAAAGTTACGTAAACGGAAAGCGCGGAGCTACCGTTGTAGTGTCCAAACAAAACGGAGCTAATTCCGTAGATGTTGTTAATAAGATAAACAAGGCCTTGCCTTCAATTAAGAAAAATTTGCCTCCTGATGTTCATATCACAGAGATAATGAACTCAACCGATAATATCATTAACTCAATCAACTCTTTGAAAGAGACAATATTGCTTGCCTTTGTCTTTGTTATCGTTGTCATCATGTACTTCTTAGGTCAATGGAGGGCAGCTTTGATAGTAATTATCACAATACCTGTTTCCCTTATCGGAGCCTTTATTTACTTATTCGCTACGGGCAATACGCTGAATATGATTTCAATGTCCGCTCTGACGATAGCCATAGGTATGGTTGTGGACGATGCTATAGTGGTCATGGAAAACGTTACCAAACACATAGAACGCGGAGCTGCACCGCGCGAAGCCGCTATCTACGGAACTAATGAAGTTGCTACGGCCGTTATTGCAACAACCCTTACTTTGATTGCCGTTTTCTTCCCATTCACAATGCTTGGCGGTATGGCAGGTATTATGTTTAAGCAGTTGGGTTGGATGATGTGTATCATTATGGTTGTTTCTACGACTTGTGCATTGACATTAACGCCTATGCTTTGCTCCATAATATACAAACGTAAACAAAAATCAAAAGGTCAGATTGCTGCTCCGAAAGCCAATGTTATTACAAAAATCAGAGATATTATCCAAAGACAATTGGATGTTTTGGACAACGCTTATGAGAAACTTCTTTCTTGGTGTGTGAGTCATAAACCTTCCACTATCATTATATCTTTCGCTGTCTTTTTTGTTTCATTGCTGTTGATAAAATTTATAGGTACAGACTTTATTCCCCGTTCCGATAATGCGCAGATAAGCGGTAGTATAGAACTTCCTGCAGGTGCCAGCGTGGAAAGAAGTAAGGTTATAGCAGAACGTTTTTATAAGTACGCAAGGGAAAATTTCCCTGAATTGAAAAATATGACCTACACCGTGGGAACTCCTTCTGATGATGAGGATAATTCTTTCGCTTTGATGCAAACTTCAGGTGACAACTACATTTCTTTCCGTATGAAGTTTATTGATATTGCTGACAGAAAGAGAGATATATATGAGATGTCGGATTTAATGCGTGAAGAGTTGGCTTCTTATCCTGAGGTTGCTAAATCACAAGTTACCCCAGGCGGTCAGCAAGGCGGTATGACGGGAGGCTCAACCGTTGAGGTTCATATCTACGGTTTTGACTTTGAAACTACGACAAAACTTGCCAATCAGTACAAAGAAAAGATGTCAAAGATTGATGGCTTGAAGGATATTACCATTTCAAGAAAAGATTATACACCTCAGTTTAACTTGGAATTTGACAGGGAAAAATTGGCTGAAAATGGTTTGAGTGTGTCTTCTGCTTCTACTTTTGTGAGAAACAGAATGAACGGAATGACTGCCTCTTTGTTCCGTGAGGATGGCGATGAGTATAAAATCAAAGTACGTTATGCGGAGGAGTTTCGTAAAAACATAGAGGATATAGAAAATATCACTCTCTACAGTTCAGCAGGCAAACCTATTAAGCTTAGTGAGGTGGCCAAGGTTGTTGAAAAATTTGCTCCGCCTCAAATAGAGCGTCAAGACCGTGAGCGTATTGTCAAGGTAACTGCAACTCTTTCGGGAACGACTATTGACAAGGCTAAACTTGCAATAGACAATATAACTAATGAACTTTCGATTCCGTCCAATATAGGTATAGAGATAGGTGGTAGTATCGAAGACCAACAGGATACGTTCAGCGATATGGGAATACTTATGATACTTATCATAATCTTAGTTTATTCCGTAATGGCAGGACAGTTCGAAAGCTTCCGTTCACCTTTCATTATCATGCTTTCCGTTCCTTTTGCATTGACGGGAATGTTCTTAGGATTGTGGATAACAGGAGGAACTCTTAATATGATGTCTGCTATCGGAGCTATAATGCTTGTCGGTATAGTGGTTAAGAACGGTATTGTGCTTGTGGATTATATCAACCTTAACAGGGAGAGAGGTATGAGTATAGTTACTTCTATAGTCTCCGGAGGTAAATCACGTTTGCGTCCCGTTCTTATGACGACTGCCACCACTGTTTTAGGTATGTTGCCTATGGCAATAGGAATAGGTGAGGGTAGTGAGGTATGGCAGCCTATGGGAATAGTGATTGTCTTCGGTCTTACGGTGTCTACTCTTGTTACATTGGTGCTTATACCTACCATTTACGGCTCATTCGCAGCGCGTAAGATGAACAGGGAGAGAAAGAATTTTAAACGTAAATTAAGAAAGGAAAATATATAATGAAAGCAGCATTCATAGCATACAATCAAGCTTTTGTTGATGAGATAGAACAGATACTTCACCAACTCAGTATAAGGGGTTATACTAAGTGGGACGAGGTTAAAGGACGCGGAACCAAGACAGGAGAGCCTCACTTAGGCTCTCACGCTTGGCCGAGTAAGAATATGGCTACACTTTGTGTTGTTGAAGACAACATAGCTCCTATACTGAAAAAGAGGATACAGGCATTGGATAACGATGCACCTGAACAAGGCTTGAGGGTATTCTTTTGGGAGATAATCGATGTTTAATAATAGTTTAATCCTATTAATAAGAAAAATAAAAAAAGGCTAAGTTTTTTAGCAATATTTTTTTAAATTCGTTTTCATAATTGTTGTTTTTTTTTGAGAGAAGGAACTTTCAACTTTATACAACCACCAAAGAAAGTTCCTCTCTTTTTTTTGACTGCCTCGTTTTTTTGTCTCAATGGTTTATAGTAAAGTTACGGAAGTTTAGTTCGCCGTTTTTTCAGTCATTATTTTAGGATATATAGAAAGAGGTTGAAATATCTGTTTCTTGGTATTTCAACCTCTTTTTCTCAATGTTTTTTATGCTGCAATGAGTTTTAAAAAGAATGTTTCTGTGACGGTGAAAGAGTATTACTTTTTTTGTGTTTTAAAGTGCTTATATTCAAAGGTTTTATTCCTAAAATAAAAAAGTGTAAAATAAAACTTCGTTTTACGTCAGCGAAACTTGATTTCAATTTCCTGAAATCAAGTTTCGCTGCGCTGAAATCAAGTTTTATTTTTGCTTGAATGCTGTTTTGCAAATATATTCCGCTACTTGAGTGGGTTCTAATTTCAACATGCAGTGGCAAGGTGAAGACTTTTTGCAATCAATACAGGTGGGATTGTCATAAGAGAAGACCTTAACATTTTTTCCTAAAGGATGCCAACGCTGAGGATTAATATTCTTCATCGGAGGGTAAAGTCCGACCGCATGTATTCCTGTTATAGCGGCAATATGTAAAGGCCCTGTGGAGCAAGCCACTAAAAAATCAGACAGAGAAATAAATTCAATGTATTCTTTAAGACTCATCTTGCCTACAAGGGAAATAACATTATCTCCTTTGAAACTTATGCCCTCCATTTCTTTAGGTGTTCCGCAAATAAATATGCGAAATCTTCCGTCCAAAAGTTCTATGAGTTTCTGATAATATTCTTTAGGCCATTCCCTTGCACTTCCTCTGCTTTTAGGGTGAAGAATAACGTTTATCTTGTCAGGTTTCAGAAGTGTCTTTGCTTCAAACTGTGTATGGTTTAGCCGTATATGTAGGTAATCAGTTAGTTTTGCCATTGAAAAATCTTCTTCCGTACCCAGCGGTTTCAAAAGTTTTGTGTTCAGTTGAGCCTCATTGAGGTTGGATTTCTTTCTTGAAAAGTTTACAAGTTTATTGCAATACAGCCAATTATAAGGTCGGTGCGAGGTTGCTATACGGCATGGTATTTTTGCCTTTTTGCTTATCTTGGCTAAGTGCTTATTAGGGAAGACAAAGATGATAACATCAATGTTTTTCTTTTTCAAAAATTCAATTTGTTCGTTTTCCGTCAATGAAGTTAAGGTAGTGTAGTTTATAAACTCATCTACATCGGTGTCTGACTTGATTATATCCTCAGTGTATGAGGAGGCAATAAAACTGAGTTTTGATTGAGGGAAGCGTTCTTTTAATATGCCGCACATAGGTAAGGTCATTATACAATCACCGATAGCATCGGTGCGGCACAATGCAATATGGTTTATTTTTTTTTCCGTTGTTTGCATTTTGAAAATATGTTTTTTTATCCTGCGTAAAAGATAGGGCCTTTACAAAGTAGGAAAAAAGCCTTTCAGATAATAAATGAAACAAAAAAAGACAAAATCCTGTACAAAGATTTTATCTTAATGTTCTCTTGATTAAAAGACTTGCACCAGTTCTTTGAAGATTGACTCCTTTATGGCAGGCAATAAAGTCTTTACGTCTATGATATTGATACTGTATTTGGGGACTTTGTTGTCTATTTTGCCGTCTAAGGTGTTCGCCCAACCCTCAGGAGCATCTTTGACAAAACTTACGTAAGCCACTATGCTTTTCGGCTTCTTTTCAACTGCTGAAACAAAATCGCCGTGCAGCCACAGGTGTTCCACCTTTTCTTCTTTCAAGGCTTCAACAATTTTATTCAGAAGTTTCTTTCTGCCGTAACGGGCAAAAAACGAAGGCTTTCTCGTCTTCGTTTTCAACCCTTTCGCCAACCGTTTATTGGCTTGTTTATCTATCATTAAGTGTTACCTTTTTTATAGTTTAACCAAACCTGCAAATCCCATAAATGCCATTGCCAAAATACCTGCTGCAACAAGTGAAATAGGCGCTCCTTTCATTCCTTTCGGCATTTCCATAAGGTCAAGGTGTTCTCTTATTCCTGCAAACAAAACAAGGGCAAGAGTAAATCCTACTGCCATAGAGAAACTGTAAGCTAAACCTTGAAGCAAACTAAGTTCTTTTTGGATAACAACAATAGCCACTCCGAGAACGGCGCAGTTTGTAGTTATAAGAGGAAGAAATACTCCAAGGGATTGGTACAAAGCAGGGCTGATTTTCTTTAATACTATCTCAACCATTTGAACCAATGCAGCAATAACCAAAATAAACATTATGGTTTGAAGAAACTCCAAATGAAGACCTTCAAGCAAGTAGACCTGAATAGGATAGGTTACCAAGGTTGCAAGAGTCATGACAAAGATAACCGCTAATCCCATACCCGTTGCCGTACTTACTTTGTTGGAAACGCCTAAGAAAGGGCATATTCCCAAGAATTGGCTCAATACAAAGTTGCTTACAAAAACTGCAAAAATTAAAATCTTCAAATATTCCATAACAATACGTTTTTATTTGTTCATTTCAAATCAATAGAGTGCAAAATTAAGTATTTTTTTTCAAAGAAAAATATTTTAATAAAAGAAAAAATAAAATTTTCTTTTACTTTTCTTTTAATAAAACCTCTTTTTAATGCTTTTTATATTTATTAATACATTGTTTTATAATTATTTATATCGACATGAAATCAATAATCCATGCGTCTGAATAATCTTTCATTGCACTGAATATAAACTGTATAAAAATCAAAAAAAACACAAATGTTCTTTAACATTGCAAAAATTATTGTACTTTTGTAAAATCTAATATTAGAACATAACTATGACAGAAAACAAAGTTGATATTCTTCTTGGCTTACAGTGGGGCGATGAAGGAAAAGGAAAAGTTGTTGATTTCTTATCTGAAAACTATGATATTATTGCCCGTTTCAACGGCGGTCCGAATGCAGGTCATACCTTGGAGTTTAACGGTATGAAGCATGCGTTGCACATTATTCCTTCCGGAATCTGCCATAAGGATAAGAAGAACGTTATAGGAAACGGAGTATTGGTTGAACCTTGTATTTTTATGGAAGAAATTGCTTCCTTGCAAGAAAAAGGCTTTACTCCGAAAAATAATCTCGTTATCTCAAATAAAGCTCACTTAATTCTGCCTACGCACAGGCTACTTGACGCTGCAAATGAAAAATCGAAGGGAGACAGAAAAATAGGCTCAACTCTTAAAGGTATAGGTCCTGCATACACAGACAAAATAGCAAGAGTGGGAATAAGAGTCGGAGATATTTTTGAAAAAGACTTCAAAGAAAGATACGAAAATTCCAAAGCACTGCATCTTAATCAGATTAAAGCTTTGGGTTTTGCCGCAGATGAATTTAAGGTGGCGGACAAAACACTCGGAGATTACGAACAGCTTTGGTTTGCAGCTTTGGAAGAACTTAAGACATTTAATATAACAAATACGGAATACTTTATTAATTCCGAATTGCAAAAAGGAAAGAAAATCTTGGCGGAAGGAGCACAGGCAACAATGTTGGATATTGATTTCGGTTCATATCCTTTTGTTACTTCCTCAACAACGACAAGTGCAGGCGTATGTTCAGGTTTGGGTATTGCCCCTACTTGCATCGGCAGAATATTCGGAACAACCAAGGCATATTGTACAAGAGTAGGCAGCGGTCCTTTCCCGACAGAGTTGTTTGATGCTACAGGTGAGCAACTTTGTTCGCAAGGTCACGAGTTCGGAGTTACGACAGGAAGAAAGAGACGTACGGGTTGGTTGGATTTGGTGGCATTGAAATATGCTTGCATGATAAATGGGGTTACTGACTTAATGTTGATGAAGATTGATGTTATGGATAATTTCCCTGTTGTTAAGTTATGCGAAAAGTATTCCTTGGACGGCACACAAATTGACTACATTCCTTATAACTTGGATGCAGAAAAAATGCAGCCTGTCTATACGGAATATCCCGGATGGCAAACTTCGGTTTCTAAGATAAAAGACTTTGACAAACTACCTGCTGAGATGAAAACTTATATTCAAGCCATAGAGGAGAAAACCGGCATAAGAGTAAGTTTGGTTTCCGTTTCGCCGGACAGAGATGATACAATATTTAGAAACTTATAAACAATGAATATTATGAAGCGCTTTATCTTAAATCTATTGTTGTTATTTATTGTTCTGGGTCTTAATGCTCAGCAAAAATTACGGAAAAGCGAAGTTCCGCAAGAGGTCCGTCTCGGTTTGGAAAATACTTATACGGACTATAAATTAGAGGGTTGGTACTTCGAAACAGGACAATATGTAGCCAACATCAACATAGACAACAATACAGGCAGGGTTTTCTTTACCCCTACGGGTAATTGGCAGTACACAATCTTTAATATAAAGCAACAGGAATTGCCTACGCTTGTTGATAATTACTTTATAAACAATTATCCCGGCTACCGCATCAAACAATCTCAATATGTAGAAGATTTAAGCGGCGATAACTACTACCGTTTGATAATTGCGATGAAAGGAGTTGCGCAGACAGAATACGAAATGATATTTGACACGCGTGGAAAACTGACAAAGACAAATGCGCCTGACCCTGATTATGTGAAGAAAGACTATATTGCCCGTCTTAATCCCGAAGCCATAGAGTACAGACAAAAGAAAATGGCAGAGAGAGAAGGAATACAGGGAGAGGGTATTTCTGTTGATTATGAAAAAGAGCAGGCTGACTTAAAGAAAAGTAAAAAGGTTGATGTGTCTACACCTGATGCAGTCTCAACACCTAAAATCCCTGAAGAGGTTACAAGTGCTTTCAAGAAGAAATTCCCGAGAGGAGAAGTTAAAACTTGGAAAGAAGACGGCGGAAACTACCGTGCTGTTTACGACCGTAGGGGACAGGATGCTGAAGTTTTGTTTAAGAAAGACGGAACAATGATAAGCACTACTACAAATGTGGAAAAGGCTCGCTATCCGAGATTAATAACCAAGGATTTGGGTCTTCGTTATCCTAAGGCTAAGATTGAAAAATTTCAAAAAGTGGAATACGATTCCAAATACAAGAGAAGTGTTACCGATACCAAACTTGATACCTATTATTATATAGAATTGACGGAAAAAATCAAAGGAAAGAGTGATAAAAAACATATCAAGGTCACTTATGATAAGTCATTTAAGTTCCAAGGTTTGGCAGGTAGTGACGATGAATATGCCGATGATGACGAGTAGACAAAGAGGTACTGAAAAGAATCTTTGAATTAAAACATACGGAGACTGAAAAAGAATAGGGTGTTCAGATTTAATAAAATCCTTTGTTTTGTTATCTTGATATTTTGTGCTGTTTTAACTTTTGCACAAAAACAAATAGACTATCGTTCGGAGATTGGCTACATACGGCCCGAAGCTCCGGACGATATTACTCTTATACGCAATGTTGTCTTTGTTCATGACAGTATGACGATGTATTGTGACTCTGCAATATATAACCGAAAGGACAACTTCTTTTTTGCATTCAACAACATAGTTATGATTCAGAACGGAACCAGACTTACAGGCGACGAACTGCATTACTATGGTAACGAAAAGATAGGACACCTTACAGGACGGACAGTAATATTGGAGGATAAGGATGTTACAATGCAGACAGATTATCTTCTTTTAGACAGAAACGATAACACTGTCCGATACGTGAGCGGCGCAGATATTTGGGATAAAGAAAATACTCTGAAAAGCAAGGAAGGAATTTATTTTATTGATGACAAGTTTTTCAACTTTT
>JAFVAP010000183.1 GCA_017480455.1 Bacteroidales bacterium | reverse complement strand
CGTTTAAACAGAGATTTTAAACGAACAATAAAAATTAGAACAAGTATGCCTAATGAAGATAGTGTTTTGTTGCTAATGTGTTCTGTGGCAATGAGAAAACAAGAACTTTTTAATAAAACTTTGCCAAGAATGAAATACGATAATATTCTTTTTTCTCAAAATATTTAAACACTATAATTTTTATGTATATCTTTGCAAAGAATATTTATCACTCATACACACTTTTTAATATAGTATCCAAGTTTTAATTTTTTAGGAACTTTAAACCTGTAGATTAAATTCTCTTCTTACGGGTATATAAAGAAAAAGTGTCACTGCAAAGCAGTGACACCACAAAGACAATGTAAATTTAAAACCTACTTCATTATATCTACCTTTGTGTAAGGAGCAGGTATATTTTCTCTGCGTAAGTAATTGTAGATTTCCCTGTTTAAATAATCGTTCACAGGCCAATAGTCGGAAGTCTTACACCAAACTCTGGTCTCCAAAGTTACAGAACCGTTGTTGATAATCGTTACAAGGTCGTAGTCAGGTTCTCTTAATATCTTATCGTTTGCTTCAACAAGAGAACGGATACCTGCTTTCACGGCCTCAACATCAACACCAACGGCCATAACTGAATAAACGCTTATACGTCTTGTCTCCATTGCAGAATAGTTAGTTATATTTCCGCCCGACAAAGTACCGTTAGGAAGGGTTATAACCTTATTGTCCACAGTGTTAATTACGGTTGAGAATATTTTAATACTTGTTACCGTTCCTTCCATTCCCTGTGTTGCTATGTAGTCTCCGAGTTTAAAAGGACGGAAAACAAGAATAACTATACCGCCTGCAACATTCTGTATAGTACCGCTGAGAGCCATACCGACAGCTAAACCTGCCGCTCCCAAGATAGCAACAAAGGATGTCATCGGAATACCTAAATAGCCGATTAAGGCTATAATCAAAAGTATTTTGAGACCGATACTGACTATTGAAAGTATAACAGGACGCAATGTAGGGTCAAGATTATTTTTATCAAAAGCTTTCTTAAGTTTGTTTTTCAAAAACTTGATAATCTTAAATCCCACCCAAAGGGCTACAAGCGCTATAAGAATTTTTTGAACGGCAGTCATACCGTTTTGTGCGCACCATTGTATAATTCCGTTTATCAAATCGGAAGGTGCATTTTCTGCCTTAGGCACAGCATCTAAAAATAACATAAAATTTTCTCCTTTTTTTATTTGTTATTAAATTTTAAATCAATCATTCGAAATATGAATTTGGTTTTGAGAAAATAAAACAGAATGAATTTTATTCAAAACTTACTTCAAAGTCATTGCGATGTACGTCCTGCTCATCTATCATCTTCTGTATCTTTTCGTCCATCTCCCTACGCTTTCTTTCTTGCTCTGTTTCGTGTCTGCGTTTCCACCACTCAGTGTTGCCGAACATACGCTCAAATAAGCCTTTCTTTTTCTCAACTTCTCTCTTCTCTTCCTTGACAGGAGGTGTTGGGGATTGTTCTTTTTCTTTCTCAACAACAGGTTTTTCTTCCACCCTTGTATTATCGGCAATCAAATAGAAAGAATCCGTATTTACAATGTCTAACTCATAGAGTTCTATAATATCAATCAAAAGATTGGCATAATTAGGATTGGTGGCATAGCCGCATTCTTTCAATCCCTTAGCCCAAGATTTATAATCATTTTTATCAAGCGAAAACAAGGAATTGTATCTCTTGTTCTTAGAAAGGAAAAGTGAATGGTCGCTGAAACTTTCCTCAGCATTGTCGTACACACGGAAACAATCGTTCTTCTTATCGTCGTCTTTGTAGGTCTTTTTTCCCGTCCACGAAGAATGACACTTTATTCCAAAATGATTGTTACTCTCTTTAGCCAAAGCACTTCTTCCGCTTCCCGACTCAATTATTCCTTGTGCTAAAGTAATACTTGCAGGTATGCCG
This sequence comes from Bacteroidales bacterium, assembly GCA_017480455.1. Classification (GTDB taxonomy): domain Bacteria; phylum Bacteroidota; class Bacteroidia; order Bacteroidales; family P3; genus Scybalousia_A. Next base: position 6,127 of record JAFVAP010000183.1, on the reverse strand, counting down.
TAATCTCTTTCATTCTCCAAGGCTATATTCCTGTATTGCAAAATATAATCCTCAGTAGCAGTCATCTTTTTTTGACAAAAGGACAAAGAACAAACGAAAAGTAAGACAATAAATAAATAAAGCCGTTTCATGATTAAATATTAAGATTTTATAAAGAAAGACAAAGACTTCTTTTTCTGAAATACATTATGTGGTTTGACAATTTCATTTTAATAAAACTTCGTTTCAGTTTGCAAAAATAGTACAAATAAAATATTTTTCATAATTTCAGAAAAATAATTCAATTAAAAACAAGTGTCCTTAGCAGGACTCAAGGTATTAAAACACAAAAAAAGACATAAAAAAGCAGGTTTGCTTTTCGTGAAAGCAAACCTGCTTAGGCTAAAATCAAGAAATCTTGGAAAAATCAGTAAGAGGCCTTTGCTTAAGTACTGCATTGCGCAAAAGGATATTATCAGGGTGGGTCAGAGAATTATCTTTGTCGAATACCAAAGCAGCAAAGTCTCTTGCACGTCTTACTATCGGCTCATCTTTTATAATATCGGCTATCTTCAAATCTAATATACCGCTTTGCTCTGTTCCTGATATGTTTCCGGGACCACGCATTTTCAAATCCTCTTCAGCTAACACGAAACCGTCATTTGATTGGCACATCACGTCTATTTTATGCGCTGCTTCCTTTGAAAGATTGTCCTTGGTACGAAGAATACAGTAACTTTGGTTTCCTCCTCTCCCTACCCTGCCTCTAAGTTGGTGAAGTTGGCTTAAGCCAAAGCGTTCAGAGTTTTCAATTATCATAACGGTAGCATTGCTGACATCAACCCCAACTTCTATAACCGTGGTAGCGACCATAATATTCGTCTGTCCCTTTGCAAAACGCTGCATCTCATAGTCTTTATCCGCCTCTTTCATTTGACCGTGTACTATGCTTATTTGATATTCGGGCAAAGGGAATTCACGTACTATGCTTTCATAACCGTCCATCAAATCCTTAACATCCATTGTCTCGTTCTCGTTTATAAGAGGATAGACAATATAAATTTGTCTGCCTTCTTTGATTTGGCGATGCATAAAAGCGAACATTTTCAATATGTCTCTGTCATAAAGATGTACTGTCCTTATAGGCTTTCTGCCGGGAGGCAATTCATCTATCACGGAATAATCTAAGTCTCCGTAGGCCGTCATTGCTAATGTCCTCGGAATAGGAGTTGCTGTCATAACAAGGATATGAGGAGGCAAAACATTGTTCTTTTGCCACATCTTGCTCCTTTGCTTTACCCAGAAACGGTGTTGTTCATCTATGACGGCAAGACCTAAATTGCTGAAAACAACAGTATCTTCCAAGACCGCATGTGTTCCTACTATGATGTCAATAGCTCCTTCCTCAAGATTGGAAAGAATATTCTTCCTCGCCTTTCCTTTTATGCTTCCCTGCAAAAGAGCAACGTTTACATTAAGTCCTGCAAGGAATTTAGTCAAAGAATGATAATGTTGCGTAGCAAGAATTTCCGTAGGAGCGAGTAAAGCAGTCTGAAATCCGTTATCAATAGCTATGAGCATACACATAAGAGCTACAAGAGTCTTTCCCGAACCTACGTCACCCTGTAAAAGTCTGTTCATCTGATGACCGCTTCTCATATCCTTGCGAATCTCTTTTATCACCCTCTTTTGAGCATTCGTCAAAGGGAAAGGAAGATTTTCGGAGTAGAATGAATTAAATTTTTCTCCGACATTTGAAAACACGAAGCCTTTGCTTTTACTTATTCTCCGTCCTTTTTCGAAAAGATGCCCGAGTTGTAAGAGAAACAACTCCTCAAACTTCAATCTATACTTGGCTTTTGCAAGGCTGTTGGCAGAAGACGGAAAATGAATTTCTCTGAGTGCAGTTTGAAGAGGATAAAGATTGTTTAACTTCAAAACATAATCAGGAAGAGTTTCTTCCAATCTTCCTTCGGTTTCTATGAGTATTTCTTTTATGTATTTGGATACTGTTTTTGAGTTGATGAAAGCTTTTTTCATTCTCTCGCTTGTGTTATACATCGGCGAGAATTTTTCTTCTATGGATTGGTTTGCATAAATCAGTGCCTCTTCTATTTCGGGATGGACAAAGGAAAAAGTGTTTTTGAACTTTGTAGGCTTACCGAAAATCACGTATTCTTTATTAGGAAGCAACTTTTTTTCAATCCAACTCAAGCCTTTGAAGAAAACTAACTCTGCAATTCCCGTTCCGTCTTGAAAAGTATAGACAAGTCTTTGGGTTTTTCCGCTTTGCTTATAGGATTTTCCCATTATGACACCGCGTATCTGCACATACAAATCCTCAGAGACTATTTGATTGATTTTAAAATACTGACTCTTATCAACATAACGGTAAGGAAAATGATAGAGTAAGTCTCCCCACGATGCAATATTAAGTTCCCGTTTTATGATATTTGCACGCTTTTCGCCAACACCTTTTAAGAAAGTTAGGTCTCTTTGAAGAATATTATTGTTATCCATTTACAATTTAAGAAGAAAAACTTTGCAAAGATAGTTATTTATTTATAATTTTGCAGATTAATTTTAAAATTATTGTAATACTTTTTAATGGTCAGAAAAGTCCTAATATTGCTTACCGTTATTCTCGGTTTCGGCACATTGCTTGAAGCACAGGACAGTGTAATATATATTCCCGAGGTTGTAATATCTTCAAATATAAAACTGTACGGCAACAATGATTCTCTGACTTTGATGTCTGACAAGTTCAATGCCAACTATCTGAACAACCACAACGTAAATAACTTCAAGGATTTTTCCTCTCAGTCGCCTTCACTTTACATTCCCGATTACGGTTCAAGGATTACATCCTCCATTTATTTAAGAGGCTTAGGCTCAAGAATAGATAATTCCTCCGTTTCGGTATCTCTGGACGGCGTAATGCTGTTAAACAAGAATTGTTTTGACTTTTCGTACTTTGATTTAGCAGGAGTGCAAGTTCTGAAAGGAGCTCAGAGCCTGCTCTTCGGAATGAACACTTCCTCGGGTCTTATTTCCCTAACCACCCTTTCGCCTTTTGACTTCAACGGAATAAAGGCTTCGCTCGGTGCAGGCAACAAAGAGAACTACAATCTATCATTCTCCTTGTACGAAAAGAAGAATGATAAACTTGCCTATATGTTTGGGTTCAATGCAATGAACTTCGGAGGCTTTTTTTCTAACGAATACGCACAAGCAAAGAATGATAAGGTGGATTGGATAAAAGAAGGCAACCTGCGTTTCATTGCCGAGTACCGCCCTAACGTGAACTTAAAGATAAAAAATTCATCTTTCGTAAGCCTTATTCATCAAGGCGGTTATGCCTATGCAAAAGTGGATACGGTAACTTTTAAGAGCGGGAATATAAATTATGATTCTCCGTCTTCATACGACAGACTTAACATAATAAATAATACTCTTGTCTCCTATAAAAAAAGAAATGCTTACAGGTTTCTTTCCCTTTCGTCGTTGCAACTCAACTTCGACAAGATGAATTTAGACAACGATTTCACACCTCTGCCTTATTTCACTTTGGAACAAAAGGAAAAAGACTACGCTTGTTCGCAAGAATTTATTTTAAAAAACAATAAGGAAGACTCTGACTGGGATTGGACCTCGGGTGTCTTTGCTTTCTATAAATATTTGGATATGAAAGCACCTGTAGTCTTCAAATCCATGGGAATAGACAAACTTATACTTGACAATATCAACAAGGGAATGCACAGCAGCGGCGTTTTCCCCGATGATTTCAAAATGTCCTTTCTTCAAGACGAAATGCCTGTGAGCGATGATTTCAAATACCCGCGTTCGGGAGGCGCTTTATACGGCGAAATTGCTTATTCACTTAACAAAATCCGCTTTTCATTCGGACTTAGAGCCGACATTGAGAGAGTAAGTCTTGACTACGACAGCCGAACTTCCGTAGACTACATCATCAGCGGCTTTTGGACGGAGAGCAAACATCTTAACACCGTCATAAAAGGAAAAGACAGCGAAACCTATACCGAAATCCTGCCTAAGTTTTCAGTTCTCTTTGACACAAAACACGGAAACATTTTTCTGGCTCTTTCCAAAGGATACATGACGGGAGGTTTCAACACTCAGATGTTTGCAGATATAGTCCAAAATCAAATGAAACAGGATATGCTTTCGGCCTTAGGGCTTACTCCGGAGGGAATTCCCGCCATGCAAGACATCTATTCAGACTACAAACAGGAAGATATAATCTACTATAAGCCCCAATTCATCTGGAATTACGAAGCAGGGGGACACTTTTCCTTTTTAGACAAAAGACTGCTCTTGAATATGTCAGTCTACTATATGGATATACATTCACAACAGCTTACCATATTCCTCTCTCCTATGACAACAGGGCGTATGATGACCAATGCAGCAAAATCATACAGCCTCGGGGGAGAGTTTTCTTCAATCATCAGACTTGACAATCTTAATATACACCTTGCCTATGCTTATACCAAGGCAAAGTTTCTTGAATACAACGACAACAAACAAGACTACAAAGGAAACTTCCTTACTTACTATCCGCTTAATACCTTAAGCGTTACGGTGGATTATAATCTCGTATTGAACAAAAAATACATTGACAATATAAACCTTGCTTTCAACTATATGGGAATCGGAAAGATTTATTTCAATTTGGAAAACACTCTCACCGAACCTTATTACAGTTTGCTCAATGCCGATATTACCTTGAGAAAATCATCTTACGCCGTTTCTTTTTGGCTGAGAAACATACTAAACACTGAATACAATACGTTTTATTTTCTTTCTATGGGTAACAATTTTGTTTCCAAGGGAAAGCCTTTAGGTTTCGGAATAACGTTTAAATATAATATGTAGATGAAAAAAAGATTAAAATCATTCCTTCTTTGCTTTATGCTATTGTTTGCAAGCAGCGTGTTTGTATGTTGCGGTGACGATGAAACAGATATTGATATTAAAGAAAACACTTCAAAAAACGAAGATACAAAAATAATCAAGACCGAGACCTTTACAGGAAAGATAGAAGTGGAAAACGGTTTTGAGAAAGAGAACGTAACTGTTCTGACGACTTATTTTGACAACAAGACCATGACTCTTGAAATCAAAGGAGCAAGATTTTCAGACCAAATGCCGATTGCCGTTGATATGCAATGGAAAGATTTTTCCTACACCGGAGATGACTATGGCACAGCCTTTGAATTAGACAGTATAGTCCCTTATGCTATGGGAGGATTTATGGAAGCTTTCACTTGCTACAACGTAAAGGGAATTTCCGATGAAGAAAGCATACATTTCTCCTTTCATTGCTACGGATACGATGCGCAGTATAACGGTTTAAAACAATAAAATAAAAATTTAAAAGATGAAAAAATTAATTTCTTTAGCCGCTTTATTCATTCTTTCTGTTGTTTTCAGCACTTTGTCAGCCCAAACTTTCAAAGGAACCATGACTGTCAATGATTACGTCAGGGAAAACAGCGAAGTAAAAGTTATTATCAAAGGGGAGAAAGCCAATGTCACCATCTACAAGACTAAGTTCTCAAGAATGATGCCTATAACCGTAGATGTAAACATAGACAACTTGAAAGCAACGAAAAAAGACGGCAAAATATACATAACGGGAAAAGGAATAGTGCCTACCTCAAAAGGAAAAAAATACGAGAAATATACTGTCAAAACATTCAACGGAGTTATTGACAACAAGACTTTTAAAGTCAATACTGCCTTTAATGACAAGAAAGTAACGTATTTAGGAAAACAAAAATAAAACATCAATAAAAAATTTATTAAAAAATGAAAAATCATAAAAAAATTCTTTGCATTGCACTCGGACTTGTTTGTTTAGCTGCATGCGGTGATGATGATGACGACACAATATTAGGAACTGATAATACAGGTTCAAGTACCGTAAGAGGAACAGAGCAAATCTCTTTCATAGGTACTGTTTACGTGAACGACGAAGAAACAAGCAGCGATGTGGAAGTTCTTGTTGAGACAAACAAAAGAACAAACACTTGCAGCGTTTATATTTTAAACGCCTCCATCGGAGGAAACTCTCCTGTGATTCCTGTAATCAAGGTTGAGGATTTAGAGATGAATGACGGCGCTT
>JAFVAP010000182.1 GCA_017480455.1 Bacteroidales bacterium | reverse complement strand
TCCTTGAGTGTTTCCGTGACAACCTCCTGTAAATTTGACATTTTTTATAATCTCCCCGTCCAATTCAAATTCTATAAGTCTCGAACAGGTACCCTTCGGTTCATAAGTATAATTCATATCCGTAAGTTTTAATTTTGTTGCAAAATTAATATTTTTTTGAAAAAAAAAGATATTAATCAACAAGTCTTAATTATTTTTGTATCTTTGCAACTTAAAATTATAAATTTTTAAAATATAATGAGTAACAAATTGACAACTAAAAACAGTTTTGCTTTTTTTAAGCGCAACTGGAAAGTTCTTCTTATCACTTTTGTAGTTTCTGCTATCATAAGCGCATTAATTTCTTTACTTTTACCGAATTATTATAAGTCAAGCGTAATATTGCTTCCGAGTGCCGTAAATTCTATTTCCAAGGCAGTATTGAACGAAGGTGACAAATTAGACCCTTATCTTTTCGGAACAGAAAAAGAGAGTGAGTATATTCTTGAAATGCTTGGAAGCGGTGAAATCATAGGAAAAACGGTATCAAAGTTTAATTTGAAAGAACATTACGGAATAAAAGGTGACGGATTGGTAGCAAAGGAACTCGTTAATTTGCGTTTACAAAACAATATTAAGATAAAGAGAACAGAATATTTAGGTGTACAGTTGTCAGTTTGGGATAAAGACCCTAAATACGCTGCTGACATAGCCAATTATATGGTTTCGCAACTGACAAAACTCAGACACGATATGAAGCAGGCAAAAGCCGACAGTATAAAATCGTGCTTAGTAAGAACGAGAGATGAATTGAGAACGGAATATCTTCTTTATAAAGACTCGGCTGAAGCAATCATGCAAGAAAGTAATATTTACGACCCTGGCACTTATGCAGACCGTATTGCGCAAGAAATGGCTAAGCAAGTGGCAGCAGGAAACAATGCAGCCGTTGAACGTTTGGAAAAGAAGATGGCTCATTTGGCAAAATACGGATTGGAAGTCAGCCGCAACAAAGACATTTACACTGCAAGGAGATATAATTGGGAAAAATGGGATAAATACATTGCTTTGGCAAATGTTGATTTGGAAGCAAGTATTCCTACAGATAACGTTGTTGAATATGCAACTCCTTCCGGTCTGAAAGACCGTCCGCACAGAAGCATTATCGTTTTACTCGCCGCACTTGCATGTACGGTTGTTGCAATGGAAGTTTTAGTTTTAAGAGAGAGAAAGGCAGCATCACAAAACCAAGATGAACACCCTCTACAAGCATAAAAAAACATATCTAAGCATAGCAATACCTTGCCTAATCTTCCTTTTGTTGGGTTATTGGGCTGTTGAATTCGGAATAATGTGGTATGCCGTTCTTCCGCTTGCCGTATTATTTGTCACTCTTATGCTGCAACATTTTCACTATACTCTGTTTGCAGTTGCTTTTCTTACACCTTTTGCCTATTTTACCAAGTTCGGTTCATTCTCTTTGTCACTTCCGACCGAGCCTATGTTGGTTTTAATTATGTTTGTTTTTCTTTTCGAGATGAGTTTGCAAAACAAAGTAGACAAAAGACTTTTAAAACACGGAATATCCCTTACAATAATATCGTCGTTGCTTTGGTTGGTCATATCGTCTATTTTCTCTACGGATTTGGCTGTTTCTTTCAAACATATACTTGCAAGACTTTGGTTTATCATTCCTTGTTATTTTATGGGATTAGTTGTTTTCGAAGACAAGAAAAGCATACTTTGGTTCATACTTCTTCATTCTTTGGCCTTGAGTATTGTCATTGTCATCAGCAGTGTACGTTATGCTCTCAAAGGTTTTGACCATGAGTTTGCAGATTATATTATGGTCCCGTTCTACAATGACCATACCGCCTACGGAGCGGCAATAGGGTTGGCTATTCCTATATGTTTTTATTACCTTTTTGCAAAAAAGACTGTCTACCGTAGCATTTGGATTAGAGTATTGTTTGCTTTTATTTGTCTGTGTCTTGTTGTCGGTTTCATTCTTTCCTATTCCAGAGCAACATGGTTGAGCATCGTAATTGCAGCAGGCATCTTTATTATCATTAAATTGAACTTAAAAAAGAAGACATTCTTCAGATTGAGTCTTTTAGGTGTCGTTGTCATTGCATTGATGTTTCCTACCATTAAGCATAAAATGGTGGATAATTCGCAGGATTCCAGCGGTAATATTTCCGAACACATACAATCCATGAGTAATATAAGCACCGATGCTTCCAACACTGAGAGACTGAACCGTTGGGCTTGCGCATGGGAAATGACGAAGAAGAAACCTCTGTTCGGATACGGCTTCGGAACTTATCAATTCGAATACGGAACTTTCCAAAAGTCCAAAGACCTTACCATTATCTCAACCAATGAGGGTACACTCGGAAATGCACACAGCGAATATTTGGGTCCTATGAGTGAAACAGGAATATTGGGAATGTTGATTATTATAGCAATTTTTGTTTACACTACTTACACCGGACTAACTTTTTACAGGAAAGCGGCCGACAAAGATACGGCCAACCTAATGCTCTTTTTAACCCTCAGCCTTATCACATATTACATTCACGGAGTAATGAATAATTTCCTTGATACCGATAAATTGTCCATACCTTTTTGGGCAATGACGGCTATGATAACAACTTTGGATGTTTTTTCTGAAAAAAAGGAAGCAAAAAATAAAGTAAATATTAACTCACAAAAAAATATAAAAACTCTTAATTAAATGAAAAATTTTTTAACAGCACTCTTTGGTAACAAATCACAAAGAGACCTTAAAGAAATAAATCCTGTTCTTAAACAGTGTCTTGCAGCCTACGACAAGATTCAAAACCTTACAACCGATGAACTGAGAGCGAAAACTCTCGAATTCCGTTCCCGTATTAAGGAAGCAATAAAGACGGAAGAGGAAGAAAAAAACAGCATAAAAGAACGCTTAGACACGGATTTTAATATATCTGTTGAGGAGAAACAAAAAGCTTATGACCACATAGAGTCATTAGAGAAAAAGATATATGAAAAAACCCAAAACGTATTGCGTGATATTCTTCCCGAAGCTTTTGCAGTTATAAAAGAGACTGCTAAACGTTTCAATGAGAATAAAGAAGTTGAAGTTACGGCAAATGATTTTGACAGACACCTTTCTACATGCAGAGATGCCATACGCATAGATGGTGACAAGGCTTATTACAAAAACGAATGGATGGCAGGAGGCTCTCTCATACATTGGGATATGGTCCATTACGATGTCCAACTTATCGGAGGTATTGTTCTTCACGAGGGTAAGATAGCCGAAATGGCTACCGGTGAAGGTAAAACTCTGGTTGCAACTCTTCCTATCTACCTTAACGCTCTTC
>JAFVAP010000181.1 GCA_017480455.1 Bacteroidales bacterium | reverse complement strand
TCCTTAGTGTTCCGTGAACTTTATATCCTTTTTGTAATAGAAATTCAGCAAGAAAAGAACCGTCCTGTCCTGTAATGCCTGTGATTAATGCAACCTTATTGACCATATTTTTTAGTTTTAGAATACTGTTATTTTGAATACCTTTTCGTTTTTAGTTGTCTGTACTTTCAAGATAAAAAGACCTGTCTGCTTTATCTCTATCTCAGAGGAGTCTGACTGAAGTAACTGTTTTCCGTCCGAAGAGTAAAGAGTAAGTAACCTTAAAGGCTCGTTGGAATAAGCCTTTACTATCCTGCCTTTTTGCGAAATGTTGATGAAATTTGAAGTCAAAATATCCCTATCTATTCCTACGGACTTACGGGCAAAAGACAATAAAAATCCATCTTCTTCCATAGTTTGGTCTGCAAAAAAAGAATATGTATCACTATTAGTAAAATCCACTAAGGCTTCACCTGTTTTTCTGTTTTGCAAAACAACCTCTTGATAAGGATAAACTCCGTCTGCGGTGAACACCATTGAATATTCTCCGCCTTTTTTTATCTTACAACGCAAATCAATATAAAGAGTATCAGCCGAAGACGGCAATACATTGACGGCAAAAGCCTCATTGTTGAACACGGCATAAATTTCAGGTGCATCACCCAAACCCGTAAGTTTATGATTGTCCGTCTGCCAGTCTAAACTTTCTGAAAAAGAATTGTCAAATGCTAACAACAATCTGTCGCTTCCGTCTTCCCCTACAACGGAAAAAGAAAGATACTTAACAGAGTCAAGATTTGATTTCAAAACAGGAAGAGATGTAGGGTTTGATTTTTTATTTACTCTGAACAAATTATTACCGTCTTCCGTCGTCTGAACAAAAAATCCCTCGAAAGGTTTAATTCTGTCTCTGCTTGTCATTGTTTGGTAGTTTCCGTCTTGCTTCAAAAGAGACGGAGGCGTAAAATTCTCTTTTACAATATCGTCTAAAGAAAGCGAAAACGGATAAGGATTTGCTGCAAGATGCCATCCGTGATACTGTGTTTCACCGCTACGGGTCGCATTCTCAAGCAGGGTATATGAATCCTCATCATTTATCTTTCCGTCAAAAATATTAAGCCTGTTCTCCGCATAAGCAACAAGGTAACCCCTGCCTTGCTGAAAGAAAGGTTGGGATAAATCATAGTCTTTGAAATTCCGCCACAGCCCTTGGACGTCATCGTCGGTATAGGCTTCGTCCCAATAATACAAATCTATATCATCGTTATCTTCAAATGCACTCATAGTAGTTGAAATATAGCTTTGATTGTCTTGAGACGCAATAATAGGCAGACCCATCAAATACCAACCGGGAATATCCTCTGTCTCATAACCTAACAAAGATTTTTCAACTTGATAATTCTTTACATTAAGATTTCCGTTATTCTTAATTTCAGCACCATCTTTCAATATAAGGGTATTACATGAAGCAAGAGTTCCTTCAGGGATAACTACCAGAGTGTTTTGCCCTATCTCTACAATATCATTATAGGTAGGCTTACCCTCAGTCCAATTTTCATCAGTCCATTCTCCTGAAACAGTTCTCTGTGTCAAACCTTTGGTTCTGAAAGATTGGCAACCATAAACAATTTCTCCGTCAGATGAAGTAAGGTAAGCAACATAAAAAGTATTGGGTTGCAAATCTGAAACGGTATAATATCCGTCTTGAAGGGTAATATTTTCTACAGGAATTTCAGTACCTATATTTATATTCTCAATATCTGCCCTTAAGATGGTGGCATCAATAGTATGTAAACCGAAATTCAAAAAATCAGATGCTGATGTGGAATTTGTCCCCGTCCATTCTGAACAAAGCGTAGGAAAACCTGTCTTCGGATTAGTTTTTATACCGCAAAACACAGAAGATTTTCTCTTAAGAACAGAACCTTTTGTTTTAAGGTCACCGCAGGTCCAACCTGTAGATGTGTTTGTATCAGCATTATTTCCAAAAAAATCTATTGTATCACTTCCGTTCATCAAAACAATCGGATAATTGGACAAAATATCTTCACCAATATAAAATTTGCCTGCATTTTCTATAGGAGCGGACAATTTATCAAAACTTTTAAAAAAGACCAAAGCCTCATCGTGTTTCAGAGTATCCCTGTCGGTAAATGTGTATTCAGCCATAAGAGTACTGCTACGGTGAGCCTTAAGTTTATAATCTTTTAAACAAATATCCCTTCCTGTACCATTGTATAACTCAATAAGACTTGCATCAGAGGATTTCTGAAAGACTTCGGAGATAATCAAATCATCAGTAAAATTATATAAACTTCCTTTATTCATTATCTTCAACTTCTTTCCGCTGTTTGTATTATCGGTAAAATATATCTCTGCATAAGTATCGGAAACCTTGTTCACACTGTCCAAAGTCTTTTCTTTCTTAGTCGTAAACGAAAGAGTATCTTCGCCCAAAACAATGACATATTTACTGTTGGGTGAAAGATTATCCATAGTATAAGTTCCGCTCAAATCAGTTAAATCAACAGAACGTTTATTGCAATAATCCTTAGGAATTGTAACAAGAATTTTAGAAATTTCATAAGATGTTGATTTAGTCGTTGAAGCAGAAAACGTAATAGAAATATGAGAAAGGTTCGACGACTCAGACTTTGAAAACGATGAAGAGTGCCCCTCATCAGACACATACAAATCTGCAGAGCCGCTTTTCTTAGACAAAGCAACAGAAAGATTATAAAGATATTTCGAGCCGTTAAAAGATTTTTCTATATCTATCTCAGGCGTCTCAAAAACAGAAGACTTACTTAAAACAATAGCGCCGTTTCCTTCTAAAATTTTACCTTTTGCACCTGCAACTCTAAGGTATGAAGAAGGAATATCCCAAAGAAACTTTTCATAGTATTGATATTCATTCGTGTTAGGAAAATATGCAAAATCTTCATAATAAACAGTGTCATTATCATAAAGATATAATGTCTCAGGGGCTTCAATAGAATAAGCAATTGTCACACTGCTTGATGTTAATTGTTGCAAGGAAATATTTTGTGAAAAAACCAATATCGGAACAAAGGCTAACAGCAAAAAAATATAATATTTCATATCAATAATATTTTGTTTGACTGCAAAGATAGTACTTATTAATCTAATAAACAAATACTATCCGAAAAAAGAACGTAAAATCAAAATGTTTTTTAACTATAAAAAGAATAACACTTGGATAAAAAAAACAAAATACTGCAAACTTGAACAAAGGCAAGTCCGGATATTTTCTTAAAAAACTTATTTCCAAATAAACAATCCGCCGTTGCTGAACTCAGCACCGGCGGATTAATAGTT
>JAFVAP010000180.1 GCA_017480455.1 Bacteroidales bacterium | reverse complement strand
GAAACAGACTTTTTTAGTTATGAAACTTCGAATTTCGGTTTTAATCATTGTTTTTATTTTATGGTTACGGGCTTTACTACCACTGAGATTTGATTTCATCGGCGTGTAACTTCGTTTTAATTTTCTGAAATCAAGTTTTAAAAAATTGAGATTTGATTTCGTCGGTGTAAAACTTTGTTTTATCTGACAATTTTTTTGAAAGAATAAAATAAAAAAAAGAGTAACACTGCCGAAAGACAATGTTACTCCTCTGCATTCTTAAGCAGAAAAATTAATTTCTTATACTAATTCGTGGATAACTAATCCTGAACGTAGTTTTGGCTCAAACCAAGTACTCTTAGGAGGCATTATGTTGCCGGTATCAGCAATGCTCATCAGTTGGTTCATAGATACAGGATAAAGAGCAAAAGCTACTTTCATCTCTCCGCTGTCTACTCTTCTCTTTAGTTCACCCAAACCTCTGATTCCTCCTACAAAGTCTATTCTTTTGTCTCTTCTAAGGTCCGTAATTCCGAGTACCTTGTCTAAAACGTTGGTTGAAAGAATGCTTACGTCTAAAACGCCGATAGGATCGTTAGGATTGTATGTTCCTTCTTTTGCAGTCAATTTGTACCAATTTCCTCCCAAGTACATGGAGAAAGTATGTAATGCTTCAGGTTTATAAATCTCTGCTCCGATTTTTTCAACTGTGTAAGTTTCTTCAACTTTCTTGATGAATTCTTCTTCACTCAAACCGTTCAAGTCTTTAACCACTCTGTTGTAATCAATAATGGTTAATTGGTTAGCAGGGAATATTACAGCCATGAAGTAATTGTATTCTTCCTCTCCTGTATGCTGAGGATTGTTTGCTCTTCTTTCTTGGCCGACTCTTGCTGCCGCTGCCGTTCTGTGGTGACCGTCAGCAACGTAAAGATAAGGTATCTCCTTGTCAAATATTTCCTCTATTCTCTCTATTGTTTTCCTGTCATCGATTACCCAAAAAGCGTGTCCGAAACCGTCATCGCTTCCTATGAAATCATAAACAGGTTTTTCGTTTTTAACAATGTTTTCAACGATATTGTTAATCTCGTTGTTGTCAGGATAAGCGAAGAAAACGGGTTCTACATTCGCATTGGTGATATTTACATGCACCATTCTGCCATCTTCTTTGTCTTTACGGGTTAGCTCATGCTTTTTGATGATTCCGTTAAAGTAATCATCAACATGAGTACATCCGACGATACCATACTGAGTCTTTCCGTTCATTGTTTGAGCGTAGATGTAAAGTTTAGGTTCTGCGTCTTGGATAAGCCAACCGTTCTTCTTGAAGTTAGCATAATTTTCCACCACTTTCTCGAATACTTCCGGTGCATCGTCGGCTGTGCCTGCTGCAAGGTCGATTTCAGCTTTTGTTACGTGCAAAAGAGAATACGGATTGTCTTTTGCACGTTCTCTTGCTTCCTCTGAATCCATTACATCATAAGGAAGTGAGGACAATTTCGTTACTATATCCTGCGGAGGACGTAATCCTCTGAATGCTTTTACTCTTGCCATAATTTGTTTATTTTTTTTTGTTTTGATAAAGTCTTTTATTCTCCGTGCAAAAGTATATATTTTTTTTTAAAAAAGATGATTTTTAAATAAAAATACTGCATATTAATTTTATTTTGTATCTTTGCACACCATTATTATTTGGATAATATTTCGGAATAAGCAGAAATACTGCGGCAAAATAAATAAAGAGATGAATCCTTTTGAGGAAAGAAAGAAAAGACAGACGGAATTGCAGTCCTCTGTTGCAGGAATAAAGAATATAATAGCCGTTTGCAGCGGAAAAGGCGGCGTAGGAAAGAGTACGGTAGCAGCAAATCTTGCCGTGTCTTTAGCAAAGAGCGGCTGCAAAGTAGGTTTGGCAGATGCTGATGTTTACGGTCCGTCCCTTCCTACATTGTTCGGTGTGGATAAGGCAGAGATACTTGCTCACAAAGAGGGAGAAAGAGACCTTATGATACCGTTGGAGAAGTACGGAATAAAACTTATGAGTATAGGATTTTTGGTTGATGTTTCTTCTCCTTTGATGTGGCGCGGTCCTATGGCGTCTAATGCCCTTACTCAGTTGATAGGAGATACTCTTTGGGGCGAATTGGATTATTTAATCTTGGATATGCCTCCGGGAACGGGCGATATACAACTGACACTCGTGCAAACGTTTCACCCCGGCGGCGCTTTGTTTGTCTGCACTCCGCAACAACTTGCCGTAAGTGATGTAAGAAGAGCCGTAAATATGTTTTCGAATGACAATCTTCAAGTAAACATACTCGGCTTAGTTGAAAATATGGCTTATTTTACGCCGAAAGAGTTACCCGAAAATAAGTATTATATCTTCGGAAAGAACGGAGGAAAAAATCTTGCTGAGGAATTGAACATTGATTTCTTGGGTCAGATACCTGTTTCTTGTTCTCTGTCCGATGCAAATGAAGAAGGTGTACCTCTTGCTTGCAAAGAGGACAGCCCTGATGCGGATGCTTTCTTTGAATTGGCTGAAAAAATAATAGAAAAGACAAAAGAATAAACAAAAAATAAAGGAGCGATAATATGACACTTGAAGAAAGAACAATACTTGAAGCAAAGGTAAAAAGCGCAGTTGAACAGATAAGACCGTATCTTCAGGAAGACGGAGGGGATATTGCTTTTGTTTCATTGACAGATGATAAAGTCGTTAATGTAGAATTACAAGGACATTGCGGTTCTTGTCCTTATGCCATGATGACTTTGAAACAAAATGTGGAATTGGCAATTAAAGATGCTATTCCTGAGATTAAATCAGTTGAAAATATAAAACCGCTGTAGTTTTATCAAGGAAAGATAAATCCCAAATAAAGAGAAACTGATTTTAAACTTATACAGATACTTGTAAAACTTAGAAAAAAGATAATAAAATATGGCTACATATACGAAAACAGGTGATAACGGAACTACTTCTTTAGTCGGCGGAACAAGGGTTAAGAAGTATGATGTACGTGTTAAAGCATATGGTGAGATTGATTCCTTGGTTTCACTGATGGGATATATAGGAACACTGTTGAAAAACGATGAATACAAGAATGCTTTTTTTGTAATACAGGACAAACTCTTTATATGTGAGAGCATAGTTGCTTGCGAAAAGGCTGAAATCCTTGAAAAAATGGATTCAATCTTGGATTCGGATATTTCATACTTGGAAAAGAAAATAGATGCTATGGAAGAGGAACTTCCGCGTTTGAAATCCTTTATCATACCTTCTTCTTCCCAGTCAGCATGTCTTGTTCACATGGCAAGAACTCTTTGCAGAAAATGTGAGAGACTTTGTGTTGAGTGCAGCGATAAATACGGTTTGGACGCCAATGTTTTGAAATACCTTAACCGTTTGTCGGATTATTTCTTTGTTTTATCAAGAAAGATTATGCAAGACAAACACCGCACCGAGAGATATTGGAAGTCACGTATGTAAAGAAAAACATTAAAATTAACAAATAAGATTATTATGTATTGGAGTTTAGAACTTGCGTCTCATTTGGAAGATGCACCTTGGCCGGCAACAAAAGAAGAACTTATAGATTATGCTCTCAGAAGCGGGTCTCCTTCTGAAGTGGTGGAAAATCTTAGAGAGATAGAAGACGAAGGCGATATCTACGATTCCATAGAAGATATTTGGCCCGACTATCCTACGAAAGAGGATTTCTTTTTTGACGATGAAGAATATTAATCCTTTGATTTGTTGAAAGAAAATACCCTTACGGAATAATTTTATGTGAGTTTCGATGACATTAAACGCTAATTCCTCGCCTTTGGTAAAGTTATTGACTTTATTAGGTGTTTGTTTGGTTTGTGTTATTTTTAGTTCTGTTTTACTCGGCGTTCTTTTGCAGACAGGGATAGATAAAGCCGTGGAATTAGGATTTACAACCGTACTTTGTTTCGGAACTTCCGCTCTTGTGTATCAAAGAATTTTTGAAGGGAAATTTTTTAATAAGGCTTTGTTTTCTTTTAAGACAAAAGCGTATTGGTATCCCCTTGCATTGATTCTTTTTCTTATAACAATACCTATTGCATCCTACTTTGAAAATCCTGAATCCGATGAACTGCTGTTTAAACTCTTTCATGACGTATCAAATTTAAGGCTCATTCTTTTTGTTTTTACTATGGCGTTTATTCCTGCCGTTTTTGAGGAATGGGTTTTCAGAGGAATATTGCAAAAAAATGTTATCGCCCTTTGTAAAAACGATTATTTGGGAATAGTGATTAGTGCGGCTCTTTTTTCGTTAGCCCATTTTGATTTATCAAATTTTGTTTCCAGATTTATACTCGGACTATTGCTTGGCTTACTTTTCTATTATTCTAAAAGCATTTGGGTTAATATAACAGTTCATTTCCTCAATAATTTATCGGCAATTCTATTGCTGACAGCAGAGGACAGAGGATTGACAGAGGCAGACGGAGATTTGTTGTTTGATAAGTTTGTGTACATTATTCCTTTTATATTCATGTTTCTTACTTTTGTGGTATTGGCCCACAGAAACAAGATTTTGACTGAAAGAAAAGAATATTTAAAATCAAAAGAAAATTATTAACAAAACAAAAAAAATAAAAAAATTACACTATGAAATTACTTAGTATTATGCTCATGATGGGTGGGCAACAAGGAAACGGAGGCGGCTCAATGAGTGGTATCGTTATGCTTCTTCTTATTATTGTCATTTTTTACTTCTTTATGATAAGGCCTCAAACAAAGAGACAAAAGGAAGAAAAAAAATTCAGTTTTAACCCCTTCTAAAAAAAATAAAATTCAAAATTTAAAAAATAATGCTGTTAAAGATTCACCTCTTACAAGGTCTAAGTCTGAAGAAAAGGAAGAAAAGGAAGATAAAGGAGATAAAGAAATTAAAGAAGATAAAGAAGACAAAGAAGGCAAGGAAGAAAAGGAAGATAATGAAGAAAAAGAAGAAAAAGAAGATAGAGAAGATGAAGATGATAAAGAAGATGAAGATGATAAAGATGATAAAGAAGATAAAGAAGATAAAGAAGATAAAGAAGATAAAGAAGATAAAGAAGATAAAGAAGATAAAGAAGATAAAGAAGATAAAGAAGAAAAAGAAGAAAAAGAGCCTAATGTGAATATAAATAATTATAATAATTTAAATATAAATACACCTAGTACTGATTTAGGAGATTTAAGCATTCATTTACATAAAGATGAAGAAGGAAATATATATAAATATAACAAAAAGTATTTATGTGGAAATAATATCGTCGCTTTTTATTGTTCGGATAAAAAATGCTGTGGTAAAGGTCATTATAATATTGAAACTATGAAATTTGAAATATTAAAAGATCATGATTTGACATTTGAAGAGCATAATTATATTAAGAATAAGGAAAAAGGAGAAAGATTTAAATTGATAATTAATGAATTTCAAAAAAGAAATTGCCATGAAGCCCAACTATTCAAAGGTGAAGGTGGTTCTCAAATTGCAAAATGGTATGATTAATATATTAACTAATATATTTTATTTTAACAATTGTTATGATTTATCTCTTAAATTAAATTATTTAAAACTAAATAATTTTTTTTAATTATTTTGATATTTAATTTTATAAGAATAATT
>JAFVAP010000016.1 GCA_017480455.1 Bacteroidales bacterium | reverse complement strand
TAATCTTAGTTTCAATCCATCATATCAAAACACTGTCTTTGACACTATTGAGCAAGGCGAAGAGTATTCTTTCAATAACAGGATTTTGTCTTCGGATACTGTCATCACGGACAACTTTCAGACTTATGAGGGTTGCGACAGCACCGTTACATTGAACCTTGCAGTCCGCTCTTGTCAAACAATAAATCTTGCAATCAGCAACAACGCCTCAGTATATTCAGAAAACAATGTGTCAAGTCTTACTTTCAATGAAATAAACGGAATACCTACCGCCTCAGTTTGCGCAGGTGATTCCGTTGTGTTAAAGGCTGACCGGTTTTTTGCTGAAAATGACAGGTTCTACAACCAAACATTAGATAAACTTACTTTCGTTTGGGCGTTCTCTACGGAAGATACAGTGATTGTAACAGGCAATGACTCAGTCGGATTTAAATACTCAGAGGGAGGAATTTACGACATATCCCTGTCAGTTTTGGATTCTGCTTTTGAAAATCATACTTGTCAGACTTTATCTTCGGGAATTGTGAGATTGAGAGTAGGAAGCAATCCTGTAACTGATGTTTCCGGAATTGAGACTTGCTACAATGAACAGGTAACTCTTCAAGCCACAACCGAAGAAAGAGACTCCCGTCAGTATGTTTACTCATGGCAGAGCGATGTTTTGGAGCAAGATGTCAGCGGAAAAGAACTTCATTTCCTTGCTGACAGCATAGGAACTTTCATTTTCAACTTTTCTGCCGGTGATGACTTAGGTTGCTCTTGGGATACTTTGGTTACGGTGAGCGTTTTCCCTAAATACGACGACACTCTTACGGTTTATATAGACCAAGGCGGAGAATATATTCACAATGAAGTATCTTACAACACCGAAGCTTTGTTTGTCTTCAATGAAACTTCAATTAACTCCTGCGATAGCTTATTTGCATTAGACCTGCATTTGATTGCGGTTGAGTTTGACACCATTCCGCAAGGCGATATTTTCAGAGGCAACACCTTTACAAGCTTTTCGTCGGGTTCATTCTACGATACGCTGACTTCATCTCTCAGCAGAGACAGTGTAGTCAAAATAAACCTAACCGTCTTACCTATTGTCTATGACACCATAACAGATACCATTAACTGCGGAGAAAGTTTCATAAATGAAAATTTTGATGTCAGCGAAACAGGTATTTATTACGACACCGTAAGAACAGAAGACAATTATTTTATACATATTTTGGACCTTTACAAAGATGTTTTGCGTGACACCTTAGAAGCAGATATCGCCGTAGGAGAAACTTATACTTTCAAGAACTTAGAACTCAGCAACACGGGAGTTTATTATGACACCCTTCAAGCTCAAAACGGTTGCGACAGTATTTTTGTTCTTATCCTCAGAACTTATGAAAATCCCGATGAAATAATACTTAACGAAGTTACTCACAACACTGTAAATATCCATTGCAGCGGTTATTTCTACGATAACTCCAAAACAGGAAATTATGCCGACGACATAGACTATTGGACTACCATTTGCCCTGAGACGGAAAACGGACGTGTTTCTCTGACTTTTGAAGAGTTTAACATAAATCCTACAGATACGTTCTTTGTTTATCAAGGTGAGGATATCAATTCTCCGATTATGACAAGAGCAGACAACGTTCCGTATTTCCAAAACCAAGATTTGTCTGGCGCAACCATTATGCCGTCCTTGATGATGTCTTCAGGCTGTCTTACCTTACGGCTTAAGAGCGACGGCAGTCAAAGTGCCTCGGGCTTTAAAGCAAGGATAGAATGTTTGGCTCTTTGTCAAAATCCGCAGGCAAGCATATCTGCATCTTTCATAAAAAGAAATGCCGCAGGAGAACAAACTCTTGAGATGAAAGATGTTCACGACACGCTGTTCCTGTCTGACAATGTACTCTCAATAGTTGATTACAAATCAATGGATATTTGCAAAGGAGACACCGTAATCATAACTGCCGAACCTCTTTTCCCTGAAAACGATTTAACCTATCATCAAGATGAAAGTTCATGTAAATATTTCTGGTCTTTCGGAGACGGAAGCGACACCTTGATTGCTGTTGATAAGACGGTAAGTCACGTTTACACCGAGTCAAAAGGCTATGATATAAGTCTGATAGTTACAGACACGCTCAACGGTTCTTGTCAGAGCAAAAACTTAGTTAATACCATAGTAAGGGTTTCTGCAAATCCTATACGCTCTTTTAATTCCAAGGAAAGTTGTCAAACAGATTCTCTTTCTGTTCATCTTGATATGAGCATACCTTTGAGTTTCGAAAAACGTGCAAGGGAGAGATACGAAAATACTGTTTTCATTCCTGACGGCCCTGCTTGTTTGGATTTGTCTCCTACAGGCTGTTACGAGACGCCTGTCACCTTTACACAGTTCAATGACGGCGATGTAATAAGCAGTATCGATGATATATTGTCTATATGTATAAATATGGAACATTCGTTTTTGGGCGATTTAGGTTTCCAAATAATATGTCCTAACGGTCAGTCAGCCGTTCTGAAACACAATACCCACAGAGGAGGCGCTAATTTGGGAATTGCAAACAGAAATGACGGAAATCCTCTGTGCGACTCTGTGAATAATCCTAATGGAACGGGCTGGACATATTGTTTCTCCAATCAATATCTTGACGAAAGTAAGGGTGTGATAAGCGGACTTATGTCTTCGCCTGTTGATTCCACAAATCAGAGCCTCAAGACGGGATATTTCCAAACTCCTATACAGACCTCGGCGACAGAAGAAGTGGATTTGCAAGGCTTTTCTTCGCTTATCGGTTGTCCTCTCAACGGTGAGTGGTCCATAAGGATATGTGACGACTGGGGAATAGACAATGGTTATGTCTTTTGGTGGGATATGGAACTCCAACAAACTAAACAAAGAGACTGGAGTTACGATGTAGCCTACTCTTCCATTACTTGGGAAGGACCGCTTGATTATCAGACAATCAACGATACAACTATTGTCATCTCATCTGAAAGTGATACCACAGGGGAATTTCAATACAATGTTACCATTGTTGATGAGTTCGGCTGCGAATACAGAGACACTGCAACATTGACAATAAACCCTATAACGACAGACACTCTCAGAGAGAGCAGATGCAAAGGCGATGTGTTCACAAGCGAACGTATCTCAGCACAAGAAACAGGTATCTACGCAGATACTCTTCAGAATGAGTTCGGTTGCTATGACATTCAAGTATTGGAAATAGTCTTCGAAGAGCCTTTTAGTCTTACAACCGACACTGTTATACCTATGGGAACATATTATAATGACAGTGTATTCAATTACAATATCCCGGGAGAATATCTTCACACTTGGCAGACGCCTGCAGGTTGCACCGATTCGGTTCTTCTCAATCTGAGGGTAAGAATAACGGAAAACATAGTGGATACAATACCCGAAGGAAGCACTTACAGAAAATATAACTTCAATGTAAATGTTACGGGTCAATATTCAGATACCGTTCTGACGGATGCAGGTTACGACACGGTGAGAAATCTTTCCCTTACGGTGTTGCCTGTTGTCAATGAGTACATTTCTGATACCATTCAGTGCGGAGAGGTATATTCGGACAACATCTTTACGGAAAATGCAAGCGGAACTTACATTGACACTAATCTCACTTCGGAAAACTATATTGTAACAAGTTTGGATTTGTTTGTCTTGCCGTATCAATACGATACAATAGTTGCCGAAATCTGTGAAGGGGAGGTTTACCACGATGCTTACTTCAATGAAACCTACCCGGGTGAATATTCGGCAATAACACAAGGCACAAACGGTTGCGAAAAACAAATAAGCCTGCTGCTCAGCGTAAATTCCTCATTCTATGATACGGTAAGGGTTGTCAAATGTAAGGGAGAAACATATTCCGATGCTGAATTTACCGAGACGGAAACAGGAATATACGTCCACACTTATCAAACCGTCAATGCCTGTGACAGTATTTATGTTTTGGATTTAACAATTGCTGATACGTTTAACATAGTCTTTGATGAGAAAATATGTAACGGAGATGAATTTACCCTTTATAATTTCTCCGAAAACCGAACTGGAACATACACTCAAAGACTTGTCTCTGAGAACGGTTGCGACAGCACGGTAACACTTAACCTTGAGGTTATAAACAGCAGAGATACCGTAATTAACGTATCCATTTGTGAGGGTGAGACCTACTACGGCAACGGTTTTGCCGAAGATGAGGCAGGTACTTACAGAAGAGACCTTTTCACTACGGAACTTGGTTGCGACTCAGTAGTCTTTCTCAATCTTTCGGTTTGGCCTAACTACAGGGATACCATAGTTGCACGCATCGATGAGGGACAAACTTACTCCAAAAACGGATTTTATGCTACCCAAGAGGGATTATATTACTCAGAAAAAATAAGTTCCAAGGGTTGCGACAGCACAACGGTTTTGGATTTGCATTTTGCAGCGAAAAGTAAGATAACGGTGCCGTCGGCATTCACGCCTGCGCAGGACAATAACAACGTCTTCTACGTTTATCCTGCAGATGAAAACATTGTGATGCAAATTTTCCAGATTTACGACCGCTGGGGTACTAAAGTATTTGAAACTTCCGACATAACTAAAGGTTGGGACGGCAAATTCAAAGGACAACTTTGTCCTCAAGGTGTCTATGTTTACAGAGTTCTGTTCTTCGATAACTTCGACCGTACACAGGAAGAAAGCAGAGGAGAATTGATGCTCTACTACTAAAATATACATCAAAACAACAAAAGGCTGAGTTTCTGACAAAGAACTCAGCCTTTTCTATATGTAAGCCTTTTTCTTAATTTTTTTAAAACTTGATTTCACGACAGCAAAACTTCGTTTTATTTTTCTGAAATTTCATTTTGCGGCAACAAATCTTCGTTTTAATTTTCTGAAACTTGATTTCACAGCAACAAAACTTCGTTTTATTTTTCTGAAACTTGATTTCGTTCAGCGTAAAATAAAGTTTTATTTTTATCAAAACAACATCATAAAGTTATAGTTTATCAAGAGAAGAAAACAAACTAAAAATAAGATATTTATATATTAATATTATTTCAGTTTTTCTTGATGTACAAAGAAAGTCTTGTCTATGTTCAGTCCTTCAAGATTTAATTCCTTATCAAAGATTCCGAAAACAGTTGCACCGCTTCCCGACATCTGAGCATACAAAGCTCCGTTATCATAGAGCATTTGCTTGATTTGGGCAAGCAAAGGATATTGCTCAAACAAGGAAAGTTCAAAATCATTCCTCACATAATCTTTCCAATTTCTTATATCCTTAACATCCAAATTTCTAAGATTGAAAGGCTTAGGTGTAAGATGCACATTCTTATAAGCCTCCTTTGTCTGTATGTTTATATCTGGCTTAATCAGTACGATGTAATAATCTTTTAAAGATATATTTACATCTTCCGTCTTATCGCCTCTCCCATAGACGAACATAGGTCTGTTTTCCAAAAAGAAAAAGTTATCAGAGCCAAGTTTGGAAGCATAATAATACAACTGCTCATCGCTGAGTCTTAAGTCAAACATAAAATCCGTAAGTTTCAAAGCGAAAGTTCCGTCTGCACTTCCGCCGCCCAATCCTGCAAAAGTAGGAATGTTTTTATGCAAATAAATCTTTGCATTCGTTATCTTTGGGAAATTACTTCTCAAAAGATAGAATGCTTTCAGCACACTGTTATTTTTATCCTTTGCAACATAATTTACATCTGCCCCTAAGCCCGAGAGAAAAAACTCTGTCTTTGTATTGTCGGTCTTTCTCATCTCCAAACAATCACAAAGCGAAAGAGGATAGAAAACAGACTCTATGTTATGGTAAGCGTCTTCCCGTTTAGAAGTGACAAACAGTCCTATATTTATCTTACAATTTGGAAAGAATATCATAAGTCTTTGTTTTTGTTTATTTTATACAAAAAAAATATTTTATATTCCATTATCGGCATTTCGGAAATTTGTTTTAAACATTAGTTTTTCAGCATCTTAGTTTTTTGCGACCGAAATAAAATAATAGAGTTTCAGCAAATCCAAATAACGTAAATTAGGATTTGATTTATGCAATTTTTTTGTTATAAAAGGGAT
>JAFVAP010000179.1 GCA_017480455.1 Bacteroidales bacterium | reverse complement strand
GTATCATAGCAGTATTATTATTTTCGTCGTGCAAAGATACAATTTTTTATGCAAAGTCAAATAAAATATGCAAAAAAACAAGTATTCATACAAACTGAGTTTCGGACTGAGAAACCTTGAGATGAAAAGTTGTTTTAGCTTTTTTAGTTTTTATGGCCTTTTTTCCGATTAACGACAAGGAGATTTTCTCAAGAAAATTTACCTAAATTAAGGTTTGAAAACCAATGAATTAAGAACGGAGAAAATAAAACTTGATTTCAGGAAATTAAAACGAAGTTTCACGGCGCTGAAATCAAGTTTCAGATTTTTAAAATCAAGTTTTATTTCAGCGGAATTTGTTTTTGATTTTACGTAAAGAAGAATGGTTGCTTCCGCTTGCATTTATGATTGTTCCGAATATGGATTTTCTGACAGGGAAAACAACAAGCGACGCACAGAAAAAAAACTCTGAAAGCAAGTATCAAAAGAAAAATTTCTTACTTTTGCAAATTCTAAGCAATTAGTTATGAAAAAGTTTTTTGTAGTAAATCTTATCTTTATGGTGACTCTCAATCTGTTGATAAAATCCTTTTGGATTTTAGGAATAGACCGCAGTGTCCAAAACGCCTTACCAAGCGGCGAGTACGGGATTTACTATGCTTTGTTGAACTTTTCCTATTTATTTAACATTATTCTTGATTTCGGAATAACTAATTTTAACAACAAAACCATAGCGCAAAATACAGTCCTACTTAAAAAATATTTTTCACGCATACTTCCTTTGAAACTTTTGCTTGCAGGGGTTTACATCGCAGCGGTTTTTGTTTGTGCTGTGTTGGGCGGATATTCCGGCAGGGCTTTTCATCTTTTGATTTGGCTTACTCTTTTCCAACTCTTTACTTCCTTGCTTACTTATTTCCGCTCAAACATATCCGGGCTTCTGCTTTTCAAAACCGATTCCGTCCTTTCAGTATTGGATAAAACCTTAACTATAATCTTTTGCAGTATTCTTTTGTGGACGCCGTTTCTAAAAGGAAGTTTCAAGGTAGAATACTTCGTTTATGCTCAGACACTCAGCATTTTCCTTTCCTGTTTGGCAGTAGGGGTAATCTGTTTGGTGAAAACGGGTTTTCCTTCCTTGGTATGGAAGCCTAAATTTATGATTACCATATTAAAAAAAGGATTTCCATTTGCTCTTTTGGCTCTTTTGATGTCGTTTTATAACAGGGTGGACGGTGTTTTTTTGGAACGATTGCTTAGGGACGACGGAGAAGCTGCAGGAATATATGCTTCGGGCTTCCGTCTTGTGGATTCGGTAAATATGGTTTCATATTTGTTTTCGGTAATTCTTTTACCTTTGTTTGCAAAAATGATAAAGGACAGAGGTAATGTAAAAGAGATAATTAAGATTGCATCACACATACTTCTGTTGTCAAGTGTATGCTTCGTATCTGTTTCATTTGTCTATTCCGAAGAATTAATGGGGCTGTTGTATAACAAAAACATTGAAGAAAGTGCAAGTGTCTACAGAATACTTTGCTTTTGCTACGTTCCCGTTGCTGCAACATACGTTTTCGGAACATTGCTTACTGCCAACGGCTCAATGAAAAAACTCAATATTGTTGCAGCCTGCGGAATGGTAATCAATGTTTTGCTGAATTGCATACTCGTTCCGCTTTACAGACAGGACGGTTCGGCTTTTTCGTCCTTGACTTCCCAAGTTCTTACTGCCGTTTTGCAGATATTCATAGCAATGAAGATATTCTCAATTCATTTTGATTTTAAGTATTTTTTGAGGTTAGTGCTTTTTGTTTTCTCCTGTTGCGGCTTGGCTTATGCTATTCATCTTTTGGACATAAATTGGTTGTATAGGGCAGTCATTACATTGGCTTCGTGTTGTTTGTCTGCTTTGGTCTTCAAAATATTTAATGTCGGAGAGATGTTTTCTTTCGTTCAGCAAAGTATAAGAAACAAGGCAGGGAATAAAAAAGAGGAATAGTTCTTTCTTTAAAATGAAAAAACATTTGCAAAAAAAATGTTTATATTTTGTCATATAATAAAAATATTATATCTTTGCAAACTCAAATTGAGTTGAAGTATATGTTGGATAAGAGGGATTACGTTATTCAAATAAGCAAATTAAAAATGGGGTCTAACCATTGTGATTTGCAAGTGAATAAAGAGTTGTTTGAGGAGTTCGGTTGCACTGAGGCAGAGAGTTTGGTGTGTGATGTGGAGTTGGAAATATGGAAGCAAGAACGGCTTTTGGAGTTCAGATTTGCTTTTAAGGGGGAGATGACTTTGATATGCGGAAGATGTTTGTCTGCTATGCACCTCCCTATAGATAAAAAAACAACTCTGTATGTAAAATTCGGCGGAGAGTATTCAGAACCTGACGATATGGAAAGAGTAATACCCGAAGGTGAAAATGATGTGGATATTCTGTCTTACATATACGAAGAATTGAGATTGATAATACCTATCTCACCTGTTCATTCTGATGAAAAGGATTGCGATAGGACTATGATAGAAAAGCTTAGGGCGGATGTCCGAAGCGAAGATGACGGTAATGACTTTGACCCTCGTTGGGAAAAGTTGAAAGAATTAAAAAAATAAAAAAAAGAAAATAAAATG
>JAFVAP010000178.1 GCA_017480455.1 Bacteroidales bacterium | reverse complement strand
GTCCTCTGCTCTACCAACTGAGCTACGACGCCATTTCCCCTTTTTGCGTTTGCAAAGTTATAACATTTTTTGCTTCTGACAAATTTTTTTTAACTTTTTTTGCAAGTTTTTGTTTTTTTAATTTAGTTTTCATTGTTTTTTTTACTACTTTTGCACTCAAATTAACGTAATTATCAACTATTTAACTAAGAAAAGAAGACTATGTTTATTCAAGCCTACAGTGAGGAACTTTCAGACAAACAAATAAGTCTGCTTGTCAATAGTTTGGAAAGCGGAGAGATAATAATATTGCCTACAGATACTTTGTACGCTTTTGTTTGTGACATAAACAGCCGCAAAGCCTGTGAAACATTGGCAAGACTCAAGGGAAAGGCTTTGGAAAAGAGTAATTTTTCTCTTCTTTGCAGAAATCTCTCTCAAGCATGCAATTACATAAAACCTCTAAGCAATACCCAGTTTTCTTTTATAAAGGGGCTGAACACAGGAGGCTTTACCTTTGTTCTCAGAGCCTCTAATTTTACTCCTAAAATCTTTCAGTCCAAAAAGAAAACCATAGGAATACGTATTGCTGAGAACAGAATATGTTCAGATATTTTGGAACGTATGGGAAGACCTCTTTTGGTCTCTTCTGTTCCCCATACGGAGGAAATGGATTTTGAGGATTTTTCTTGCGCAGAAATAGTTGAGGAACTTTATAAAAAAGACATATCTCATATTGTCGGCGGCGAGTTTTGCAAAAATATTCCTTCAACTGTTGTTGATATGACGGGAGATGAATGTATCATTGTGCGCGAAGGCTTAGGCGTGGTGGAATAATCTTGTTTTGCTATGAGGCTTAAGGCTTATCTGTTTTTTATTCTTTCATTTGTTTCGCTCTTGCTTTCTTATGCGCAGGAGGAAAGGGACTATGCTGCCTTTATGCGAAGAGCCATGAGGGAGAAAGACTATGAACTTGCCTTGAATATTTACAATAGGGCAGAGCAAGAGGAGTATTATAAAATGGAAGAACTTGATGCGGAGTTGTGCAAACTCTTTCAGATAAACAAAGAATATAAAAAAGCAGGGCAAATAGCGGAAAAACTTTATCAAAACGATGATAATACGTTCATAACCGATATGATAAGTTTTTCTTTCCTTACAAAAGACAGAAAATATGACAGTCTTGTTTTCTCAAGGTTAGAAGATTTTTCTTTGGATTATATTCCCGTTTCGGCACTTTCTGATTTGGAGATAATAGAAAGTAAAGACTTGCAGCGGATATGCTCTTTTGTGGAAAAGTATACTGAAAAAGAAGAATTGACAGAAAGAGAGGACAGAGTGCCTTATTCAACCCTGTTGTGTATTCTTTATTTCGTTCAGCACAAATATATGTTGGCTTACAACAATGCAATGGATATTCTGTCAGAAGACAATATCGCTCTCTTGGATTTTATTCTCGGCAGGCTGAAAGAAGAACGTAAGGAATACAATTCGGCCATTGCTTTTTATAACAGTGCAATAAAAAAAGGTTATATAACACGCGATGCCTATCTTCACAGGGCTCTGTGCAAGGGATATTGCAGTGACTATGTTGAAGCCAACATTGATTTGGATACATGTTTGCTTATAAAAGAAGAATACTATGCTTATTACCTCAAAGGTGTTAATTACAATCTGCTGAGAGATTACAACAACGCAGTCTATCATCTTAGCATGTCGGTCTTTCTTTGTGATACCTTTGCCGATGCTTACAACTACAGGGGGATTGTTTATGCAAATGTGAAAAAATATGATTTTGCACTTATGGATTTTAAACTCTGCTACGCCGTTCAGCCGAAGACTCCATATATTCACGATAATATGGGTTTGGCTCTTGAATACAGCGGCGAGATAGCTAAAGCCATAGAAGAATATAAACTATCCATAAAAGCCGAACCCGAATATTTTGACGCTTATTATAATTTGGGAAGAATATATACTCAATCCGATGAGACGGACAGGGCTTTGCGTTATCTGAAAAAAGCATTGGATTTGGAAAAAGAAGTTTCCGATATCTATTATTTAATAGGGGTGAACCTCAATAAGAAGAAACGTAAACAGGAGGCCTGCTCTTATCTTAACCAAGCTCTGGAAATGGGGCATACAAAGGCAGAAGAAACACTGCGTGATTTTTCCTGCATGCAGCAAGATGCTGAAACCGAAGATAAAAAAGAATAAAAAGAAGAAAGGTTGCTGATTTCTGTAGTCAGCAACCTTTAATAATTATGTTACCTAAGTAGGTATCCGTCTGTTTTTATGAGTGGAAGATAAACATACTCATAAGAATGTAAACTCCTGCTCCTGCAAGATAACCAAGCAATGCCCAAATGGATATATGCTTTAGATACCATACGAAGTCTATTTTTTCCATTCCCATAACGGCAACGCCTGCTGCCGAACCGATGATAAGAAGTGAACCACCCGTTCCTGCACAGTAAGCAAGGAATTCCCAGAACGCTCCGTCTACAGCAAAATGTCCTGCCGGCGCAATATCATACATACCCATAGCAGCGGCAACCAAAGGAACGTTATCAACAATAGAAGACAATGCTCCTATGATTAAATCTGTCAAATAGAAGTTTCCGAGTTTGTCAAGGCTAAGTGCCAAAAGTTTTAAGTGACCTGCCTCTGACAAACAAGCAACAGCCATCAATATACCTAAGAAGAACAATACTGAAGGAGTGTCTACACGTGTTATAATGTTGCCTATGTTCATTCTTTGATAAACTTCGGGACGTTTGTTGTGCATGATTTCGGTCAATATCCACAAAACGCTCAATCCAAGTAAAATTCCCATATAAGGAGGAAGATGTGTTATGGTCTTGAATACAGGAGTAAAGATAAGAAATCCCACACCGACAAACAACACAACTTTGCTTTGTAGTTTGGAAACAGGGGAAACGTGGTCTTCTGATTGTATTTCAGGATTTTTCTCAATGTTTCCTTTCAACATCATGGATATTCCTGCAACAGGAACTACAAGACAAACTATGGAAGCCAAAAGTGTTTCTTTTATAACGCCGCCTGCAGTGATGCTTCCCTTAATCCAAAGCATAATAGTCGTTACATCTCCTATAGGAGACCAAGCACCGCCTGCGTTTGCTGCTAAGATAACCACTCCGCCGAAAAACCAACGGTCTTTTTTGTCAGCAATGAGCTTTCTGAGTAAAGCACACATGACAATGGATGTAGTAAGGTTATCAAGGACTGCGGACATAAAGAACGTAAGAATAGCAATTACCCAAAGCAATTTGCGTTTGCTCTTCGTAGTAATTCTATCCGTGATGATAGCAAAGCCTCCGTGCTGGTCAATAGTTTCAACTATTGTCATGGCACCTAAAAGGAAGAACAGAATTTCAGCAGTGTCTCCCAAGGCTTCAATTAATACATTGTGGTTTTCGCCTGCATGGAAACCTCCTATGGCAACATACAAGGTCCACATTACCATTCCTAACAGTAAAGCTGCAGGTGCTTTGTTGATTTTCAAGGTATGTTCCATTGCAATGGCGCAATAGCCAATCACAAATACAACAACCATAATTAACATAGCAGTACTCATACAATTTTTCTTTTTTTTGTTTGTAAATATGTGAAAATAGGCTGCAAAGATACAAAAGAATGCTAAACTACAAAAAAATTACCCTCTGTTTTTTCTTTATTTTACTTTATTTTTTTTCGGGGAAGAGGCAAAGCAGAAGCAAACAATAGACACATGAAAAGATGAATAAAAAAAAACTAAACTTTAATCGGCCGCAGCGAAACGAAGTTTCAGAAAACTGAAACTTGATTTCGCTGACGTGAAACTTCGTTTTAATTTTCTGAAACTTCGTTTTATTTTTTCACTCTTAAGTGTCAGTGTTTTCTTACTGCGGAGAGCAATCTCTCGCTTAGGCGGTAGTCTTCCGTTATTATGTCTGCCTCTCCTTGCATTAAGGGCAGATACTCCAATTCTTTGTTTCGGTTGCTTATGAGTTTATCGGGCAGAGTTATTTCAAATTTGTAGCAAATACCGTTCTCTGTTTCTATGCTTGTAAGTTTCAGTCTGTCTATGTGGGTTGAGATGATGCCGAACTCCATGTATGGGTAATTGTCAAATTTTATGTTTACCCTCTGTCCTTGTTTTATTTTGCCGGAGTTTTTTATGGGAACGCTTATCTCAGCCTTGTTTTCTGACACTGCAACTACAGTTCCCTTTATCACATCGGGGTATTTGATGAAATAAGAGCCGAAACAAAGTAAGGCAATGAAAAAAAAGATTAAGCCTATGCCGTATCTTATTATGCTCTTAGGCGGACGCGATAAAATTTCCTGCATTTCCGGACTGCGTAGTTCTATTTTCTCTGCGCTGCTGAAACGTCCTTTTCTCTTGTTTTGCTCTTTTGTCATTGCCCCAATTCCAATTGATTTTTTACCAAGCGGAAATATTCTCCCTCTTCTTTAATAAGTTGTTCGTGAGTACCCTCTTCGCTTATTCTTCCTTGGTTTAATACTATTATGTTGTCGGCATTCTTCACCGTACTCAAACGGTGGGCTGCTATTACAACGGTTTTGTTTTTGAAAATCTCGCTTAGGTTGTTCATTATCACCTTTTCGTTGTTGGCATCCAAAGAGTTGGTGGCCTCATCGAAGAAAAAGAAGTCAGGATTTTTGTAAACCGAACGGGCAATGAGTACTCTCTGTTTTTGACCTTGAGATATACCTTTGCCTTCCTGTCCTATCTTGGTGTTAAATCCTAACGGCAGGTTCTCCGTCATTTCTAATATGTTGGCAACTCTTGAAGCCCTCAGCAGGCGTTCTTTATCTATGACTTCATCTCCTACTGCTATGTTTTTGGCTATTGTATCCGAGAAGATGAAACCGTCTTGCATTACGGCGCCGCAACTTTTGCGCCATACTTTGTTGCTTATGCGCTTAAGGGGAACGGAACCCACGCTTATCTCTCCTTCTTCCGCAGGGTAAAATCCCAAAAGCAGTTTTAGGAGTGTTGTTTTGCCGCTGCCGCTCATTCCTACTATGGCAGTGACTTTGCCTTCGGGTATCAATAAATTGATGTTTTTCAAGACAGGTTCGCTCAGAGGATTGTACCTAAACGAAAGATTTTTTATCCGAATACTCTTTTGCTGAGGCAGAGACAATATTTTCTCCTCTTGGTTTTTCTCCTCGTCTTCTCTGTTGTGTATTTCACCCATACGTTCCATGCTTATCTTGGCATCTTGTGCTGATTGTATAAATCCGATAAGTTGATTTACAGGACTGTTGAGATGACCCAGAATATAACTTACAGCCATCATCATTCCCAAAGTCATATTGCCCGAGATGACAGCCTGTGCCGAGAAGAAAGAAATAAGTATGTTTTTAGTCTCATTGATAAAGAATGCACCGCTTTGCTGATATTGTGAAAGGCTTAATCCTTTTATGCTTGTCTTAAAAAGCCTTGCTTGAATGTTTTCCCATTCCCAACGTTTTTGTTGCTCACAGTTGTTGAGTTTTATTTCTTGCATTCCCGTGATTATTTGATACAGATTGCTCTGTTCATTGGATGCAAGGGCAAAACGTTTGTAATCCAACTCCTTTCTTTTCTTTAGGAAAATAGTTATCCATATTACATAGAGCAGACTTGCAACGAGAAATACTACTAAGAGTTTTACACTGTAGAAAGCTAAAACGCAGGTAAAGACAACAAGACTGACCATGGAGAAAAGAGTGTTGAGGGTAGATGCAGTCAAAAAATTTTGTATTCTTGAGTGGTCTCCTATGCGTTGCATTATGTCTCCTATCATCTTTGTATCGAAAAAACCTATCGGAAGTTTCATTAACTTTATTAAAAAGTCGGAAATGATTGATATGTTTATTCTTGTGCTTATGTGGAGCAAAATCCAACTGCGTATAAACTCAACTGCCGTTTGCGAAGTGTAGAGCGTGAGTTGTGCAATGAGTATGAGGACCACAAAGTTGAGGTTGTTGTTGCTTATACCATAATCTACAATGCTTTGGGTAAGGAAAGGAAAAATCAATTGCAGAACTGTTCCTGTCAGCATGCCGAGAAAAAGTTGTAAAATCAACTTTCTGTAGGGAAAAAGATATTTTAGCAGAAAGGAAATTTTGGTTCTTTTGTGCTTTTCGTCTTCTGAGGCATAGAAATCGGGACTTGTTTCCAACAAAAGGACTATTCCCTCGTCTTCACCGTTGTTTTTGTTGCTGAGCCAACAGGAAAGAAATTCTTTGAAACTGTATTTTATCAAACCGTTTGCAGGGTCGGCCACTCTGATATGACCTTTTATGTTTTCGGGTTTGACATTACCGCCGTCCAAAAGTTTTTTGCTCTTTTTGGAAACGGATACTTCGTAGACGGTTACAAAATGATTTTGCTTCCAATGAACGATGCAGGGCAACGGAATTTCGGTTAGGGTTTTTATTTTTGCCCTTATGCCCAAGGAACGGAAACCTAAATTCTCTGCAGCAAGGCTCAGACCTAACATGCTTACACCTTCGCGCGATATGTAGGTTTTTTGCCGCAGCGTGTCCAAAGAATAGGATTTGCCGTAATACTTTGCAATCATTCTCAGACAGGTTGCGCCGCAATCCATTGCGTCTAACTGCTTGTAAAAAGGAAAGCGCTTCAAGTTTACAAAGTTTTTCTCTCCCCTTCTTTCCGTTTGAAGGGGAGATGTTTTTTTCTATATTCCCATACGTGAAGAATCAACGCCTCTTTGGTTTATGTTGCGGTAACCTTTGAATTTGTAAAAGACTTGAAGGAAAATCATTCTGTGGTAGAAGTTGCTGTTGCTTTCCCAATATTGGCCGAGCATTTTCATAGACGTCTTACAATCCTCTGATTCGAAAATATCAGCGAATCTCAATCCTATATAAAGCCTGTCATTCAACAAATTGGACCTCAGTCCCAAGGTAAGATTCCA
The DNA here is from genome assembly GCA_017480455.1 of Bacteroidales bacterium. GTDB lineage: Bacteria > Bacteroidota > Bacteroidia > Bacteroidales > P3 > Scybalousia_A. The sequence goes on along the minus strand of JAFVAP010000178.1, from coordinate 10,314 downwards.
GCAATCTGATTGTTCTATCATTCCTCCGAAACAACGGGAGTGGTACCATGCAGAAGTTGTGAATATGATTTGAGGTTTTTTAGAGATAAGAATGTCACCTGACAGAGTTATTCTGTGTTCTACCCATCTCTTGTCGTAAGACAGTCCGTGCCAATCATCGTCTTTGTATTGTTGCGCACGCATATTGTACCATACGTTTGCTGCTATGCGGTCTTTGATTATGTCTATCGGAATATTTACGTTCAAACCTAAGGCCTGTGTTTTTTGCTGATTTATCGGTTGAGATACAGAAAGAAGTGTGTCGGGTCTTTGATACATCATGCGAAGTATGTTATCGGTGCAATAAAGGTAGTAAACACCTATTTGATACTTCTGTTTGAAGTAATAATACAAACTTGTAGAGTTTATTAATGAAGGTCTTAAAGACGGATTTCCTATTTGCTGTTCATATTTGTTTGTACGCGACACAAAATCCTGCATACTCCAATAACTCGGGTGGTCTCTTCGGGTGGAGTTTTCAAAAATGAACATGTGGTCTACTGAAAGGGAATATGAGATATGAAGTCTCGGAAGCAGGTTATTTGTTTCATATCCTTCGTTTTTTGAATACTTGTTCTTACTGTATTCGTCTTCTAACGTAAGAGAAAAACTCAAATTTCCGTCTAAAAAATTCTTTCTGATACTTACATAACCCGAAAAATTATTGTCTTTTATTGTTGAACCGTTTTCTGAAGGCAGACTGTTAGGTGTTGTTAAGTCGGTGTAGAATTGTTCATTCTGAGTTTTTGTATAGTCAAGGTAAATACCGTAGTTAAGTATCCAACCTTTGCTTAGTTTGTTCGTTACATTGAAATAGCCTGTAAATCTGTTTACTTTTTGTTGTTCTTCTGACAGAAAATAGTCTGCAAGTGTTTCGAACGAGTCTCCGTACTGCATTTTTTGCTCTCTATCCGACGAATAGTTGGTATATCCCAACCCTGCGTTAAATGAAGTTCCGTTACTGCTGTTTCTGTAAAATACCGAACTGATTCCGTGCAATGAATTATCAGTTAGTTGTTCGCTTTTGGAGTTTTCTATGTAGTTACTTTCGAATTTGTTTTTCCGTTTCATATTCGGAAATATGTTTCCGTTGTAGTACAGAACTAAACCTGTGGAATCGTTGAAATAACGCGTGACTGAAAGATAAGGATTGTGGTTTAGATTTCTCACAATAGTGAAACTCTCTGAGTTTATATCATTTATTTGACCATTGACATTGTGTTTTATTGTGTTAATAGTTCTTGTCATATTAACGTAATAGCCTCCGGAGTAAGAGCTTTCAAAGTTCCATTTCGGCGAAGTGAGGAATGCCGAGGCCACAAGCGTAGTTCCGTTTACCGTATAGTTTCTGTAAGAGCCTCCTATTCTGCCGCTGTAGGTGTAATCTTTCTCCCGTTTAATTATGACGTTGATTGCACTTCCGGTACCTACGAACCACTGCGGCGGAGCCGAGAAAGCAATCTCCACGTTTATGACTTTTTCGGCAGGAATTGACTTTAGATAAGTCAAAGTGTTTTCATAACTCATTGTAGGCGGCCTTCCGTTTATCACAATACGACATCCGTTACCTCCAATTATGGTTATGGAGTTGCCGTCATCACTGTAAACGGACGGCAATTCGGTTATAAGGTCAAAAGCCGAAGAAATAACTTTCTTTTCCCTTATAACCTCGGCATCGTACGAAAGTCTGCCTTCCACCAACTTAACTACAGGACGTTCGGCTTTGACTTCAACGTCTTGAAGATATGTTCCGTAGTTTTGTAATATGATTTCGCTTTTCAAATCTTTCAAATCCGCAGAGTAATGTTGATATCCGACAAAACTAATAACGACAAATTTGTCTTCAGTCCGTTCTGTCTTAAGAGTGAAACTTCCCGTGCTGTCAGTGGTTGTTCCTTCAACAAGAGAGGAATCAACTTTGCTCAGCACAACTACTTCAGCCAAAACGACAGGATTTCCTATGCTGTCTTTGACAACGGAAGTAAAGTTTTGGGCTTTAAGAAAAAGAGAACTTATTATTAAGAGCAATAGGATGTATGTTCGTTTCATTTTGTTGAATTTATTTTTTGATTTTTGTAAAATCGTATTATCTCACGTGAAAAATAAGTGTCCTTGTTTTCTTTGTAGTGACAACCGGAGCCATGCTCAATAAAATTTTGTACACACTTGCCGCAACAAATCGGAAGGTAAATACAATTTAAGCATTCCTTGTTTTCCATCGGCGAAGTCGCATACATGCGGGCAATTTTGTCTGCTTTCCAAACTATGTTACCCTCTTTTGTCAGTTCGCCTAAGGCATTCTCTTTAGTGTAATTTCTTGCCGTACATTTGTAAACAAGTCCGTCGTAGTTGATATTTGCATAGTTTATTCTGCTTGCATAACACGTGTGGTACGAACCTATGTTTAAACTTCCTTGACAAGTGAGTCTGTACTTCTTTTCATTGGCTTGGCTTATGAATTCGGGCATTAAATCTTGCTCTTTCGCTGTTTGATTGCCTGTAGTTTGCCAAACTTTTTGAGTGTTTATGCTTATCTTCCCTCTTATTTCAAGAGGAAATGCATCCAAAACAGAAAAAATATTTCTGCGTGTAAAGGTTGTTTCGTCGTAATTTATTCTCAGATTGATATGTGCATGTTCCAGTTTGTTGCATATTAGGTTTATGTTCTCTATTATTTTGTCATAAGAGGGCATACCGTTGTTGTTGCGTACCGAATCGTGCTTTTCCCTGTCTCCGTCCAGCGTTATTTGGTAGTTGTTTAAGCCTATACGTTTCAGTTTCTCTGTCATATCATTGTTAATCAAGTAAGCATTGGTCGTTATGCTTAGTGTGAACGGAATATTGTTGCGTTTACAGAGACGTTTTGCATACAACGAGACAGGATAAACAACAGAATCGAAACACAAAAGAGGCTCTCCGCCGAACCAACCTATGTGCAATGACGGTATCCGCTCATTCTCTATCATTATCTTCAAATGTTTTTTCAGCCGTCTTATGGTTGTGTCGGACATTTTGCCGCTTTTGTGGTCTTCATAGCAATACCAACAACGGAAATTGCAACTTTGAGTGGGGTTGATTATAAGATGGTAATGCCTGTCTGAGAATACCTTTTGTTTGTTCTTAAATCTGATGAAAGCAATCTCATCAAAAGAGTCTTCTATTATGTATCCGAGTTTCTTTAACCTTAAAAAATCATCGGGATACGTCTTTTCGAAGAAGTCTAAGTTAGCAAACATTTTCTGTAATAAAGTGTACTCAGATTGGGTCATACAAAAGCCGCTGCCTTTCAAACCATTGAAGAGCAGTTTTTTGTCCTCGTAGTCCAAAAAGTAGTTATACCTACTCAGTTTGCTCATAGAAATTAGTTTTAAGCATTAATTTAATGTTGTACACACGAAAATCCTGTGTTCGTTGGCTCAGCAGTGCAATCACAATTAGCCGAATTGACGCATTCTTTGTTTAAAACGCACTGCTTAGTGTTTGCACAACCCTTTTCATTCTGACATGTATTGCTGCATCTCGTGTTTGTGCAACTACAATTACTGCAATTACCTGTATTAGTGCAGTAATTCACGTCTTCACCTCCTAAAATTTCAGCCATCTCTATTGATGATAAAGTGTCATCAGAAAACATGCTGATACTCTTTCTTGATTTCTTTGCCGTGATATTAAATTTTTTTTACTGTTAATTAACTATTCACCGTCAAAACAAAAAGTTTGTGGTAAAGGATATATTTGTTCACCGTCGTTGAAAACGCACTTGTCGTTGTATCTGCAATCATTGTCAGTCGATTTCTCCGAATTGCTGTTCCCCGAAGAGGATTTGCTTGTAGTTGTGTTTGCAGCACAAGCTGAATTATTGCAGTTATTGTTAGAACATCCTTTATCGGTACATTTTTCTTCATTAGTACATGAAGTGTTTTGACAATTTGTGTTGTCGTCTCCTCCTAATATCTCAGCCATTTCTAAAGAAGATAAGGTCTCTTTTGAAAACATGCTGATGTCAATGTGTTTTGATTGTTTCATAATTTTATGATTTATCTGTTTTTTGCAAAGTTAAGACATTTTATAATAGATACCAAACAATTATAGTATAAAAACATTCTTTTATTTCAAGAAACAGTTTCATTATATTAAAAATCAATGTATAGTATTTTAAATTATTTTTGCTGAAATTAGACTTTGCATGGCTGAAACCTTATTAGATAATATTTCTTGTGAGGTTTTGATGTTGTTTTTTCATAAATTTTTTTGCATTTTCTTGCATATTAGAAAAAAAATACGTTATTTTGCCGTTCCATTGATTTTTTGAACTAATTAGGAATTGATGAAACAGACTTTATGAATTTTATTTTGCTTAGACATAGTGCAGTAACGTACAAGGGGGGGGGTAAAACAGAGAGACCTTTCTGCAAAGAAAAGCACACTTGATTAATAATCCCTGCTTTCAAAACTTAGTTTTGAAAGCAGGGATTATGTTGTTAATGTTCCTACTCAAAATAACAAAACTGACTGATTCTTATTCCGCTGCAGTATAAAAAAACAAGGATAAAAAGAAAATAATAAACAAAATTCTTAATTTATAAATTAAAACACAAAACAAAAATGAAAAAACTAATCATGCTTATACTGATGGCTATAATGCTTAGTCTCAGTGGCCGAAGTCAAAGTTTGACTTCTTTGAATGAGGGATTCGAAAACGGAATTCCTGATGATTGGACCGTTATTGACTCCTATGGTTGGGAGGAATGGACGGCTTCCGATTATTATCCGAGGACAGGAAATTACTCTGCTTTTCTTGAGTATCAAGAAGACGGAGAAGACTGGCTCATTACTCCGCTTGTAATGCCTACAGCAAACAATCACGTATTGTCTTTCTGGCTTTACAATGAATATTCGGACTATGCAGACTACACAATCTTTACCATAGAGGTATCCACAACGGGAACTTCTACTTCGGATTTTACTGTTGTGCATACGGTAACTTATCCTGATTTCGACTATGAGCAAGTTACCGTGGATTTGTCTGATTATATCGATCAGCCTATTTACATTGCGTTCCACGTTATAGATGAGGACGGAACGAATACTTATATTGACGATGTGTCAGGCGTTGATATTTATATGCCTGACTGTTATGCGCCGATATCTTATGCAATGACTGAAGTGACGGGAAATACCGCTACCATTTCTTGGGGAGGCCCGGAGGACGCTGTTTATCACTATCAAGTGAAACTTGCAAACGCATCTTGGGATGAAAGCAATATCCTTGAGGAATCGGAGACTACCGACAACTATGTAATGCTTGAGAATTTGAATTCAGCAACTAATTACACAATACGTGTTAAGTCAGAATGTGCTGACGAAACAACGGAATACTCTTCTTTTAGTTTCCGTACAACATGCGGAGGAGGCATAACATTGACTGATGATGTTCAGTGGACAGAATATTTTGAAGATGCAGCGTCTCTTACATGCTGGACTCTTTCTTCTACACCTGCAAATAAAAATTGGACAATAAACAACGGCGAACTTTATCATAACTGGAACGACGGTACGACTGCCGATGCCGTTACGCCTGTTTTTGACATCTCATCTTTGAGTACTCCTTACGTTAAGTTCTCTTACAGAATTCCTAGTTACAGCGGCGGTGCGCATAACACACTTACGGTCCTTTACCGTGCTGATGTAGAAGACGAATGGACTGTTTTGAAAATTTACGATGAAGAAGTGCCTAACATGGTTAAGGATTCCATTCCTTTGCCTGATGCTTCAGAGACTTATCAACTTAACTTCCGTTGGTCAAATTCTAACTACAATGCAAACGGAATCAGGATAGACTCTCTTGTTGTTTACAATGAAGAGAACCCTCCTTTGTGTTTTGCTCCTATGAATTTGGTTGTGTCTGACATTACGGGAGAAGGTGCAACCCTTACTTGGACTCAGCTCGATGATGTTTCCTCTTGGAACGTGTATGTAAAGAAATCGTCGGCTTCTTCTTACGGAGAGCCTTATGAAACAAGCGAACCAAGTTATGAATTAACTGATTTGGAACCTTCTGCTTCTTATGATGTTTATGTTACATCATATTGTGAATCCGAACAAGCATCTTCGGTAGTTACTTTCCTAACTCCTTGCATGGGATTGTCGAGTGTGCCTGTTTATTGGGACTTTGAGAGTCCTAACAATACGGGCGGAACTTCTTCTTACCCTCTTCCTAATTGCTGGAACAGAGTAGGCGGTTCTTATCCTACAGTTTCGTCAAACTATTATCACGGAGGAAGTTCTTCATTGTATTTTTACAATACGGGAACAAACTATGCTGTCCTTCCTATATTGAATTTAGATGAGTTGAATTTAAGTGAACTTCAGTTGTCATTTTATGCCCGTTCAAGTTCAAGCACTCCTAACAGTGTTATAACAGTAGGTGTGATGACAAATCCTGCTGATGCTTCTACTTTTGTTCCTGTTTCTACTTTTAATGCAACATATAGTTTTTCATTCTATGAAATACCTTTCTCCTCTTATGACGGTGACGGAGCATATATTGCTATCAGAAATGCTTCAACTGATTATTACGGAACATATATTGATGATATGACATTGGAAATGATACCTACATGTTCACGTCCGGGTGCTCTTGCTGCGCAACCTTCTTCCAACTCAGCAACTCTTACATGGACTTCTACGGGAAGCGAGTTCGTTGTTTACTATAAAAAATCCACTGAATCGGAATACACAGAGGTTTCAGACTCTTTTGACGGCTACAACGACGTTTATACTTATGAACTTCAGAATTTAGAGCCTACCACTACATATCAATGGTATGTTTCTGTACTTTGCGACGGCGCTGCAGACCCATTGCTAAGCGGCGTTTCAACTTTCAGTACCCCTTGCGAGGGTCTTCAAAACATTCCTATAACTTGGAACTTTGACTCTCAAAATACAGCAGGTACATCTTCTTATCCTTTACCTAATTGTTGGACAAGAGTGTCTTCGGGTACTTCTAATATTTATCCGTATGCTTACAGTTATTCTGCACGTTCCCACAGCGGCTCATACGTTCTTTATTTCTACAATAACTACAGCAACTGTTTCGGTGTGCTTCCTTATATCAACACTGATGAAATTTCTATTAGTGATTTGCAAATTTCTTTGTACGCTTCTGTTTCATCAACTTCTTCTAATACAAGATTGGAAATAGGTGTGATGACAGACCCAAGCGACACTACCACTTTTACTCTTGTTCAGCAATTGACGGGTCTTACTACTACCCCGACTATGTATGAAATACCTTTGTCTTCTTATGACGGCGACGGAGCATATATTGCTATAAGGAACGTGGCTACAGGTTATGCTTCAAACTATTTCTATATTGATGACGTAACTTTAGAAGAGATACCTTCATGTTCACGTCCTACAGCCTTGGAGGCAAGTCCTTCTGACGGCGTAGTAACTCTTACATGGACTTCAACAGGAAGTGATTTCACCGTTTATTACAAGAAAAGTTCAGATTCAGAATACACTCCTTTGGTAGATAGTTTTGACGGAGAAGATGATGTTTATACTTATGAACTTTTAGGTTTGACAGCCTCCACTAACTATCAATGGTATGTGAGTGTGCTTTGCGACGGCAACGAAACTCCTATTGAAAGTACGGTTTCAAGTTTCCGTACACCATGTGCAAAAGTGGTGGTTACAGATGAAAGTTCTTGGACAGAGGATTTCTCTTCCACCGATGCGCTTTCTTGTTGGACATTGTCATCTACTCCTACGGGAAACAACTGGTCAATAAGCAGCAGCTCTCTTTATCATGGTTGGAACAGCGGAACAACGGCTGACGCAGTGACTCCTATTTTTGATATATCCGAAGTCAGCACTCCGTATCTTAAATTCGCTTATCAGCAACCTACTTACAACAATAACGGTCCTTTCAATAAGCTTAACGTTCTTTACCGTACGGAAGCAGGCGGTGAATGGATACTGTTGAAGAGTTACGGTGAACTTGTACCTTCGTATATCTATGATTCCATAGAGTTACCTTCACCTTCTGAAAACTATCAATTGAATTTCCGTTGGACCGACCCTAATTCCAACGCAAACGGAATTAATGTGGACAACATAACTATTTACAATGAGGAAAATCCTCCTCTTTGTTCAGCTCCTATTTCATTAACAGTTGAAAACATTACAGACAACAGTGCAACTCTTTCTTGGACACAACCTGACGATGTAGGTATTTGGAACGTTTATATTAAGAAAGCCAATGAAACTTCTTACGGTGATCCGATTGAAACTTCCGATACTTATGTTGAGTTCACTGATTTAGATGCTATAACATCTTATAATGTTTACGTTGAAGCTATATGTGAAGAAAATCAATCTTCGTCTGTGTCTACATTCCGCACGGCTTGCGGTATTGTTAATGTGACAGACGAAAGTCCTTGGTCAGAATACTTTAACGACAACTCAGTTCTTAATTGTTGGACTTTTGTTTCCACACCTTCAAACAATAATTGGTCAATAAACAGCGGCTCTCTTTATCATGATTGGAACAGTGGTACGACTGCGGATGCAATTAGCCCTATTTTGAATATAGAAGAACTGACTACGCCTTATTTGAAGTTCTCTTTCAAACTTGAGTCTTACTCAGGCGGAGCTCACAACGATATGACCGTTCTTTACCGCGAGACTGTAGATGATGATTGGATTACGTTGAAAACCTATACTGATGAGGTATCTGCTTTCAAAAAAGATTCCTTACCTTTACCTAATGCATCTTCTACTTATCAAATCAACTTCCGTTGGTCTAATCCGCAGGGCAATGCAAACGGTGCAAGAGTGGATTCTATAACCGTGTACAACGAAGAAAATCCTCCTGCATGCTTGGCTCCTATAGGAGTGACGGTATCAAATCTTGTAGGTTCAAGTGCTACAGTTTCTTGGACGCAGGTTGATGACATTGACCTTTGGAACGTTTATTACAAGAAGACTTCCGAGACTTCTTACGGCGAACCTGTGGAAGTGAGCGGCGAATCTACCGTTGAACTTAATGATTTGGAAAGTTCAACATCGTACAACCTTTATGTAGTGGCAATGTGTGAAACAGAAGAGACTTCAACCGTTATAACCTTCCAGACACCTTGCGGAACTGTTTCTACATTCCCTTATATTGAAGATTTCGAATCAGGAATGCTCGGTTGTTGGACAACAACGGCAACTAATTATTCTGATCCATGGACATTGTACGATGATTTCATGTCTGTATCTAATTATCTTGCTTATGCACCATACAATGACGGTAATGTTACCCGTCTTATCTCTCCTATATTTGATATATCCGGTTTGTCTAATCCTTATCTTTATTACTTGTTTGCAACAAGTGAAGACAGCAATTTAAATTCTGACACTGATTCACTTGCTGTTTATTACAGAACTTCTGAAAATGATACATGGATAAGACTTACTTCTCACAGAGACCCTTCGTTTGACGGAGATACATGGTATGATTACCACGATTATCTTGAGATGTCCGTATTTGACAGTTCAATTGTAGCACTTCCGGAGGCAAGTGAAACTTATCAATTGATGTTTATTGCATACGGAAACGACGGTTACGGAGTATATCTTGACAATATCAAAATTTTTGATAATGACGGAGAAGAGCCAGTTGAGCCTATCGAACCAACAGTTGAGACATCTGCTGCTACGAATGTAACTGAGACAACTGCAACTCTTCACGGAACGATAACACTTGGTAATCAAACAATCACTGCAAGAGGATTTGAGTGGAAGGAAAGCACGGCTGCTAACTATACAAGCGTAAGTGCAACAGGTACAAATATGACATACAACCTGTCAAACCTAACACCGAATACAACTTATACTTATCACGCATTTGTAACAACTGCAAACGGAACTCAGACAGGAGACGAAGTAGAATTTACAACTCTTGAACAAAGCGTTGAGCCTTGCACTCCAACGACTGAGACGATAACTGCAACGGTATGCTACGGTGAATCATACGAATACAACGGCGTTTCTTATAGTACATCAGGAACACATACTCTTGCAACACTTACGAATGCTGCAGGTTGTGACTCAACTGTTATACTAAATCTAACGGTTAGACCTCAGAATGCTTCAACACAAGAGGTTGAAATCTCATCAAATGAGCTTCCATATCAGTTCGGCAGCCAGTCATTGACGGCAGCAGGAACATATACAGAAGTATTTGAAGATGCAAACGGTTGTGATTCTACGGTAACACTTACC
>JAFVAP010000177.1 GCA_017480455.1 Bacteroidales bacterium | reverse complement strand
CTTTGTATCTCTTTATAGCGTCCCAATCTACCAAAGGCATCATATCTTCGTTGGAAAGAGCCTCTATTTTCTGGATTTCGTGGGAAGTACGGAAACCGTCAAAGAAATGTAAGAAAGGAATTCTGCCCTTGATAGCAGCAAGGTGGGCAACGCCTGCCAAATCCATAGCCTCTTGAACTGAAGCTGAAGAAAGCATTGCAAATCCTGTCTGACGGCAAGCATAAACGTCGCTGTGGTCTCCGAAGATTGACAAAGCGTGGGAAGCTATTGTTCTTGCAGTAACGTGAAATACGCCCGGAAGCATTTCACCTGCTATCTTATACATATTAGGTATCATCAGCAATAGACCTTGCGATGCAGTGAAAGTACTTGTCAAAGCACCGGCTTGAAGAGAGCCGTGAACAGCACCTGCAGCACCTGCTTCGGATTGCATTTCTTCCAATTTAACTGTTTCGTTAAATAAATTTTTTCTTCCGTTTGCAGACCATTCATCTACATATTCTGCCATAGGAGAAGAAGGTGTGATAGGGTATATTGCAGCGCATTCACTGAACATATAAGCTACGTGAGCCGCTGCTTGGTTACCGTCACATGTTAAGAATTTCTTTTCTTTTGCCATTTTATTATAATTGTTATTAAAATTATATTTGTTTTATTATAATTTTCTTTTCACTCTTTTAAACTTAAAATTCCGTTCTTTGCAGTAAGGGACAAGGGAGAAAAATCTCAATAACCGCCTCACGGACAATCAGTACCGAAAACTTGTTTGCTGCTAAAACAGGTATGTTTGCCTGATTTTATCAGCCCTTTGCAAGGTGATGTTTCAAGGTATGATTAAATCAAATCGTCATTCTTTCGTTGTAGTTTCATGACTTTTTGATAAATCTGCCTTTAAATCCTGAATTGTCACATAACTGCACAGAATTTCAAACTGCAAAGTTACAACTAAAATACTTATTTGAAAAATTTTTTACCCCTAAGTTTGCACTAAATCCGTTTAAACCCCGAAGTATTTCTTTCTTTTGGGCTTTATATCCGTTTTTTTCACTATAAAACAGACAGAATTTGAGAGGCGTTTTGCTGAAACTTTATTCTGATTTTACGAAACGAAGTTTCAGTTTTCTGAATCTTCGTTTCGCTGTCGTGAAACTTGATTTTAATTTTCTGAAACTTCGTTTTATTTTCTTGAAATTAAATGTTGTCTTAATGTATTTATTTTCAGTGATTTATAATTTATTGATATTTGTTGTTTAAAAAAGAATTCCACCTCTTCTTTTCCAAGAGAAAAATATTAAATATCGCAATTTACAGAGACTATAAAGAAATCCTAAGTATTGGAGTTACTTTTTCAGAGAAGAGAATTTTCATAAAAAATTTGGGAGAAAAAGAAACGCCGTTGTAAAAACTTACAACGGCGTTGGCTTTGTTTATATGCTGAATTTTATTCCGCCTATAATCCATCTGCCGGGCTGAGGTATGTTGCCTATATCAAAATAGTCTGCATTCAAAATGTTAGTGCAGTTTATGTAGAAATTGAATTGTCGGAATGAGTAGTTGAGATTGCAGTCCATGGTGAAGAATGGGTCGTATGAGGTCTCCTCACCGCTCGGGTTGTTCTCATAATTGATATATGAACCCTCACGTACACAGTATTTTACTGCGGTGTTGAGTGTTAATTTGCTGAACAGAGGCAGCGAAAGTTCGGCTGTTACCTTGTGTTTAAGGTAGTTAAGAGCGTATTGGGAGATATAGTCTATTTTTCCTTGTTCTTGGTGCATCCATGAGTAAGAAAGCCGCAGTGTACTTGCTCTGTGTAAAAACGGCATCACTTCTGCAAGGAATATTTTGCTGTCAAGTTCCGCTCCGTATTTGTTTAAGTTGTTTATGTTCCTGCTTTGCCATAGCGGGTCTGAGGCTGACTCTTTCATCCAATCAATCATATTCTCTCCTTTCATATAATAAAGGTTTAAAGAAGTGATTGCTATATGGTTTTTATTCTTTGTCCCCAACTCAAAGTCGGTTGATTTCTCCTGTTTTAGGTTAGGATTGGCTGCATGCACTGCATCGGAGTAATATAATTCGGTGAACGACGGCAGACGTGAAGAAGTGTTGTATGCAGCATAGATTTCCCAATTCCTGTTGAAAGAATAGTTTACGTTAATGCTCGGATAGAAGTCCAAAATTCCTTGATGGAACGATGTGTTTTGGAAAGTCATAACTCCGAGTGTAAGCAACAGGTTCTTGTAAGAATAATTGCCTTGAACGAAATAAGAAAAATTTATTCTGTCTTTATGATGGTTGTAATGTTCTCCGTGCAACGGCCAAATATCTCCGAGAACAGAGGAGAGTATTTCTTCGTAACGGACGTCGCTTCCGAAATTCAGTCTGAAGTTTTTATAAGTATAAGCAAATGAAACATTGTTTCCGAATACGTTAGACAAGTGATAGTTCGGGTTGGAAACATCTTTTATTAATTCAAATTCATCTGTGTGTAATGTGTAATAGGCAGACGGAACAATGGAAAAATTATCGCATAGATTAAAAATACCTTTCAATGATGTAATAAAAGAAGAGGTCTTCTCATATTGATTAGGGTATTTTGCGGAATAAAATGTGTTTGCTCCGTAATCTTTTTTGTTGTAGCCTATTTGAAAATCTAACTTATTGTTGTTTGCTAAATTTATTCTGTTTTGATATAGAGCATTGAAGATATTGTATTCGGAGTTGGCTATATAGCCATTGCTTGTCTTAGCTCCGAGAGAAAGGTAGTTTTCAATGTTTTTATAGGTTTTGGCTCCTGCAATTTCGCCGTTGAAAAAGCCGTGTTCTCCTCCCTCAATGGTGATATTTAGTTCTTGATTAATGTTTTTCTTTGTTATTATGTTAATTCCGCCCGAGAAAGCGCCGGCTCCGTAGATTATAGCCGAAGGTCCTTTGATGATTTCTATTCTTTCTATGTCGGAGATATTGACAGGAATGTCCAAAGAATAGTGACCCGTATGCGGATTGGTGATATTGATGCCGTTAAGCAATATGGCTGTTTGGTCGAAGTTGCCTCCGCGGATGGATATGTCCGATTGAACTCCGTGACCGCCTCTTGTCTGAATGTCTATTGTCGTTGCGTAACTCAGTAACTCAGCAATGGATTGGGGCTTGAGGTTTTCAATGTCCTGCGTTGTTATTACCGTGATGATTTTCCCCTCTTGGTTCATCGGCGAGGCGAGTTCATCGTTCACTATCACTTCTTGGAGTGTGCCGTACATAGCGACAGAGTCAGTATTGACTGTTTGCGCATTGCTTGTTTTGTTTACAGAGGTTGCAAGCGTCATTATGGACACCACACCTATACTTACAATCTTGTGCATGGAATTGTAAGCACTGTAATTCTTCTTTTCAAATCGCTTGAAGCGAAATGTTTTCATTTTTAAAATCAATTTTTTTTTCATAGTAGTTATTTATTAAAAAATTAATACGGAGAAATAACGTTCAAATCCCTTTCTTTATTATATCTGAGACCTGCTATTGTCTCACAGAAACTTAATGTCAGCGAAACGAAACTTGACAAAATGACTGCAAAAGAAAAGAAAAACAGGGTGATGCAAATTTTTGCATCACCCTGTTTAAAATCTAAACTAATTAAAATTCAATATTATTCAACTACAAGTTTCTTTGTTGCAACTCCTGCTTTGGTGTGCATCTTTACGATGTAGTTTCCTTGAGCAAAATCCGAAGTATTAACACTTACATGGTTGCCGTTAGCTTTCTCAGAGTAAACAACCTGACCCAAAGTGTTGAATATCTCAACTTTTTGTAGCTCTACGCCTGAAGCAAGTACAACATTGTTCTGTGCAGGGTTAGGATAAACAGATGAAATCTTGTTTAACTCAACCTCACTCAAACCTGTATTGCCTTCAACATCCAAAATAGGATATAGATAAAGTGTAATTCCTGCGTCGAATGACCAAGCATCTTTTACTGAAACCCAATCATAGTTACCTGCTTCATCGACTACGGAGTATGAAGCTAAATAATCACCGTAAGTACATCCGTCCGCAGTGGAATAAATAAATATCCAAGGAGCAGAATTCTTAGTAGCGTCGGTGTAAGTTCCCACCTCTATGGCTGCCCAAAATCCTTGGGTTGTGACAGGTTGTGAAAATCTGAACTCAGTGTAATCATCATTACTTATCTGATCAGGAGTGTAAGTCGTAGATGCTAAAATGTTTTGCATCTGACCGTCATACAATCTGACGTATTTTGCTGCATTGTTCATGTAACTGGCATTTGTTTGTTCCATAATAGCGTAAAGACCTACTACTTTGTAGCTATTATTAAATACTATTGCCTGTGCATAAGCTGCATCGCCGTAGTGGTTTGTTCCTGTTACGTATTCATTTTCCGCATCTTGAACACTATAATAAGTAGCATTTGATACTGAACCGCAATCTTCAGGCATTACATCAACAGCTTGTTCAGCCTTAAGTATAGGGTTTAAATTCTTTTTAGCATCTGTTCTTACTGCTGTGCCTCTTTGCTGAGCCGTTGCACCGAAAAATAATCCCGCTGCAAGGAAAAATAATGTAATCATTTTGATCTTTTTTTTGTGTTTTATGTTTTATTAAATTAATCTCTGTTTTTTTTTGATTTCGTAAGACTAATACCGCCGGCAAAATTAATAAGATTTTATTAAACGGCGAACTTTTTTTGATAAAATGTTATAATTTATTATTTGGCTACAGGTCTGTGCGGGGTTCTATGATTGTTCCCCACTCCCGTTTTGCCGCTCTCTTGTTTACTATCTTTATGTGTTCGATTGCATATCTTCCGTTAGGATGCGTGGCAATCATATCTATAACTCCGTCGTGATGTTTCAGCACAACCTTGTTCATATTGTAGTGATTTTTCCTCTTATATGTGTAAACAAACATCTCTTCCTCCTTTTTAGGTTTGTAGTTAGGGCAGTCGTACTCATGAACTTTGCAATTAAAGATTTCTTTCCAAGAGTTGCCCGTATAAGAAAAGATTCTGAAGTAGTTTACGTCAGAATAGTCTCTGTAAACGCTCATAAGAGAGATTTCATCTCCGCCGTCGCCGTCTAAATCCCCCTCATTGACGAGGAAATACACGCCAAGGTCGGTGTCAAGTTTCAAAGGAGTAATCTCTTTGTTGTCAGAAAAGATTTTTTTTGCTCCCTCAAAAAGATTTTCTTCAAAACCGTCGCCGTCGAAATCTCCTCTTACGGAAAAACGTGTTGATTGCGTCTTGTTCCATTTCCATTCTGAAGGAGCAAGGTCATTGATTATTACATCGGTCCAAGGTTTTATCATTTCCGTTTCTTCGTTTTCTCCCTGTGCAAAGGCGAAAGAAGAAAGCGAAGCAAAGATTAAAAACATCCAAAATTTATTTCTCATAGCCGTTGTTTTTTCTTGTTATTATCCCATATCGTCATAGCGCAGGTTTCCTATGATATACTCCTGCCTGTTAGGAGAATTGGCTCCCATAAAGAACTTCAGCGTGTCCGGAATGCCGGATTCTTTGTTCAAAATAACAGGGTCGAGCCTTATATCCTTACCTATGAAGTTTGCAAATTCGTCGGGGGAAATTTCTCCCAAACCTTTGAAACGCGTTATTTCAACTCCTTGCTTCAATTTCCGTGCCGCATCGTCCCTTTCTTCCTCTGAGTAGCAGTAAAGTGTTTGTTTTTTGTTTCTTACTCTGAACAGAGGCGTTTGAAGTATGTAAACATGACCGCTTTTTACCAAATCGGGGAAGAATTGTAAGAAGAAAGTCATCAGAAGCATTCTTATGTGCATTCCGTCCACATCAGCATCGGTTGCAATCACAATGTTATTGTATCTGAGATTGTCCATGTCTTCGTCAATGTTGAGTGCATTGTGCAGAAGATTGAACTCCTCGTTCTTATACACTATCTCCTTGCTCTCACCGTAAGAGTTGTAGGGTTTACCCCTCAAAGAGAAAACCGCTTGCACATTGGGGTCGCGGCTGTTCGTTATGGAGCCGGACGCAGAGTCGCCCTCGGTGATGAAAAGAGTGGTTTCCAAGCGCCGTTCGTCTTTGCTGTTGTAGTGTATTCTGCAATCCCTCAGTTTTTTGTTGGTAAGAGAAGCCTTTTTTGCTCCTTCCTTGGCAAGTTTCTTTACATTTTGAAGTCCTTTTCTCTCTTTCTCGTTGCGTTGTATCTTTTGGAGAATGAGTTCCGAAGTTTCCGCATTTATATGTAAGTAATTGTCCAATTTGCGCTTGACAATGTCAAGTATATAGTTTCTTACAGTAATACCTTTCTCTTTGTCGTAGTCCACACTTCCGAGTTTTGTCTTTGTTTGCGACTCAAAGACAGGCTCTTTTATCCTTAGGCTGATGGCAGAGACTATTCCCGAACGTATATCCGAAGGTTCGTAGTCTTTTTTTTAGAAGTCCTTCATTACTTTTACCAAAGCCTCGCGGAAAGCCGCTAAATGAGTGCCTCCCTGTGTGGTGTTCTGACCGTTTACGAAAGAATGGTGTTCCTCGGTCAAGACTTTGTCAGAGTGAGTGAAAGCAAACTCGAAGTCATCATCTTTTATGTGTATGACAGGATAAAGAGGCTCTGAGTCCATGTTGTTGTTGAGCAGGTCCAAAAGTCCGTTAGGTGATTTGTATTTCTTGTTATTGAAAATCAAAGTCAAGCCATGGTTCAGATAGGCATAATTCCAAATCATCTTCTCCACGTATTCGTTTATGTAAGAGAAGTTGCCGAAGAGTTCTTTGTCGGGAATGAATTCTATGATTGTTCCGTTTGGCTCGTCAGTGTCTGCAATCGGTTCTTCGTTAGTAAGTTCCCCTTTGGAAAATTCCGCAATCTTGGTCTTGGAATCAACAATGCTTTGCACCTTGAAATAAGAACTCAAAGCGTTTACTGCTTTTGTTCCTACGCCGTTCATACCTACGGATTTCTTAAAAGTATTTGAGTCGTACTTTGCTCCTGTGTTCATCTTGGCAACGCAATCTACGGTTTTGCCCAAAGGAATGCCTCTTCCGTAGTCTCTTACCCTTACCTTGCCTGTTT
Organism: Bacteroidales bacterium; assembly: GCA_017480455.1. Classification (GTDB taxonomy): domain Bacteria; phylum Bacteroidota; class Bacteroidia; order Bacteroidales; family P3; genus Scybalousia_A. The sequence continues at coordinate 8,546 of JAFVAP010000177.1, read as the reverse complement.
CATAGGAGATATTAACTTCTATAGTCCGTCCGTTACCCATAGCAAACTCATCTACGGAATTGTCAATTACCTCCTTGACTAAAACATATATTCCGTCGTCAGAGGAAGCCCCGTCTCCGAGTTTTCCTATGTACATTCCGGGACGCAACCTTATGTGTTCGTTCCACTTAAGCGTTATGACGTTATCTTCACCGTATCCCGTAATATTTTTTTTCTCTTCTTCCATGATTTTGATTGCAAAGATACAATTTTTTTTATATATGGAGGGATTTTAACTTCAGTGCAGCAAAAAAAGTTTAATCGCAGAGGGACTTTTTTTTATTTCTCTGAGACGGACTTTGTTTATGCCGAGCTTATGCTTTGAGTTTACCTGTCTTGATACACTCACGGTGGAATATGCTTTAGTTGTTTTTCTTGCAAGAAAAGGACTTTGCGTACGTTGAAGAATACTTCTTTAACACGGTATTGGTAAGAGGGAAATAAAATAAAAAAAATCCAATCAGGGAAGGGGAGAATGTGATTTGTTTTTTCAACGGAGCTTTGTCAAAAAATAAAAATTCTTTTTCATTATTTTGTTACAATGAAATATTATGTTATTTTTGCAGTGCTTAGTGTAGTCTGAGTGACAGGAAGTTTATTCTGTCTGATTGAAATTTTAATAAAAGCGTTATAGTTTTATAACTTGTTCTGACGAAGTCTGGTAAACTTTAAAAAGAAGAACATACGGGTTATGATGCAAACGACTCACTTTATGCCTAATTCTTAGGCGTGAATCCGTTGAATTTATATCTTTTATGTTCAGGTATTACCAGACACCGGTCGGAAAAGATGTAATCTGTTAGTGATTTCACGCTTTCTTTTTATAGACTTAGAACATAGGCTTGCACAGGGGCAGCCCTCTTTCGCCGAAATCACCGAAGGAAAATTTTGAAAACCTCTCCTAATTTTCTGTTTCAGAATAACGGAGCAATGATAAACGGAACTATGAAAGTATATTCTTAGCAATATATTTTAATTAATTCAATCAAATTATTAATTCATTTTTTTTGGGACTTCCTTCGGCTGTGAAGCCGTAGGGAGTTTTTCTTTCCTTTTTTTGATTTGAAATCGAAATAATAAAAATCCCATTTAAATATATGTTTTTTTCTTGGCTGCATATTTACAATTATTGCTGTAAAACAGAGTGTTAATATGAAAATACACAGTCTTTTATTTGGGAAAGACAGAATGAAAAAAACTAAATCTTTTTGTCAAAAAAAATAAAACGAAGTTTCAGAAAAATAAAAAGAAGATTAAGAAAACTGAGATTTGATTTCGCTGTGCTGAAACTTCGTTTTATTTTTGCGGGATAAAATGTTGTTTAAACAAAAGAAAAACTCCCTTTTACCTAAAGGGAGTTTTAGCGTTTTTTTATCGACGGAACCGATAGACGGAATTTTGATTTATAGGTATATGTTTTTGAAAAAACAATCTTTTTCAGAAGTCAAAACCGAAAGGAAGTAAATCTTCCGTCTTGTCAAAGGAGATGACACTGAGGTCTTTTCTTAAAATCATTACACGTAGGTTTTGATGAGAGATGTTTTTTTCAAATTCCGCCATCACTTGGCGGCAAGCCCCGCAAGGGTAAGCCGTTGATATTTCATTGTTTCCGTCTTTGGCTGCTATGAAAAGGGCTGTCGGTTCTTCTTTCTTTCCTCCCAAAGAGAAGAGAGCGGACCTCTCGGCACAAAGTCCCGATGGGTATGCTATGTTTTCTTGATTGCAGGAGGTGTAGATTTTGTTGCTTTTGCATCTTACGGCACAACCGACTTTGAAATGGGAGTAAGGCGAATAGGAATTGTTCAATACTTCCAATGCCTTTTGCATCAGTTCCGCATCTTCTTCGGACAGTTCCGATGTTTGCAGGATTTTATATTCTATATCCAAGTGTTTGTTTTCCATTGTTTCGGTTTTTGTGTTTAGTGTCAAAGTCTCAGTTCAATTCTTCTTTGAGATAAGTTCCTATGGAGTTGTCTTCGTTCAGCGCAGCCTCCTCGGGAGTGCCGCAAAAGGCTATTCTGCCGCCTTGATTTCCGCTTCCCTTACCCATATCTATGATATAGTCAGCCACTTTTATGACATCGAGGTTGTGTTCTATTACCATCATGCTGTTACCCTTATCTACAAGTTTTTGTAACACGTTAAGAAGTATTCTTATATCTTCAAAATGAAGTCCCGTTGTAGGTTCGTCTAAGATGTAAAGAGTTTTTCCCGTATCTTTTCTTGAAAGTTCCGTAGCAAGTTTTATTCTCTGTGCTTCGCCTCCCGAAAGTGTGGTGGAAGATTGACCGAGTGTAAGGTAGCCTAAGCCGACTTGGGTAACCATACTCAACTTTTGCACTATCTTAGGATAGTTCTCAAAGAACGATAGGGCCTCTTCAAAGGACATGTTCAAGACATCGTTGATGCTTTTCCCTTTGTACCTTACCTCTAAGGTCTCTCTGTTGTAGCGTTTGCCGTGACACTCATCGCAAGTCACGTAAACATCGGGCAGAAAACTCATCTCCAAAGTCTTAACCCCTGCTCCCATGCAGGCTTCGCATCTTCCGCCTTTGACATTGAAAGAAAAGCGACCCGGTTTGTAGCCTCTGATTTTTGCAGTCGGCAACATGGAGTAAAGAGCCCTTATATCGTCGAATACGCCTATGTAAGTTGCAGGATTGCTTCTCGGAGTTCGGCCTATAGGACTTTGGTCTATCTCTATGACTTTATCAATGTTTGTCAGCCCTTCTATTTTTGTGTAGGGCAGGGCAGGTTGTTCCGAGCGGTGATAGTGTTGTGCAAGTACAGGGTGAAGAGTGTCATTGATAAGAGAACTTTTACCGCTTCCGCTGACACCTGTTACACAGACGAAAAGACCTAAAGGTATGCTTAAATCAACGTTTTTTAAGTTGTTTCCGCTTGCTCCGTACAGTTTTATGAACTTTCCGTTGCCCTTTCTTCTTTTTTCGGGTATTTCTATCTTGCGTTTACCTTTCAGATAGTCGGAAGTAAGGGAACGTTTCTTTAAAATATCTTTCGGACTTCCTTCTGCAATGATTTTACCTCCGTTTACACCTGCACCGGGTCCTATATCGACAATCCAATCCGAAGAAAGCATCATCTCTTTGTCGTGTTCCACCACTATGACAGAGTTACCCTTATCTCTGAGATTTTTCAATGAGTTGATGAGTTTTATATTGTCAGATTGGTGTAAGCCAATGCTCGGCTCGTCTAAAATATACAGGACATTGACTAATTCACTGCCTATTTGGGTTGCAAGCCTTATCCTCTGTGCTTCGCCGCCTGAGAGTGAGGCGGTCTTCTGATTGAGCTTCAAATAGCCCAAACCGACATCTATTAAAAAGTTTATCTTAGTGGAAAGTTCTCTTAGAATTTCCAAACCTATCTTTTTTTGTTTCTCAGTTAATTTTTCGGGAAGGGATTTTACCCAAACGTCTAAATCCCTTAAGTCCATGTCACACAAATCGGCTATGTTCTTTCCGCAAATTTTGAAAGCCAAACTCTCTTTCTTCAATCTCCTGCCGTGACATTCGGGACATATCTTCTGAATCATAAACCCATTGGCCCATTTGTTTATAGACTCGGGAGCATTTTTGTCTATCTGTCTTTTAATTATATTAACTATTCCTCTGAAATTTTCTTGGTAAAAGTCAAAAATGCCTAAATAAGATGTCAATGCTTTGTCTTTGTTGTCAGAATCCTTAACTCCGTAGAGTATTTCATTAAGGCATTCTTCGGGAAGGTCTTTTATCTTTGTTGAAAGTTTTACATTGTATTTCTTACATATACCCTCAATTATCTTATACAGCCAAGGGTCTTTTTCTTTGCTGATGACGGTGATGCCGCCTGCATTTATTGATTTGTCGGGATTGGGAATTATTTTATCAATATTTACTTCCGTGATTTCTCCTAAGCCGTTGCACTTAGGGCAAGCGCCGTAAGGGGAATTGAAAGAAAAGGTGTTGGGTTCCGGGTCTTGATAAGAAATACCTGTAGTCGGACACATGAGGTTCTTGGAGTAGTATTTACTTTCGTTTTTCTCCGTGTCCAAAATCATAATGTTGTTTCCGCCGCTCTTAAACGCCAAAGCGACCGAACGTTTCAGTCTGGAGAGATTTGTGCCGTTGATAGTGATGGTGTCTATTACAGTCTCAATATCGTGAGTTTTGTATCTGTCGAGTTTCATTCCTATTTTTATGGTCTCAATCTTTCCGTCTACTCTTACTTTGCTGAAACCCTTAGATGCAATTTGTTGGAACAGTTCCCTGTAGTGTCCTTTTCTTCCCTTTATTTGAGGGGAAAGTATGCTTATGGTCTTGCCTTGCCACGTCCGTTCTATCATTTCAATGATTTTTTCCTCACTGTATTTTATCATTCTTTCGCCTGTATTGACGGAATAGGCATCTGATATACGGGCAAAGAGTAATCGGAGCAAATCATATATTTCAGTAACCGTGCCGACAGTTGAACGCGGATTTTTGTTTGTTGATTTCTGTTCTATGGCAATAACGGGAGAGAGTCCCGTTATTTTGTCTACTTCAGGTCTTTCCATAGAACCGAGATAGTTTCTTATGTATGCGGAAAATGTTTCCAAGTACCGTCGCTGTCCTTCGGCATAAATGGTGTCAAAAGCCAAAGAACTTTTGCCGCAACCGCTTAGTCCTGTTACGGTAACTAAAGAGTTGCGGGGTATTTTCAAAGAAATGTTTTGGAGATTGTGAGCCTTAGCCCCGTATATTTCTATGTAGTCCATAGTTTTGTTGCATTCTTAGAATTCTTGTATGTAGTTATTGGGTTTATCCAGTTTTTCCGTAAGTTTTTTCCAAGAGTAAGAACTCTCTTTCGGTATTCTGAGATAATAAGTCTTCTTTTCTTTGTTTACTAATTTTTTTCCGCGGAGTTCGGGATTGGAAGCCTTGAAATATTTGTAAGCAACATTGTTCTTTTTCGCAAAAGCATAGAAGTCATTTATGGAAGTGTCAATTTTTACCGTTTTGTAATCCAGCGGTTGGTAAGCATCTTTCTCTCTTAAATAAAAACCGTATTGTTTAGGATTTTGCATCAGTATCTTGTAAGCGAGAATACGGTAAACGTATCTTGCAGTCTCGGTGTTCAATGCCAAGTCCCAATAGTTTTTTATTCCCTGTTCGTTCATTCTTGCTTTCAATCCGCCCTCTCCGCAGTTGTAAGCGGCGCAGGCTAAAGCCCAATCGCCCAATCGGGAGTAAGAACCCTTAAGATATTTTACGGCAGCGGCGGTTGCTTTTTCTAAATTGTATCTCTCATCATAGTCATCTCTGACAACAAGACCGTATTGCTTAGCCGTCTGTGCCATAAACTGCCAAAAGCCTTCTGCTTTTGCGGGCGAGGTTACATTGTTCAGCGAACTTTCAGCAACGGCTAAGAACTTCAAATCTTCGGGAGCAGAATTGTTTTTAAGATATTTCTCTATCTCGGGAAAGAAACGCCACGCTCTTTTTAAGATAAGGAAAGTTGAGGAATGTTGATACATCAGTGCCGTAAGTTCTCTGTCCAAAGATTCTCTGACAAATACATTGTCCATAGGCACTTTCTGACCGCAAAAACTCAACTCCTCGGGCAGAGGTGCAGAAAAGTTGTGCAGATTTTCCATAATGCTTTGACGGTAAAAGTCATCTTCGTCGGGTTTGTCTGATGCAAAGACAAAGATTTGAAGACTAATGGCGGTGAGAGAAAGAACTATAGCCACAGAAGAAAGAATGTACAAAATTCTATGTTTGTTTTTCATTTTTGAAATAAGTTTTATCAGTTTTTTATTTTTCACAGGTCAGCATAAAACCTTTAGAGTGTATGTTTTTTATTTGAATGCGTTTATCCATACTCAAATATTGTCTCAGTCTTACCACGTAAACATCCAAAGAACGAGAAGATTTGATGTGCGGAGAGAACCAAATATTGTCAGTAAGTTTTTTTCTCGGAACGAGTTTTCCTTCGTTTACTGCAAGCAAAAGAAGAATGTCGTTTTCCTTTTTCGTAAGTTTTTGTTGCAAATCCTTAGCACCCTCGCGGTGGAATATTAATTCATTGTTTGCAGAGCTGAAACTGTATTTGCCCAAATTGACACGGATATCGGCACTGCTTTCACTGTAGATTTTATTTAAGTATCCGTTGATGTCTTTGCAAGCCGCATCTGCAGAAATTGAGAAAACATTAGTTTCATTTTCCTTTACACCGTTGTTTTTATCGGAATTGCTTGTGAGGAAAACAACTTTTGTACTTGCATCTCTGGATAATATTTCTTTTTCTAAGCCATTAGTGTTATCCATTCCTTTTCCTGCAAGAACTATATTTACCCTCGAGGTCTCAATTCTTTGAATCAGAGATGCAAGTTCTTTTTCCGTAAATATCTTATTGCCGTAGACGGAAAGGCCTCTTTTTAATCTCTTCTCATCTTTTTCTTCCAACCCGATTAAACAAATATTCTTTGCAAAAGGTTTTCTCATCGTATAACTCTGAATAGTTTATTCCAACGTATTTTTTTCAATAATCCGCTTTGGTCTTTGTTCCACGACAGCCAAACGAAAGATGCTTTTCCCACTATGTGGTCTTCGGGTACAAATCCCCAAAAGCGTGAGTCTGCGGAATTGTGTCTGTTGTCTCCCATCATCCAATAGTAATCCATTTTAAAGGTATATTCCTTTGCTTCTTTGCCGTTGAGAAACCATTTGCCGTTGCGGAATTCCAAACTGTTGTTTTCAAATATTCTTATGCACCTTCCGTAGAACAATTCGTTTTCTTCGTTTAACTCTATTTTCATTCCTTTTTTCGGAACGGTGACTTTGCCGAAGTAATCTTCATTCCAGTTGTATTTATCCGAATAAGGGAAGACGTTATCTCTTTTGAAACCTTTCATTGACACGACAGGGAAAATGTCCTCTATGTAAGACATCTGCTTAATCTTGGATAAGATTTCCTTACTCAAAGGAAGGGTGATATAATGTTTAATACTGTCTAATGTTTCCTTGCTTACGCCTATACTCATCAAGTATTCGGTTTTGTTACTCAACTCAGGGTGTAACAGAATTTTGCACAAAAGAGGTTTGTTTTCATCACTCAGAAGTGCGAAATTGCTTTCTTTGTCGTCCAAAGGCATTATGGAGATGACGTAGTTATTATTCTTGAGTATGTTTATTTGCCTTTTGGTTAAAGGAATATAGGTATAATAGTTCATTAGTTCCATATCTTCCAATGAAACGCCTATATTCAACAATTCTTTTTCGTTAATAAAGTATCCGTCCTTTATTCTGATGGCGTAGGTCAGTTGATAATCTTTCGGACTCTCTATTGCCTTGCCGTTGATGTAAACTTGGGCATTCTTGATTTCCAAAGTCTCTCCCGGCAGTGCAATACAGCGTTTTATGAAGTTTTCTCTCTTGTCTACGGGTCTTGAAATAATATCTCCGAATTTTTCTTTGTCTGACCATACTACTTCCCTTCCGTAATCTCTTACTAAGGCATAGTAACTCTCATTGCTTTGAAAACGGGTGGAAAGCGTGTCTCCGTCGGGAAAATTGAAAACCACGGCATCGCCTCTCTTTATCTTGCCGAAGCCCGGTAAACGATGGTATTTGAGATGTATGGATTCAATATATGATTTTGCAGAACTAAGCGGTAGAGTATTGTGAACCAAAGGGAAGGAAATAGGAGTCATGGGAATTCTCGGGCCATACGTCATCTTGCTTACAAAAAGGAAATCTCCGACTAAAAGAGATTTTTCCATGGAAGAAGAAGGTATCTTGTAGGCTTCAAAAGAGAATGTTCTTATTATCGTTGCTGCAATGACAGCAAAGATGATTGCATCGGCCCAATCTCTGATTACTCCTACCTTATGTTCGGGTAAATCTTTCGGATTTGCGTATTCTTCTCTTGGAGACCAACCTAAAATCGGTAACATAATGAAAGGAAACAGCGCAACAAGGACTTGGTACCAAAGAGAGTACTTTCGGAAGCATTTAGCAAACTCAACGAAAACGAGAATTATTGAAAAAACATTCAGAAAAGGGATTAGACAATAGAAAAACCAAGAAATCTTCTTGTTGATTATTTTTGTTGTTACCCATATATTATAAAAAGGTATAAGGGAAATCCAACCCGAATAGCCTGCTTTTTTGAATATTCCGAACAAACCGAAGAAAACCAAGACCGTTTGCACGGCAAATATCAGTAAATAAATGTCCATAATGATGCTTTCTTTTTTTTGCTAAGTCTGTTTTATTCTTTTGTTAAATCAATTCTTTGAATGCTCAAAAGCAAAGAGTTTTTTGCAATAAAAAAGACTTAGTCTCGTTATTACCCTATAATTAACGTTGAATAAATTATAATATTTTAAAATACTATGAAAAAAAGTTTGTCCTTTATAATATCGTTATTGGCTTGCGGATTTTTGATTGCACAAAGCCCTTCTTTGAGTAAGGAGACTAAAAAGATGCTTCAGCTTATGTATTTTGTAGATAATCTTTATGTAG
>JAFVAP010000176.1 GCA_017480455.1 Bacteroidales bacterium | reverse complement strand
AGTAACCGACCAACAGGGAAAAGTAATCTCTACTACGAAACTTGCTAAGGGCAGCGAGATAGCAGAGATAGAGACGACGAACCTTGCAAGCGGCGTTTACTATGTACGGATACAGACTGCGAATGCTGTAAGGACGGAAAAACTTATCAAGAAATAGTCTTCTAACTTACAGATAAGATAAATCACTAACTAAGGTTGCCGACCCAAAGTCGGCAACCTTTTCTTTTTATAACACGAAACACACAGACAAACCCCACACTCCGACTGAGACAAAAACCCTTAAAAACCACCTAATTAAGAAGCGAAAAAATAAAACGAAGATTCATCAAACTGAGATTTGATTTCAGCGCAGCGAATCTTCGTTTTATTTTTCTGAAACTTCGTTTTATTTTCTTGATGTTTAAACTTGATTTTGTGAAGTATAAATACAACGGTTAAAAACTTCGTTTTGATAATTTGAAATCAAATTTCAGTTTTATAAGACTTTGTTTTATTTTCTTGATATTAAAACCTGAGTTTATGAGATGATATTTTAACTATTAAAAACTTCGTTTTGATAATTTTGAGACTTCGTTTTATTTTTAGGGAAGAGGGAGTTGTTGTTAAAAAACTTGATTTTGATGTTTTGATACTTTGTTTTACAATAAAAAGGCTTCATTTTGCGTTAATAAGAGAAATAAAAATGTGTACAGTATGATAGGAACAACTGCTATGATGGGAACAAATGCACTTTATTGGGTGCTTTTTATCGGTACTGCTTTGATAAGTTGGCTTGTAAGTTCTTCTTTGAAAAAGGCTTTCAAAAATTATTCTTCCATTCCGACGCAAGGTAATCTTACAGGTAAGGAAGTGGCTGAGAAAATGCTGAAAGATAACGATATATATGATGTTACGGTTACTTGTATAGAGGGGCAACTGACTGATAACTACAATCCGACCAACAAGACCTTGAATTTGAGCCGTGATGTCTACAATGGCAATTCTGTTGCTGCGGCAGCAGTTGCCGCTCACGAGTGCGGACACGCCGTTCAGCACGCTACGGCCTACTCTTGGTTGATGATGAGAAGCCGTCTTGTGCCTGTGGTAAGTTTTGCCAGCCAATGGTTGTCTTGGGTCTTGCTTGCAGGAATGTTGCTTTTGAGAGTTTTTCCTCAACTCTTGCTTGTGGGTATAGTTTTATTTGCACTTACAACCCTATTCTCTTTTGTTACTCTTCCGGTAGAAATAAACGCTTCTCAGCGTGCTTTAGTCTGGTTGGACAGACATGCAGTCACCTCTCCGCAGTCGCACCCTAAAGCAAGGCGGGCGCTGAGACTTGCAGCCTATACTTACATTGTTGCAGCTTTGTCTTCTTTGGCGACCTTGCTTTATTATGTTATGATGTATTTGGGTGCAAGCAGGAGAAACTAAAGTTTTTTTTGAACGGAACAACTAAGTTGATTGTCCATGGGATTAGGAAATTTTTTGAAAAGCAAAGCCTTTTTTAAGCATCTGTTGCTTATTATCCTTTCTTTCTTTGCATTACTCTTTATAGTAATGCAGCTATTGAAGATTTACACACGCCACGGTAAGGAATACGAAGTTCCTAAGATAACCGACAGTCTTTATTCCGATGTGGCGCAAAGCGATGAGATGAGATTGTTTGAACTTGTTATTATAGATTCTGTTTACAGAGAGGATTTGAAACCGGGTCTAATCATAACACAAGACCCTTATGCAGGTTCAATGGTAAAAAAAGGCAGAAAGATATACGTTACCGTTACGGCGACGGCAGGAGAGATAGTGTCAATGCCTAATTGTGAGAACCTGTCTCTTAAGACTGCTGTTCAAAGTCTTGTGGATAAAGGACTTAAAATAGGTACTCTGATGTTCAGACCTGCTGATATAGTGAGCAACGGTTTTGTCGTTGAACAGAAATTTAAAGGGCAGAGAATAAGGTCGGGTGCTGATATTCAGAGTGGCGAAGCCGTTGATTTGATTGTAGAAGTGCCGTCTACGACAGCAACGGTCAAGATACCGGATTTGCTCGGCAAAACAGAGAAAGATGCAGAGATACTCTTATGGAAAGCAGGCCTCAATGTGGGATTTAAACAATATGACGGTAAGAAAGAGGGCGAAAATATGAGAGTGGTGTCTTATTCTCCTTTGGCTAAGAATGTAACTCTCGGAACAAGTATTTCGCTTAACTTTATGGACGGAAGCAAAAGCAAATACAGAGAAAAGATAAATCAGTTTGAGAAAGAAAAAATTCAAATTGAGGTACAGGAAGATATAAACTCGGCAATAGAAGAACAAATTATTATTGACGAGGTAAACGACGGCGGAATGGAATGAAAAGAAGAAATAAGGGGATAATAGGTTTGTCGATGCTTGTGCTATTTTTTCTCAGCGCAAGTCTGTCTTCGGCTCAAGAGAAATTTCTTCCTTTTTTAGATGATTTTTCTTCTTATGAGGGTGTTCCGAATGTTGATTTGTGGGTAGGTGAAAATTGTTTTGTTAATCATAATTATCAATATCTGCCTCCATCTGTGGGTGTTGTTACCCTTGATGCAGTAGACAGGGAGGGTAATCTTTATCCCGGTGCTAATTCATTGGGCTTTGTAGGGGATACTCTCTGTTCGGTCTATATCCGATTGGACTCTCTGAACACTCCTTCTAAGAGAGCATTGACATTGGCCGACTCAATATATCTTTCTTTCTTCGTTCAGCCCGGAGGAGGTATGGGAGAATTGTGGGAAAGAATAGGTTCACAGCCTTCGACAAAGGATTCTTTGGTTTTGCAGTTTTATTGTGCAGAGGATAATTCTTGGAATGATGTTTGGAGTATGAGAGGTACGGGAGTGGATTCTATTTTTGCATCGGACAGTTCTTATTTCAGATATGTCCTTATACCGATTAACGAAAGCAAATATTTGAATAAGTTCTTCAAGTTCAGGTTTCTGAACTATGCGTCTTTGGATTCCAACCCCGATGATAACTATGTGATAAATTGTGACCAATGGAATATAGACTATGTTTACATTGATTGCAACAGAACCTGTGAAGACAGAGTTTTTAATGATATTGCTTTTGTCAATCCTGCGGCTTCGCTTCTGAAAAATTTTACAAGCGTTCCCTATAAACAATATTTGCCCTCCATGATGAAAGATTCATTGGATATGAAGATAATAAACCTTTCTTCCAATGCTCTTTCCTCTTCTTATAAGTATGAAGTCAAGGACGGAAATTCTAATATTATTGCTTCCTATGACGGAGGTTTTGAAAATATTTCACCCTTTATTTCCACACTTCTTTTTCAAGAATCGGAAAATCACAGTAAACCTCCCGTGCAGTTTGCTTTCCCTGCCATGGCGCAGCCTACGGATTTCACTATTACGCACATCGTTCAGCAGGGTGTAGGTCAAGACGATTTGTCTGCTAATGACACGGTAGTATATCATCAGATATTTTCAGACTTTTTTGCTTATGATGACGGGACAGGCGAAGGCGGTTACGGAATTAATCCTCTCAAAGGAAGCAACCTTGCTTTGGGCTTTTCTCTTAACGTGACTGATACTCTCAATGCAGTAGATATTTGTTTCAATAAGACGAATAACAGCGACACAAATGACAGACGTTATTTTTATCTCTGCATTTGGAAAGCCGATGTTGCCACAGGCAAACCCTCTTCTTTGATATATAAGTCTGACAGAATGCTTCCTAATGCGGATTCTTTGAATAAGTTTACGAGATATGTTCTTGATGAACCTATTGTTTTAAATCCGGGGATTTTCTTTGTATCTTTGGAGATTAAGGATAAAGGAAACTATATCAATATTGCATTTGACCGCAATAATGACGCTTCTGCTTTTACTTATTCTAAGATATCGCCGGGTGTAGACTGGCAACAATCCTTTATAAAAGGGGCTTTGATGATTAGACCTTATTTTGGTTACAAGTCAGTCGGCTTAATGACGGTGCAAGACAAAGAAAAGATAAAAATATATCCTAATCCGGCGCAGGATTTTATACATATTGAAGGGTGTGACAAACCTTCTGTCAGAGTTTTCGACCTTACGGGACGCCAACTCCTGTACTCGGATTCCGAAATCTTAGACCTTTCCTCTTTAAATGGGGGAGTGTATATAATAAACATTGACGGACAAACACAAAAACTCATAATATCCAAATGACAGGCGAATTAAACACAGAGGAACTATATGAGAATTACCGCATTGTTGTAGACAAAGGTCAGTCTCCTTTAAGGATTGACAAATATTTAATGGTTAGGATAGAGAATGCTTCACGTAATAAGATACAACAAGCAGCTCACGCCGATTGTATTAAGGTTAATTCTAAGAGTGTTAAGCCTAATTACAAGGTAAAGCCGAATGACGTTATACAAGTCTTTCTTACCACGGAGCCGAGGGAGATAGAAATAATCCCTCAGCAAATACCATTGGATATTATTTACGAAGATGATGACTTGCTTATTGTAAACAAACCTGCGGGAATGGTTGTCCACCCGGCATACGGCAATTATGACGGTACGCTTGTTAATGCTCTGGAATGGCATTTTCAACACACTGCCTCAAAAGAAACACATCCTCTTTTGGTTCACCGTATTGATAAGGACACAACAGGTCTGCTTGTCGTGGCAAAAAATGAGACTGCTCAGACTCTTCTTGCCAAGCAATTCTATTATCATACTATAGAGCGGACTTATACTGCCCTTGTTTGGGGAGACTTTTCCGAAGATGAGGGAACAATAGACAGGAACGTAGCACGCGACCAAAAGGACAGGAAGATAATGGCAGCGTACGACGATTCTTCGATAGGCAAGCATGCTGTTACGCATTGGAAAGTTAAAGAGAGGTTCGGATACACAACTCTTTTGCAGTGTAACTTGGAAACGGGAAGAACACATCAGATAAGAGTGCATCTGAAAAGCGAAGGGCATCCTCTTTTCAATGATTCTACATACGGAGGTGACAAAATATTAAAAGGAACTACTTTTTCTAAATATAAGCAGTTTATTCTTAATTGTTTCGATATTCTTCCGAGACAAGCACTGCACGCAACTACGCTTGGCTTTCAGCATCCTGCCACAAAAGAAAATGTTTTCTTTTCTTCGCAGTTGCCAAACGATATGGCACAGGTTTTGGATAAGTGGAGAAAGTATGTTGATGCCAACTCAAAAAGCGGAGAGTAAAAGTCAATGTTCCTAAAGAATAAAGAAACTTGGTATTACAAAGAAAGATTAAAATAAGACTTAGAATGAATGCAAGAAAAATAATATATGTTCTGTGTTTTTTGCTTTTCTTTGTTTCGTGTAAAAGAGAAGACAAAGGGCCAAGAAAGTTTTATGACAACGCAAATACGGAAAAAATTATTACATTCAAACGTTTCGACCGTGCTTTGTTCTCTAAACCCGTGAAAACTTTGGAAGAACATCTTATTGCTTTGCAGAAAGACTACCCTGATATGTTTCAGATGCCTCTTACTGACAAAGAGTATATGGACATAGTAATGTCCATGGTGTTAGATAAAGATATGCAGAAGGTACAGAATATTGTGGAGAAGGAATTTCCTAATCTTGATTTTTTGAGTAAGGATTTGACTTCAGCCTTTGCAAGACTTAAGGATATATATCCTCAAACCTCTTTGCCGGAAAATGTTTACACGCTCATACTTGGAGGAGCTGATTATGACTATGGCTATACTAACAGAGTATATATGAATGATACGTCCTATTATGCAATAGCCCTTGACGTGTATGCTTTAAATAAACTTGCGGAACATCCTTATTATAAACAGTATCCTAAATATATGAGACTTAGTCTTGGTAAAGAATTTATAGCACCTGATTTTATGCGTATGTATCTTTTGAATCATACCTTTGCCTCTTTGCCATTGTATTCTCTCAGCGGGGAAGGAAGTCTGTTAGACTGCATAATAGAGGACGGAAAGTTTTCTTACCTTGTAGGAAAATTGCTTCCTAATTATTCTTTGAATACAATATTGAGGTATGACAAAGAACAAATGCTTTGGGTTGAGAAAAACGAGGAGCATATATGGGCATTTATTATTCAAAATAAACTGTTGTATGATACGGACCGCTCTAAATATCTTTCGCTTATTGCAGAAGGACCTGAGACTAAAGGTCTGAGCAATTCGCCTGCAAGAGTAGGAAACTACATAGGCTATAAGATAGTGGATGCTTTTATGAAAGAGAATGATATAAGTGTGGATTCCCTTATGAAAATCAAGGATAATGCAAGCATACTTCAACATTCAAATTATAAACCTAAGAAAAAATAAGTTAAATTTATGAAACCCATATACAAACAAATTATTTTCAGATATGTTTTTGCTCTTTTGCTGCTGTTTGTTACTCAGATAGTTTTCTATTGCTTAAACTCTTCGCTTTTTGCCGTTAATTCGTTCGGAGATTTTTGCCGTATCGCATTGGGAAATCTTCGCTTCTCTCTTTCAACTCTCAGTGTCTTTCTTGCGCCTTATCTATTTTTTGCATTGTTACCTCTTCCTATTAAGTCAAAACAATGGTTTAAAGTTATAACTTCAATTTTGTATTTTATAGGTGTTGAGTTTATTTTGATAAGCAACCTTATTGATTGCGGATATTTTCGTTTTACTTTCAAGAGATTAACTTTTGATATTTTTAATTATTTAGGCGTGGGAGGGGATTTTAATTCCTTAGTTCCGCAGTTTCTCCGTGATTATTGGCATATTGTTCTTATTTTTGTTATACTTAATATTGTTCTTTACTTTGTTGATTGGCAGGCAAGAAAACGTATAACTATAAACTCCGAAACTTTATCCTGCAAAAGTATTGTACGGCAAAGTATAGTTTTTGTGTTGTCCGTTGCCGTTTTATTCATATTTCAAAGAGGCGGATTTCAGTATCGGCCTATGGGACTTTTGCAAGCCTCCGACTATGCTTCGACTCAGAATACCGCTTTGGTATTGAACACTCCTTATACTTTATACAGAACTATAGGTAAGGCAGCATTGGAACCTAAGAATTATTTTTCAGAAAAAGAACTTGCAGAGATATTCTCACCTATTCAGCAACCCAATAATACGGTTTGGGCAGATACCCTTTTCAGTGAGCCTTTGCAAGCAGGGAAAACAAATGTTGTTCTTATTATCATAGAGAGTTATGCTGCCGAATATTTGTCTGCTTACAACAAAAACGGAGAAACCTATACCCCGTTTTTGGATTCCTTGGCGGCAAATTCATTAGTGTTCCAAGGTTATTCAAACGGCAAACGTTCCATTGACGGTATCCCTGCCATAGTTTCCTCAATGCCTTTGCTCAATGAAGAAAGTTATATAACATCTTCTTACAGCGAGAACCGTTTAGGCTCAATAGCTTCAACCTTAAAAGAAAACGGCTACACGACTGCTTTTTATCACGGAGGCTATAACGGAACCATGAATTTTAATGTTTTTACCAATCACGTGGGTTATGAAAACTACTTCGGCAAAGATGAATACAATGACAACAAAGACTATGACGGTAATTGGGGAATATTTGATGAACCTTTCTTACAATACATGGGCAGAAAGATAAGCGAAACAAAAGAACCGTTTTTTGCTAATGTTTTCACTCTTTCTTCGCATCACCCTTACACTATTCCGTCTCAGCATACGGGTCGCTTCCCTAAGGGTACGCTTATAGTACATGAGACCGTGGGATATACGGATTATGCCTTGAAACGTTTCTTTGAATATGCTGAAAAACAGTCTTGGTATGATAACACTTTGTTTGTTATCACTGCAGACCACAGTGCTTTGACAGGAACTAAAGAATTTCAGACGGCTTTGGGACTTTACCGTATACCTATTATATTTTATTCTCCTAAGATGAAACACGGCGAGATGACTTCTTTGACTATGCAGCAGACAGATATATATCCGACCTTATGTGATTTGCTTCACATAGAGCAACCTGTATTTGCATTCGGTCAAAGTATATTTTCGCCGAAGCCTCATTTTTATATCTATTTCTCAAACGGAGAATACATACTTATGCTCGGCGATTACGTAAGCAAATACCGTGAAGGATACGATACGCAATTGTTTAATGCTAAGACGGATGCCGATATGCGTAATGACATATCAAAGCAAAATCCCGATATAACAAAAAAACATACAAGACTTACCCAAGCAATGATCCAACAATACAATAACAGGTTGATAAAAAATCAAACGGCAGTGAAATAAAATTTGGAACTGCCGCAGTGACTTAGTATTATGATATTTAGAAAGGGCAAATAAATGCAGATTTATTTGCCCTTGGTTTTTATAAACTTCTTATTTTTTTATTAAAAAAGAAGTCTTTAGCAAAAAAAAGATTAATTTTGCAATCTAAATGTTTTAAATTATGGACTAAATTTTTTGTAAAATGTCAATAAACAGTAAAACACAAGATTTGAAAAAGAGGATGCAGGTTGCTTTGCAAGGAGGTGGCGAAAAGGCTATTGAAAAGCAGAAAGCGACAGGCAAAATGACTGCAAGGGAAAGAATACTCGCTCTTTTGGATGAAGGTTCTTTCCACGAATATGACCTCTTTGTCCAGCATTCAGGCAAAGATTTTGATATGGATAAGAAGATTCTTCCGGGTGATGGTGTAGTTACGGGTACAGGAACTATCAGTGGCTACCCTGTTTGCATATATGCGCAGGATTTTACCGTTGCAGGAGGTTCTTTAGGTTACATGCATGCACAGAAAATCTGTAAGATAATGGACCATGCTATGAAATTGAAGACTCCAATTATAGGAATCAACGATTCGGGCGGTGCAAGAATACAGGAAGGTGTCAATGCGTTAGCAGGATACGGCGATATTTTTTACAGAAACACTATGGCTTCGGGAGTGATACCTCAAATCTCCGTCATACTTGGCCCTTGTGCCGGCGGAGCTGTTTATTCCCCTGCCTTGACAGACTTTGTCTTCGTTGTGGATAAAATAAGCAATATGTTTATTACAGGCCCTGACGTTATCAAGACAGTTCTCGGCGAAGAGATTTCAAAAGAAGACTTAGGCGGAGCAAGAGTTCATGCGGAAATATCGGGTAATGCACATTTCTTTGCTGAAAGTGAGCAGGAATGTTTTGAACAGATAAAGACATTGTTTACTTACATTCCTTGGAACAACGGAAAGAAAGCGGAATCCTTTTCGTCTAAGAAACCCGATACAAGAAACTACAAGATGAACTCTATCTTTCCGTCAGACCCTGCTCAGCCTTATGATGTAAGAAACATAATAAAAGCCATGTCAGACGGCTCTGAATTTTTGGAAGTTCAGCAGTTGTTTGCTCCGAATATAGTTATAGGCTTTGCACGTATGGAAGGAAACACCGTAGGCTTTGTTGCAAACCAGCCGGGAGCAATGGCAGGTGTATTGGATTGCAATGCTTCGGATAAGGCTGCAAGATTTATCCGTTTCTGTGATGCTTTCAATATCCCGCTTGTAACTTTGGAAGACTTGCCGGGTTATCTTCCGGGTATAGACCAAGAACATGCAGGAGTTATACGCCACGGTGCGAAGATACTTTACGCTTATTCCGAAGCGACTGTTCCTAAGATAACGGTTATTCTGCGTAAGGCTTACGGCGGTGGCTATATTGCTATGTGTTCTTCTCACCTTAAAGCCGATTTTGTTTTTGCATGGCCGACGGCAGAAATAGCTGTTATGGGGCCTGAAGGAGCTGCTAACATAGTTTTCCGTAAGGAGATAAAGGAATCAGAAAACCCTGCAAAGACACGTAAAGAAAAGATAGACGAATACCGTCAGAAATTTGCAAATCCGTATGTTGCAGCATCGTATGGCTATGTGGATGCGGTAATACAACCGAATGAGACGCGCCAATATGTGCTTCACGCTTTGGAAGTTTCGGCTAACAAGCAGGTAAACAATCCGACAAAGAAACATGGTCTACCACCATTCTAATAAATAAAAGGAGAGAAAAACTATGGCAGAAAATCAAAGAAAACATTACAGACAATTATACATTGAGGTTGAGGCAGGTGAGGTTTATGCTTTTATTCCGGGAACTATTATGGACGTTCTGGTAAAGGAAGGTGAGCAAGTGAAGAAGGGACAGCCGCTTTGTATTCTTCATGCAATGAAAATGGACAACAAGATTTGTTCTGATATAGACGGAGTGGTTGAAAAGATTAACATATCAGCAAATCAAAACGTCTCAAAGAACGATGTATTAATCAAGATTTCAAAAAAACAAGAGGAAGCATAATAAAATCTGTTTGAGATAAAATCTTTATTGAGTTGAGAAAGAGAATTAAAGTCGGTATTTATCACTTTAATTCTCTTCTTTTTTTGTGTTATTGCTTTTTAGTTCAGAGGGCGGAAATATATTATTTACTTCCGTGTGCCGAAAAGTAAGCAATGGAAATGCAAAACTGAGGCTTATATTATTTTCTTTTCCTTTTGTGCTGATATTATGGCAAAAAAAGATATGCGGTGCAACAACGTTACACCGCATATCTGCTATTGTATTTCTGAAACAGAGACTTATTTTACTATCACTTTACTTTGATATTTGCCTTTATGACTGCTGGCATTGATGATATTCATTCCTTTGCTCAATTCATTAGCAGGAATGCGTATTTCTTTTTCACCTTGACGTACAGGCAGAACTTTTACTATTCTTCCTTGATTGTCAGTAACTTTTATTTCTTTTAGGTTGTCACTTTCAGACAAAGAGATTACAAACTCGCCGCTTCTGTCATTGAGAGTAGGTCTTACCATAATAGGAAACTCCGAATCAACTCTTGATATAACAGGAAGAGAAGAAGAGTTTGCACTTTCTATGCGGTAAACAACTTGTTTATACTCTATTATCTCATCAGCGTGATTAATTGGAGTTTCTAAGAATATTATGTAATAATTCCCGTTCATACGGAAGATTGATACCTCATCATCACCATAAGTACGGTAGCCTTCGTCAGTGCTAAAAGTTGCGACAACATTTCCATTTTCAGAAACTATTTGATAACCTTGAAAAATCACGTCTTCTTCAATAGAACGAACGTCCTCTTCCCAAAGATTGGTATCCCACACAATGTAAGGAGAATAATGGGTGAAATATTCGTAACTTTCATCGTCATTAAACAAGGTTTGTGTGACATACATCGGATATTCGTTATAAAGCATATGCCCTGTTTCATCTATATTAAAGAACCAAACAGAAACTCTATCAACTTCTTGGATCGAAGACCCCTCTGTTGCGAATACCCATTCATTTGTTTCGGAATCAAAATATTCATATCTATAATGCGTTGTTATAGTATCGATTTCTGGAAAAGTCACAGAATGTTGAAGATTTAAGTCTAAATCATAAACATAACAAGCATTTCCTCCTTTAATAAGAAAATGCGGAGAATTATCTGCTGAGAACATAGCAGGAAGGACGCTTGTATAGCTTCCATTCAATGTGCCTAATCTTTCCTGCGCATTGGCAGTATGCAACATAGTTGTTATTAGCAACAAGGTCAATAAAGATTTTGTTAATTTTTTCATTGTGTTTTTAAATTTTTAAGTTATACAATTTGGTTTGTTTATATTTTATTTTTTAATCCATAACTAAAAAAAGCACAAACAAAACTGAGCAGTTCTGTTTGTGCTTTTATATATCTGTATAGGACCTAAGATTTACCCCCCCCCATAAGCATAAGGCAATGAGGTGGTTGCAGCATTGTTGATTGTAATATATCTTTGTCTGTTTTGCATCTTAAGTTCCCTTGATTTTAGCAGATGCAAAATTATATTATTTCAACGGAATTGCAAAATAAAACCCCGAAAATATTTTTGCAGAAAGAGGAAAACCACCTTTCTTTTCAGTGAAAGCAAATCTAGGCAAAATAAAACTTCGTGTCAGCAAAAAAAAACGAAGTTTCGCTGCGCTGAAATCAAATCTCAGTTTGCTGAAACTTCGTTTTATTATCTTACCTTTTATCTTCTTGTATTTTAAGTCTTAAAAAAATGGTTATTTTCTTTGGTTTGCAGGTTGTTTAATATCTCTCTGACTTTTTTTATTTGCTCTGCATCGACTGTTCTGATAGAATATTCATTGAAATCCTTTCCTCCCATGCTCACTCTTCCGTGGCGGAAAATCATCTTGCTTTCCTCTGTCTTCTTTGCCGAGAAGTGGATATTGTTTATTTTACTTCGTTTTACTATTTCCTCTGCATTAAATTCGTTTACGCCGCTTCCTGCCATTATTTCTATCTTTCGGGAGAATAAGTTTTGAGCCTCGGCTATCCTTGTTAAACCGTCTATGGCTTTGTTCTCCTGTCCTGAGGTGAGAATCCTTGTGCAGGAGCATCGGATAATGTCTTCAATGGCGCCGAAGTAGTCCTCGGTCATATCAACGGCTCTGTGGAAACAAACATCTAAGGGTTTTGCCAAGCAGACAAGTTCTTGTGTGCGTGGTATATCAACTTTTCCGTTCTCGGTAAGCAGCCCGAAGACTACGGCCTTAACTCCCGTTTCCTTGCAAAGAAGAATATCTTCTTTCATAAGGGAAAACTCCGTATCATTGTAGAGAAAGTCTCCTGAGCGGGGACGAATCATCACCGCAATATCAAGGTTAAGGAGTTCCTTGGCTTTTTTTATCATGGAGAAAGAGGGGGTAGTGCCTCCTTCAGAGAGATTTGCGCAGAGTTCTATTCGGTCTGCTCCGCTTTTTTGTGCAATAAGGGCGGAGTCAATGGAGTCTACGCATATTTCAAGAAAGTTTGGTTTCATAAAAAAGAATGTTTCAGTTTTACAGATTCAGACAAGTATATTGTTGTAATTCTGTTTTCAGATTTTCTGTCTTGCTCAGATGTTGCTGATATGCAAGCGTATCGGGGTTAATCGGCCTGTGGTTCTGCATGGTAAAGAGTTTGCGGAAACGTTTGTTTAACTCCTTGGTTTCTTCGCTGAAATAGGTGTCGGAAAACTTTTTCCAGATGTGATTAACGGCAGAGGAGTTGAGGTGAATCATATCTTCGGCATAGAACCTGTAGTCTCTGAGTTCGTCCATAACTATTTCGTAAGATGGAAAGTAAGAGATGTTTTCCCTACAAGTCATTTCCTCTATGGCAAGTGTAAGATGAGACTTGGAGATGAGGTTGTCCCTGTAGCCTTCTCTCCAATGGCGAATAGGAGAAAGAGTAAAAATGATTTTAAACTCCTTTTGAAGAGCGTTTTTGAGAACTTCCTCTGCTTCTAAAAGTCTTTGTGCCGAAAGGGTATGGGGACTTAGTTTTCTTTCTATAAGTTTGGAATCCACCTTGTGGCAGTTTCCCATAAGGTAGTTTAAAGGTTTGTACCAATAGGTCCAACTTGTGCCGAGAGTAAGAAAGATATAATCGGTTTTTTGCAAAAAAGAGTGAGCCTCTTCTATGCTTTCGTTTATGGCATTGAGGCAACCCTCTTTAGTTTTTCCCCTATAGTCGCCGTGAGCGGAAAAGAGGTAGAAGTATTCGTTGGATTCTATTAAGTCTTGCTCAGTGAAAAATTCTTTTTTTGCCGTTCTCTCCAAGCAAACTGCGATAGAAAGAGGGTTATACAAAATGCCGAAAGGATTTCTCAAAGTTGAGAAACCGTGTTGTGAGAATTTGCTGCCTATTTCGTCGGTGAAGCAAGAACCGATTAAAAGAATATTGTCTCGATGTGAAATCTTATAGGGCGAAGACGGAACATTAACCGTGGTGAAAAATTCATTCATAAATGACGGATTAATAAATTATTTTCTTCAGGTTTTCAAACAGAGAGGCTGTAGGAAGACCCATTACATTGTAGTAGTCTCCGTCTATTTTCTCTATGCCTGTCATACCTATCCATTCTTGTATTCCGTATGCTCCTGCTTTGTCCAAAGGTGAGTATTTCTGTATGTAGTAGTTTATTTCTTCATCGGAAAGATGCTTAAAATAAACATCGGTTTTTTCAAAAAAAGAAACGGATTTGTCTTCCGTCCTCAGAGTGCATCCGGAAACAACGGAATGTTTTCTGCCCGAAAGTTTCTTAAGCATAAGAAAAGCATCTGCTCCGTCTTTTGGCTTACCTAAGGCTTCATCATCGAGAAAAACCATGGTGTCACCCGATAACAGGATTTCCTTTTCTCCTATCCGTTCCTTGTAGGCAAGGGATTTTTTTTCGGAAAGAAAAACAGGTATCTCTTCTGCCCGCAATGTTGCAGGAAAAGTTTCGTTTGTTTGCGTATGTACAACTTTTGTTTCAAAGCCTATTTGTTCCAAAATTTGCTTTCGCCTCGGCGAACGGCTGTTGAGAAGAATGCGAAAAGCCAACAGGTCTTTAGTTTGCATTTATTGTAAAGATATTTCCGGTAAATTGTATTGTGAAAACCAGCGATATGTATATCATTCCGAGGAATTGATAAAGAGTGACTGTCTCTTCGGAACGCTTTGCCGTCAAAAGTTTATAGACATAGTAGACAAAAGGAAGTATGTTGATGATGACAAGTGTGCCTATTTGGATTGTATCTAAAAAGTATCTGAATTTAAACAAAGCAAAGGCATTCAGAAGAACAAAGGCGGCAGAGAGAACAATCAAAAGAGTATCGGTTCTCTTCTCTCCGTATTTTACTGCAAAGGTTTCGAAGCCGTCACGTTTGTTTTCCTCAATGTTTGCAAGGTCCGCCGTAAGGTCGCGTATAAAAGTAAGCAAAAAAACAAATGCGGCAAAGAATGAAAATAACCAGAAGTAGATTTGCCATGCCGAAGCAGGCATTCTCAGTAAGGTCTCCCCTTGGTAATGGGTAAAGGCAAAGAGTTCAAGTAAGAAAGGCATGAAAACCAAAAGTGCATAAAGAAAGGCAATGTTAAGATTGCCCAATATTGCCATACGTTTGAATTTAAGTGCATAACTATAAGCCGAAAGTTCAAAAACAAGCGCCAATGCGCCTATTTGCCAAACGTAGTATTTAACGGAAAGATATGAAAGGGCGGCTACGCCTATTATGGCAAAGAGCCAAAACATTCTGAGTTTTTTTCCGTTGTCCAAAGTCTCCGTCTTAGCAAGAATATCCGCCATTTTGGTGTCATAATATGAGCAGATAACATTGAGAGAAGCCGTCATGAGCATAAGAGCGAAAGTGAAAAGCAGGTAATCCGAAGAGGGAACGACGGTGAAACTGAAATACTGACCGTAGAAAGGAAGAGTTATACTCATTCTGAGTATGAGTGAAAGGATTAAAACCAAAACCAAACTCTGCCAACCTAAGAGTTTAAGAAATTCTTTCATAAGAGGATTAATATTTTATTTCGTTTATAATCTTTCCGTCTTTGTCATAGAAACGCCAAACGCCGCTGCGTTGTCCTTCTTTGTATTCTCCCTCAGAGAGTTTCTTGTTTCCGAAAGTATATTCCGTCCATTTGCCGTCGGGTTTGCCGTCTTTGAAGGATTGTTCTCTGACTTTGTTTCCCCTATCGTCGAAGAAAATCCACTGACCTGTTTTTACACCGTCGGAATACGAGCCTTTCTCTATAGGATTTCCGTTATAATATTTCTCCCATCTGCCGTTGAGTTGGCCGTTGGAGTAATCGGCTTTCTGATACAGTTCTCCGTTTTCCGTATAGAGGCTTTCCGTTCCGTTTTTCACTCCGTCAAGGTAACTGACTATGGTTTTCTTGGACCCGTCGGCATTAAACATCTCCCATTTTCCTGTCATCTGTCCTTTAGAGAAAGAACCCCTCATCTGCAATTTGCCGTCCTCAAAGTAACTATCCCAAATACCTTCTTCTTTTCCGTTTATGTAAGTGCCTTTGTGGAGAATGTTGCCGTTTTCGTAGAAAGTCTTCCACAGACCCTCACGCATAGCGTTGCGGTAGTCGCCTTCACGCCATTTTTCCCCTGTTTCATAGTAATAAGTCCAAGTTCCGTTCTCCTTGTCTTCTATGTATGAACCCTCGCTTTCTTTGTTTCCGCTGTCCATGTAGAAATATTCCCATTTTCCGTTTTTCTTTCCGTGCAGCAAAGAACCTTTCATATCCGTGTTTCCGTTGTTGTACCAAAATATTACTTCGCCCTCAAGTTCGTCGTTGAGGTATCTGCCCTGCATCTTTTTGTTTCCGCTTTTGAAATATTCCTTGTAGTCCCCTTGTTTTTTACCGTCTTTTACCAAGCAGGAGAAATACAGTTGTCCGTTATCATAGTAGGCAAGGTTCTCTCCGTCTCCTGTGAATGTTTCCTGTTTTTTCAGTTTGCCGTTTTTGAAAAAATACTTCCAAACGCCGATTTTCCAACCTTTTTCATTGTATTCTCCCGTTCTCTCTGTCTTTCCGTTGTCGTAATAGTAAGTCCAACGGCCTGTTTTCAATTTGTCAGCCTTTGTTCTGTAGCCTTGGGTAGCCAATTTTCCGTTATCCCAATACTCAATTACTGATACGGTGTCCTGTGCCTGTGAAAAATAAACGGCAAAGAGGACTGCAAACAATACAATATATCGTTTCATAATTTGAAAAAAAAGTTTAGTTTTTGCCGACGTTGGAATAAGTGATGTTTAACTTTGGACGCTTGTCGGGATTTGAATAATTAACTCCGTTTAAGACCACTCTGTTTATGGAATTTCTTCTGTTGTAGCCTCTGTCGGTGTTGTCCCTTCCGCGCATTGAAGGAACAATATACAGAGTTAAATCATCGTAGTTCTTGTTTATGTAACCCTGTATGAAAGACGTTATTTGGACTCTGTAAGCATTGATAGTGGAGTCATAATAAGGCACGGCGTTAAGGCTGCTCGCTATTGTCTCGTCACGCAACAAGTATATGGTGCCGTCAGACGTTTTTCTGTAGCATTGCATCGAAGAAGGGTAAGTGAATTTATCTCCTGATATATCAGCAACAGGAAGGATTAATTCAGCCTTGTTTATTATTCGTCCTTTGACAG
Organism: Bacteroidales bacterium; assembly: GCA_017480455.1. GTDB lineage: Bacteria > Bacteroidota > Bacteroidia > Bacteroidales > P3 > Scybalousia_A. The sequence goes on along the minus strand of JAFVAP010000176.1, from coordinate 5,697 downwards.
AATCTCTGTTGTACCATGAGTCAAATTCTTTTATATCCAATTTTATTTCCGCCATACCCAAACAGGATAAGAACATATATTCATCTGCATCTATTTCCTCCGAAGCGGCAAGAGAGGACAGTCGGGAGTTGGAATAATCGTATTTAACCTGCATAAAACGCACCGTTTCGGTAGGAAAAGTCATCTTGTAATTATAATTCTTTCCGCTCTCTGTGTGATAGTAGTAAGTAAGTCCTGAATTTTCGGCGGTCAAATCAAAATATATTATCATACCTTTGCTGTCCGTGTTGGTGGCTGAAATTCTCAAGCCCTTGATTTCTTCCATAAAACTGTTGTTGTCTGCAAAGGTGCTGTTTTGTAGCCTATTAAGAAATTCGTTTGAAAGTTTCAGTCTCAGATGAGGAAGATATGTATTCGTGTCACCTTCAAAGGAAGTGTTGTCATTATCCATGTCTATCTTAACATCTCCTTCGAATAAAACATTAGGAGAAACCTCCACGTTGTCATTTACATGTGTTTTCTCCTTACTTAATTCTTCCGTTATTTCCTCAACTTTGAAGTGCATCATCATTCCTCTTACCGAAGTGTTTTCCGTAAAAGCACCGTCGTATTTCAACGAAAGCACCACAGAATCCCCCTCTCCGAGTGATTGAAAATTCTTTCCCGAGGACGTAAGCGCAACTTGTGTGCATACAGCCGAACTTATGCGCCCGAAATTCGCATCGTAGTACGACCCTACTGCGTTGTACCTAAATCCGTTCGTTAAAAGAGTGTCGGTTTTGAAAATTTTGGACTCCATACTTATCCCCGTGGAAGAGTCTCTCAAAACATTGACGGCAGAATTCTCTCTGACAAGACTGAGACCTAACTTTTCGTTCTCATCGACACAGGAAAAAATCACCGTAAGAGCAATAATACAGAGAAGTAAATTTATTTTTTTCATTATCAATCTTCGTCTAAATCCACTATTGAATCGTAATATTCATTTATTTTAGCGTACAATTCCTTTTCGTCTTCAACATACTCCACTATGTGTTTGGAATTTTCCTTTGCAAAGGCGATTAGCTCCGGATTAACTTTGTCTGAAGCCAATATAACGCCCTCAGAGTAACTTATAGCGGCTTTCATGATGTTCAGATACGTAGGTTCCTTGTAGTATCTCCAATCTTTCTGAGTTCCTCCGTCAACTTTCATCTTCTTAGACATAGAAGCGGCAAGACTTTCTCCGAAATCATCATCGTAAAGAGTAAGAACTACCTTGCTCTCCATAAAGAACGGATTATCCTTGTATTTAGTGCGCTTTACGTAAAAAGGTAACAGCATGGAGAACCAGCCTGAGCAATGAATGATTTCAGGTTTCCACGCAAGTTTTTTTATTGTCTCCAAAACACCTCTTGCAAAGAACATCGTTCTTTCGTCGTTGTCTTCCAACAAAGAGCCGTCTGCTTTTGTTATATCAACTTTTTCGGTAAAGTAATCTTCATTATCGATGAAATATATCTGCATTCTAATGGACGGAATCGAAGCAACCTTGATTATAAGAGGGTGATCTTGATTGTCAATAACAAGATTTATTCCCGACAGACGAATAACCTCGTGCAGTTGATTGCGTCTCTCGTTTACATTTCCAAAACGCGGCATGAAGATTCTTATTTCCTTTCCGTGCTCTTGCGTATACTGAGGGAGATTTCTTCCTATTGTTGATAGCGGAGTATTTTTCAGATACGGTTCTATCTCTTGTGAGACAAATAATACTTTAGGTTTACTCATTGTTTGTTAATGTGAAAATTGTAAGTTGCAAAATTACAAAATTTTCTCGTTATATTTAAAATTTTAACTTCAAAAAATAAAATCAAGTTTTTGAATATTCTTCCGTGGAAAATTGACCACTTATTCCGTAGGTTTAACCTGCGCAACCTTATTCATAAAATTTCTCTTAGGAAAATAAAAATCAAAAACCATGAATAATAGGATTGCAAATGCTTTTTATTGATTTCTAAGATGATTTTCAAACAAAAAGATGATGTACTTTTTTATCAATCAGATGTTACTCGACTTCGGTTAAGTGTAAAATTGCAGTTTTTTACTCTTTGTTTTTTTTATTTTTGGAAAATGACTTATTTTTGCACTACAAAAGCAAAAAGGAACAATGAAAGTAAATATCTGTCAATTCAATTACAGGACAAACGATTGTAAATCTAATTTCGATAAAATAAAATCAGTTTTAGACAAGAGTGATGCTGAAGTTTTGAATGTTTTTTCAGAACTTTCCGTTTGCGGAGCGCCTCTTTTTGATTTAACTCTTTATAAAGAAATCTATGAAAGCTCATCTGTGTACGGCGAAATGCTTTGTCAGACAGGCAAGACCTTTATTGTAGGGACTGTTGCAAAGGGTGAAGAAAATTATAATTACAATGCGTTGGTTTTTGTTGCTGACGGTGAGGTGGTGGCTCTTTCAACCAAAAGAAATCTTTCCCGTTTTGACTCACACTTTACTCAAGGCAACGGTTTGGAGGTTATAAAGCATAAAGGGAAAACTATAGCTTTCGGATTTATTGAAGATTTTGAATCTTTTATTTTAAAAAAGATAAAGACGGATATTATTATCCTTTGTTCAAATCAACTTTTTGACAAAGACGATAAAGAAGAAAATCTAAGGACACTTTCTTTTTATGCAAGGCAGTTGAATGCCGACATTGTCTTTGTAAACAGAGTAGGAGCAGAAGGTAGTTTTATTTTTTCAGGAGGAAGTTTCATTGTAAACAAACAAGGTGATACGTGCGAAAAACTTTCTTTGTTTGAAGAGGAAACTACTTTGGCTGATACTGATGCAATGAAAGCGAAGAAGTTTGTGCCTCTTTGTTATGAGGAAAAAATATTTAAAGCAGGCGTATTGGGATTGAGGGACTACTTTAGGAAGAATAATATTAAGAAAGCTGTAATCGGTCTTTCAGGAGGAATAGATTCAGCCGTTGCGGTTGTGTTTGGAGCCGAGGCTTTGGGAAAAGAGAATGTTATGGGTGTACTAATGCCGAGTAAGTTTTCGTCTGAGCATAGTCTGATTGATGCAGAAAAGTCTGCAAAAAATCTTGGAATAAACTATTTGACTGTTCCGATAGAAGATATTTTTGAAGCAAGTTTGAAAACTATGCAACCTGTTTTTGAGGGTACTGAACCTAATACGGCCGAAGAAAATTTGCAGGCGAGGGCTCGATGTATGATTGTTATGGCTATAGGAAACAAGACAGGTGCTGCAATGTTGAATACCAGCAATAAAAGTGAGAGTGCAGTAGGATATGGAACCCTTTACGGAGATGACTCAGGTGCTTTAAGCGTTTTAGGAGATTTGTACAAGACTGATGTTTACAGAGTAGCAAAATGGATAAACAGAGAAGCGGAAATAATTCCTGATAACTCAATAAAGAAAGCCCCTTCTGCGGAACTTCGTTTCAATCAAAAAGATTCAGATACACTTCCGGAGTATGATGTTTTGGACGAAATACTTGTAGATTATATAGACAACAAACTTTCGTTTTCGGAACTTCTTAGCAAAGGTTATGATGAAAAACTTTTACAAAGGGTGTTCCGTCTTGTAAAAATAAATGAGTGGAAACGCCATCAAGAGGCTCCTGCTCTGAGATACAGTAAATCATGTTTTACAACCGATTATAAACAACCTATATCATAATACAATAAAAGAAATGAGCGACAGCATAAAACACGAATGCGGAATAGCAATGCTTAGGTTACTTAAACCTTTGGAGTACTATCAAGAAAAATATGGCAACACTTGGGCTCTTAACCGTATGTATTTGCTTATGGAAAAGCAACATAACCGAGGTCAAGACGGAGCAGGTTTCGCCTCGGTGAAGTTTGACACTGAGCCAGGCAAACAATACATTGATATATTCAAGAGTAATGACAGACAACCTATAGCAGACATATTCAAAAACGTATTTTCGGACTATAAACGTTTGGAGAAAGAGTCTCCTGAAAAACTAAACGACGTAGCCTTTATGAAAGACAATGCACGGTTTTTCGGAGAGGTGTTTATGGGTCATCTTCGCTACGGTACATTCGGAGGAAACGAGTTCTCAAATCTGCAACCTTTTCACCGTAAAAACAACTGGAAGACAAGGGATTTGTTGATTGCCGGAAATTTTAACCTAACTAACATTGACGATATGCTGAAAAAACTCATTTCTTTGGGACAACATCCTGTTGAAGTGATGGACACGGCAATTGTTTTGGAAAAGATAGGAAAATTTTTGGACAGAGAAGTGGAAGAACTCTTCAAAAAGCATAAGTTAAATCAGGAATCCAACATTCAAATCACCGAAAACATTTCTCGTGAGATGAACTTGCAGAAAGTATTGGCTTCTTCGGTGAAGCATTTCGACGGAGGATATGTGATGTGTGGCTTAACGGGTAACGGATATGCTTTTGCTGCAAGAGACGAAAACGGTATCCGTCCTTGTTTTTGGTATAAGAATGATGAGGTTGTTGTTGTAGCATCCGAGCGTCCTGCAATAATGACAACCTTTGATGCTTTTGTTGAAGACGTTAAAGAACTTACGCCGGGGTGTGCTTTAATTATAAAGAGAGACGGAACTGTTACAGAAGAGAGAATAAAAGAAAGTCCTGCTCATGCAAAGCAATGTTCCTTTGAAAGAATATATTTTTCGCGCGGAACGGACAAAGACATTTATATGGAGAGGAAAGCTCTCGGTGAGAAAATATTTCCTCAAATTCTCAAGGCCATTGACAATGACGTTAAAAACACTGTGATTTCCTATATACCGAATACGGCTTCCGTTGCGTTTCAAGGTTTGGCTAAGGCTTTCAATGATTATGTTGATGATTGCAGAAAAAAGGCTATTCTTTCGTTTGACGGTAAGTTGAGCAAGGAAGAATTGGAAGATATTTTCAAAACGACGGTACGCAGAGAGTATATAGTTGTCAAAGACGTAAAAATGAGAACCTTTATCACACAGGACAACGAACGTGACGATATGGTGGCTCATGTTTACGATGTTACCTACGGTCAAATCAAAGAAGGAGTGGATAATCTTGTGGTTATAGATGATAGCATAGTGAGAGGTACTACACTGAGACAAAGTATTCTGTCCATACTTGATAAATTAGGACCAAAGAAAATAGTTGTTGCTTCTTCTGCTCCACAGATTCGTTATCCTGATTGTTACGGAATAGATATGTCGCGTTTAGGAGAATTTGTTGCATTCAATGCTGCGATAGCCTTACTAAAGGAAAGGTGTATGCAGAATGTTATAGATGAGACCTACAGACTTTGCAAAGCACAGGAAGGTCTTCCTATTGAAGAAGTGGTAAACTATGTTAAGTCTATCTATGAGCCGTTTACGGCAGAGGAGATTTCGGATAAAATCGCTCAAATCATAACCCCGAAAAATTGTAAAGCGGAAATATGCGTCGTTTACAACTCTCTTGAAAATCTTCATGAGGCTTGTCCTAATCATACGGGAGATTGGTATTTCAGTGGCAATTATCCTACTTTCGGAGGCAACAGAGTGGTTAATACTGCTTTCATTAATTGGTACGAGGGAAATAATAAACGCTCTTATTAGAAGTATTGCAGAGATAAATTATGCTTTCAAAAAAATAAGACTCGTTTCTAAATTTTTAGAACCGAGTATTATTTTTTTGAACTCTTTTTTTATT
>JAFVAP010000175.1 GCA_017480455.1 Bacteroidales bacterium | reverse complement strand
TTGCTTTCAATTTTGTATCTTTGCATGGTGAAACACAACATTCAGGAGCAATGAAAGTAGGCATTGTTAGTTGTGAATTGCTTTCAATTTTGTATCTTTGCATGGTGAAACACAACAAGTTTTGCAGGATTTGATTTGTCAGGTGGTTGTGAATTGCTTTCAATTTTGTATCTTTGCATGGTGAAACACAACTTAAAAAAACTTGAAGAATAATGGAAACTGGTTGTGAATTGCTTTCAATTTTGTATCTTTGCATGGTGAAACACAACTAACTCTTTCATTCTTCTCCCTTGAGATTGGTTGTGAATTGCTTTCAATTTTGTATCTTTGCATGGTGAAACACAACATAGCACCATGCAAAGATTTTATTTTTAGATAGTTATAAGTTGATTTGGAATTGTGGAATTTTGCTTTTGTTTTTATCAATTTAAGTAAAGAGGCTTGTTTTTTTGATTTAGGCTCCTTGTTTTTTAGAGATATTTTCTGTGAAATTAAAAAAGGCAGGATATTTTATAAATATCCTGCCTTTAATTTTTTATTCTGTATTTTTATTTTTCTCCTTTTTCTTTTTGAAAAAAGATTTCAGACGTTTTACTCCCTCGATACCTACTATTGTAAGTCCGCCGTATTGGAATGTTTTGGCAAGTCCGAAGAATACAATAAAAAGAATGCCGTGAGTTCCCTTGCTTACAGGCAGTAGCATTTGTGCAAAGGATACAATATAGCAAAGAACGCAGAGACATAAAACAAAGACACCTGTTTTAAAAGACAGTTTCTGTAATTTTTCTTTTATATAGAGAAGAAATTTTTTCATAAGAAATTAAATGTTTTAAGGATTTATTAATCATTCTTAAGCATTTTCTCCACTTCGTCTTTGTGTTCAAACAATACGCAACCTCCGTTGTGTTCTCCGCCTATTAGTTTGCTAAGTCGCAGTTTTTCAAAGAAAGGTGACTTGAGAGCCTCTTTGAGCCCTGTCTCTCTGATGTTTCTGTCTGAGTAGGGCGAAAACGGACATGCTTCTGCTTCTCCGCCTGCTCCTATATGGAAAAATCCGCGTCCTGCTGCAAGACAGCCTCCCAAAACTTTCTCATCACCGGGGAAAGAAAAGAAAATCATATCGTGGTACTTCTCTCGGAGTTCATCAAGTCTGACTTCCATTTGCTTAACGTGTTCTTCCTTGAAAGCAAGGTGCTCCGTACCTTGAGAAGTCGGCACATACTCAACATAGAATATCAGTTTACTGCCGTAAGAGTGCATGTTGTCCAAAAATTCCCTGCCCGTAACATCGTCGAAATTTTCTGTGGTAACGGTTATAGAAGTTCCGAAGAAGACATTTCTTTCTTTCAATTTTTCCATGGCTGAGGTTATCTTTCCGTACACTCCCTCGCCGCGCCTTGAATCAGTGTTAGTGCGGTTTCCCTCTATGCTTAAAACAGGTATAACGTTGCGATGCTTTTGGAAAAAGTCGGCATAAGTCTCCGTAATCAAAGTTCCGTTGGTAAAAACAGGGAAAATCATGTCTTTGATTTCGCTTGCTGCTTCCAATACCTCTTTTCTTAATAAAGGTTCACCGCCTGCAAGAATGTTGAAATTAATTCCCAACTGTGATGCTTCGTTGAATATTTTTCTCCAGTCTTCGGCCGACATCAATTGCTTGTCTTCATGCCCCAAATCCTTGCATGAGTTATTTGCCCTTGCATAACAGCCCTTGCAGGTTAAGTTGCAGGACGAAGAAATGCTGGAAATCAAAAAAGGAGGTATATTTAAATTCTCTGTTTTCAGTATTTTGTCCCTATTTTTTACACTTTTGGCAAATGTTTTCTGCATGTTGAGAATGAATAATGCCTGTTTAGGATTTTGTATTACGCTTTTGTAAGCATCGAGCATTATGTTCTTTATAGCATTAGAAAGATAATTTTCCAAATTTTCCATTTGAAGTTAATGTTTTTTTGTTTTAAGCTTGTTAATCATATTATCCAAAACGGGAAGCATGGTTAGAAGGTCCTCAGACGGAATGTTATTCTCTTTTAAAACATCCGCCATGCAGTGAGGTACGTCTACGGCCTTCTCTTCCAAAAGTTTGCCTTTGGGTGTAAGGGAAATTATTTTTTGTCTTGTATCTTCGGAGTTGCGTTTTCTTGTTATAAGACCTTCTTTCTCCATTCTTTTCAGCAGAGGTGTGAGCGTATTGGTTTCCAAAAGCAGTCTTTCGGAAATGTAACCTACAGGCACGCAATCCTTTTCCCATAAGAGCATCATAACTATATATTGCGGATAGGTAAGGTTTATTTTCTCCAAAAAAGGTCGGTAAGATTGAGTAAGCAGACGCGATACCGTGTAGATGCGTACGCACAACTGGGAGTTAAGACTAAGTTCCGGATAAGGCATATCTTATTTTTTTACAGCATTTGTTGAATATCTTTCTCTAACTTGGCAGGAGATGTAGTAGGGGAGTAGCGTTTTATGGTTTTGCCGTCGCGTGAGATTAAAAATTTTGTAAAATTCCATTTAATCTTACTTCCCAACAATCCTTTGGTTTCGCTTTTCAGATATTTGAAAACAGGATGTGCATCATCACCGTTTACATCTATTTTTTTCATTATCTGAAACGTTACCCCGAAGTTTAACTGACAGGTCTGTGCCACTTGTTCATCGCTTCCCGGTTCTTGATTTGCAAACTGATTACAAGGGAAACCGATAAGTACAAGACCTTCATCTTTATATTTTTTGTGCAGTTCTTCCAAACCGTTGAATTGTCCTGACAATCCGCATTTTGTAGCCGTATTGACAATGAGCAGAACCTTGCCCTTAAATTGGGCAAAGTCCAACTCTTTGTTTGCACTTGTCAAGGCTTGGTAGTCATATATCATAGCCATATCAAGTTTTTTTTCTTTTTTTTTATTTAATTCAGTTTCATTATTCTTTGCATTTCCAGATTTTCCACTCCTTCAGGGCAATGTGTAGACAGATAAACGGTAGGGTTTTCTTTAACAAACTGCCTTACTTCGTTCAAAGTCTGTCTGGCTTGTTTGATATCCTCAAAAACTATTGAGAGTTTGTCTGCCTTGAGTGCGGCATCGCAATAGGTGACGTCGCCTTGGAACATATAGAATTTGTCCCCGTCTTCGGCAATAACTATGCTGTTGCCTAAAGTGTGGCCCTTGGCTTCAATGAAGTAAATGCCATTAGTTACCTTCTGACTCTTAGGGAAATTGTGATAAGCTCCGTCGGAGTAAGATGCAATAACGACATTGTCGCCCTCAAGTTTCATGGCCTCGGCATCCTCCTTTGAGATGTAAATCTTTGCATTAGGAAAATATTTTATTGCTCCCGAATGGTCAGGGTGTTTGTGTGTGATGAGTATCTTGGTAACCTGTTCGGGTTTGTAGCCTGTTTGTAGGAATGAATCCATATAATCAGCCACTTTATCGCCCATGTACATAGGCATTCCTAACTTTTTGGCAGGTGCGGGTGTGCCGCAGTCTAATCCCGTATCAACTAAGATTACCTCTTCGCCGTTGTCTATCAAGAAGTTCTGCAAAGAAGAGCGGTATATTATCTGTTCATCGAATTTATCTTTACCCTCTTCGCCGCCGAAAGCAAATTGTTGGGTCATAAATCCGTTTTCGAACATTTTTATTGCAAGTATTTTCATGATTATGTATATAATTTACAGATGTTAATTGAATGATTTATTTTTCTTTATCTTTATTTTTTAACGGATTATTCCGCAGGAGCCCATTTGCAACGTACGGGAGAAATGATAGCACCTTCTTTTTTCAACTCGGCAAAAGCTTTGTCCACCTCTTTTCTGTCGGCATTCAAAATCTTACTTACCTCACCTGCAGATACGGGTTTGGCTGCTTCTTTCATTGCTGCCAATACTTTCTCTTTCATTTCCTTGTATCGTTTTTAGAATGTCAAAGACTCAGTTTCTTCCATCATATTAAAGAAAGTTGCGGTTGCATCTTTCAGATAATACATTACGGCATTCTCACCTTTTTCGCCTATAACAGGTTTAAGAGCAGGCATTTTCTCTGTCATAGCATCTTTAACTGCCTGTCTGTTGTCTTCAATCAAGGTGCATGATATTCTTAACGTCTTGCCTTTGAAAGCACACAGTTCGGCCTTTGGATTAACGGCTATCTGCTTGGTTGCATTCGTTTTGTGGAAAGCCATGATGTAGATTTTGTTTTCAAAAATCAACATTGCACCGTAAGGTCTTACTCTCGGCTGACCGCCTTCATCTGTAGCCAAATAAAAAACTTTGGCTTCCTCTAAAAAACTATATACTTTGTTTATTGAATCCATGATGATTGTTTTTTCTTTTTTTAAAGTTGTTTTATTAACCAAGGTTTGCAGCCTACAGTTTCTATAAGGTCTAATTGCTGCTCACTCCAATACATATCTTCCTCTTCGTCTTTCAAGTATTCTTTCATTATGTCGTATGTGGTAACATCTTCGCATATTCCTGCCATACAATTTCTCAAAAGTTCTATACCGTTGATGGAAATCTGCAATTCGCTCTTTATGTACTCAACAGGGTCTTTTATGATTTTAACTTCCGCTCTTGCCTCGTGTTTTATTTCGCCGCCAAGGTCAAGCATACGGTCAATGAATTTATCAACCCAGCCCATTTCTTCTTCATAGTGTTCCGTATATTTATTACCTAATTTCTCAAAACCCAAAGCAGAAAAAAACTTTCCTTGCAATTTGTGGGAGAATGCTTGATTTGAAAGATTTGTTACAAAAAATTGTAAAGCCTCAATTGATTTCTGTTTTTCCATGATTTAAATTTGTTTTAAAATTTATAATAATAAATTTGTTTTCAGTAAATAATGACGTTATGTCGTTTACGATGCAAAATTATGAAATTTTATTTTATCTGCAAATATTTTACATGGAAATTTTGCTTTTTTTCTTTCCGTGCGGTGAAACTTAGATTTATAATAGTGAAACTTCGTTTTAATTTTCTGAGATTTGATTTCAGTTCAGCGAAACGAAGTTTTAATTTTCTGAAACTTCGTTTCGCTGAGCCGAGGTTAAATGTTAGGTTTTTGACGTTAGGGTATAAAGAAACGGTCCGTTGTTGCACTTTGAATGCAACAACAGACCGTTAGGTTAATTCTTTAATATATGGTTGTTATTTCAAAAGTCTTTCGTTGTATTTTCTCAAACTGTCCAGAGCATTTGTCCTTACGTTGATATAATCGGTAACTCCCAAGGCGTTAAACTCTTCTTTGAGTTCGTCGCTCGGATTACCTGCCACAACTATATCAGATATTTTGCCTTTGAGTTTAGGAAGTATCTCTCTGACAAGTTCAGGGTATTCATCGTCAGAAGAACACAGAACAAGAATATCGTTGTTTGCTTCAAGGATTGCTGCAACCGCCCCGTCAATAGAGTCAAAACCTCTGTTGTTTGCTATTTCGTAGCCTGCAACTCCGAAAAAGTTGCTTGAGAAACCTGCTCTTGCGGTGCGCATAGCCAAATTGCCGTAAAGCAAAAGGAATACGGAAGGAACTTTTTTTGAATTAATGACATCAAGTCTCAGTTTCTCAAACGGCTCTGCCATTCTGCGTTGAGCCAAAGGAGAAAATTCCGTTTCGCTGTTTGGTTTTGCATTTTCTTTTTTGCAATCCATGCTCTTCTCTGTAAGATTAGGATATTGGTTTGTTCCTACTATGACTTTCTTTCTTTTGGCAACGTCTTTGGCTACAAGATTATAGGCTTCTTCTATCTTGTCTTGTATGTATGAGTTTCGGATACAAATAGCGAAACCTCCCTTTTGCTCGGTCTCTTTGAATATTTCCCAAGCTTGAGTTGCTATTTTGTCAGTCAGAGTTTCAATATAATAAGAACCGGCAGAAGGATCTACTATCTTGTCTAAGTAAGACTCTTCCTTGAGAAGAATTTGCTGGTTAAGGGCTAAGCGCATAGAGAACTCGTCTGCCTCTTTTAATTCAATATCAAAAGGTTTTACACAAACGGAATCAGCACCTGCAACCACGGAAGACATAGTCTCGGTAGTAGTTCTCAGAAGGTTTACGTGGGCATCAAAAACGGTTTTGTTGTATTCTGAATTTTCGCAGTGTATGAAAACTTTTTCCGTCTCGGAATCTTTTGCTCCGTACTCTTTTACTATGGTTGAGAAAAGCAAACGTGCGCTTCTCAGTTTCGCAATCTCCATAAAGTAGTTGCCGCCTGTAGCAAAGGAAATCATCATTCGCTTACAAATGTCGGCCAAAGCAAAACCTCTGTCGGTAAGTTGAGACAAGTACTCATTGACACCGCAAAGAGCAAAGCCTAATTCTTGGGTTATGCTTGAGCCTGCATTTCTGAAAACGGCGGCATTAATGTTTATGACCTTGAATTTAGGAAGGTTTTCCTTAGCAAAAGACAAGATTTTAGCCAATTCATCTAAGTCTCCCTCAAGAGAAGAATAGAATTTTCCGTTTCTAAGAGCGTAGGCGAAAATATCAAAATTGATACTTCCCTCTGCTTCTTTTGGGTTGAGGTTCTTTGATTTCAAAAAAGCAACATATAGTTTTAGCAAACTAAGGAAATTTTTTGCTTTAAGGAAATTAACTTTTATTAAGTCAAGATGTATATCCTTAAACAGGATTTCAAAATCCGCTTCGTTCTCTACTTTTTTCGCATTGAAGCCTACGGAATTTGCTCCTCTTTGCAGAGAATACAGAGCCATAATATTTTGAGTCTGCAAGTCATCTGTGTACATGTCCTGTCTGATATCCCAATTATTGTCCTGCTTTTTGTAACCGCGGACAAAAGGTTCTTCATCGGGATTGGTCTTAAGATAATTCAAATCTTCCAAATCCTTTGCCCTGTAGTAGGGTCTTACATTGAAGCCTTCATTTGTTTTCCAAATGAGTTTCTTTTCATAATCCGCACCCTTAAGGTCTTTTTCTATCACCTCTTCCCACTGTTTGGTGGAAACAGGAGGAAATTCATTAAAAAGTTTATCGTTATTCATAGTATTCTTCTTTCTTCTTTCGGCGACAAAGTTACAAATTTTTTTCAGTATATAAATTTTTATTCTTTAAAAATGAAATTACGGTTAAAACAAACAAAAAAGAGTGAGGCTGAAATTAACAACCTCACTCTTTTTTTGAAGAAAGAAAGTTCTTTAGTTTCCTTTCAATTTCTTTATAAGTTCCATATCGGCTTGTGCGCCTTTCATATCCTTTAACTCTTTCTTGCTTGCACCTCTGCGGCTCAAAGCATTAATCTTCATACTCTTTGAACTCTTCTCCGAATCTATGACTTTGTCCATATCGGATATAGCTTCTTTGTATTTTTTCAACTTATAGTAGCAATCACCTCTTTGATATATTCCGTTAATGTCCTCCGGGGTCAGTTCCAAATAAGAGTTAAAATCCTTAACAGCATCATCCAATTTGTTCAAAGACTTATTTATATTTGCTCTGAAATTGTAAAGTTTTGCCGTTTTCAGACCCAATTCCTCTGCTTTGCTATAGTCGTTCAGCGCATTTTGAAGTCCTTCAGGTGTTTTCAACGAATAGTTAGCGAAAGCCCTTACTTCATAGTACGATGCTTCGTTCGGATTAAGTGAAATGGCTTTTGTGTAGTAGTCTATTG
>JAFVAP010000015.1 GCA_017480455.1 Bacteroidales bacterium | reverse complement strand
TCGGGCTGAACGAAAACATAAAGGGGCAAAACGTTATAGTGGTTGAAGATATCATAGATACAGGACTGACAATGGCGATGTTGAGAAAACAACTTCTTGCCCTCGAACCCGAAAGTTTAGAGATAGCAGGCCTTATGTTCAAACCGGGAAAGTTTTCACAAGATTTTGAAGTAAAATATAAAGGAATGGAGATAGAAGACCCTTTCATTGTGGGCTACGGCTTGGATTATAACGGATACGGACGCAATCTTGCCGAAATCTATCAAGCAATCTGAGTTCAGACGGCAAATTTCCTTCCCTGCTTAAAAAACTATGCAAATATTGAGGTATGCAATAAAAATTTTGTAATTTTGCAGGCTGAAAATATGAACGTATAACAGGGAAATAAAAGCAAAAAAGAAAAGGAGAAAATGAAAAAATATCTGAACATCCTTAAGTATTTTTGGTTGTTTTCTTTTTTCGGTAATATCGTTATATTACTTATCGTTCTTTTGTACTTCTTTTCGCCTGCATACGGCAATCAAACAGCAATCATGGGACAAAAAACAGCCTATGCTTTGCAACTTATAAGCGTCGTTTCCGCACTTTTCATTGAGCGGAGACACAAAAGAATTCTCTCAAAGATAAATTCCTCTTCTGATTTGGGTGAAAAATTATCCGAATACAAAAAACTTTATTTCCAAAGCCTTGCTTTACTCAATTTTGTTACCCTCCTGCCGACGGTAATCTTGCTTTTGGCCGGAGAAAAAGAGTTTTGCATAATACCTGTTGCAATGCTCTTGCTTTTATTCTTGAAAAGACCGTTTTTCATAAAACTCAAAATGGATTTGGAACTTAAAGATGAGGACAACGAAAAATTAAATAATATTAATATAGTAAAGAAATAATATACATTAACCTTAAAAAAATCGGGGACAAAAAAATGTTTAAAATATTGGAAAGAGAGCAACTGACTGATAACATAGTGCTCTTGAAAGTTAAAGCGCCTAATGTGGCAAAGAAATGCGAACCCGGACAGTTTGTCATTGTGGTTGAAGACGAGAAAGACGAAAGATTGCCTTTCACCATTTGCGATTTCGACAGAGAGGAAGAAACAATCACTTTGGTTATTCAAATAGTCGGTGACGGTTCAAGAAAACTTTGCCAAAAGCAAGCAGGCGAATATCTGAGAGATATTGCAGGTCCTTTGGGTAATGCAAGCGAAATGCTTGAACAAGTTGAAGAATTAAAAGACAAAAACATCGTTTTCGTAGCAGGAGGTTTGGGAACGGCTCCCGTTTATCCTCAAGCAAAATGGTGTCAGCAAAACGGAATAAAACACGACGTCATCATAGGAACCAAATCTCACTCTACACTTATATATGAGAAAGAGATGTCAGCCGTTTCCGACAACTTATATGTTTGTACCGACGACGGAAGTTACGGTTTTCACGGAATGGTAACCAATTGCTTGGAAGACTTGGTTCAAAACCAAGGAAAGCACTACGATTTGTGCATTGCAATAGGTCCGATGATAATGATGAAGTTCGTATGTCTTATGACTCAGAAGTTAGGAATAAAAACTATCGTTTCACTTAACTCTCTTATGGTAGACGGAACGGGAATGTGCGGTGCTTGTCGTGTGAGTGTAGGCGGCGAAATGAAGTTTGCTTGCATCGACGGTCCTGAATTTGACGGTCACAAAGTAGATTTCGACGAAGCAATGAAGCGTCAGAGAATGTTCCCTCCTCACAAGATTGCTTTCAATACAGAAGAGCATAAGTGCAATCTTACTTCTGCCGTTGAGCAGTCTTTGTCTGAGTTTGACAAAAAGAAACGTGTACCTGTACGTGAGCAAGAACCTGATGTCAGAAACAAAAACTTCGAGGAAGTTTGTTTCGGTTACAATGATGAGGAAGCAAAACTTGAGGCTTCGCGTTGTTTAAACTGCAAAGTGCCTCAATGTGTTAAAGCCTGCCCTGTCAATATTAACATTCCTGCTTTCATACAACAGGTTAAGGAAGGCAACAACGGTGAAGCCATAAAGATAATTCACGAGAGCAGCACTTTGCCTGCAATCTGCGGAAGAGTGTGTCCGCAGGAGAGTCAATGCGAAGGCTCTTGTATAATGGGCAAAAAGAACGATGCTGTTGCAATAGGAAAACTTGAAAGATACGTTGCAGACTGGGCGAGAGAGAACTCAGTAAGCGAAGAAGTTGAAATAAAGAAGAACGGTATTAAGATTGCAGTTGTCGGAAGCGGACCTTCATCATTGGCTTGCAGCAGTGATTTGGCTAAGATGGGCTATGAGGTAACCATTTTCGAAGCTTTGCACCGAAGCGGCGGCGTTTTGTCATACGGTATTCCTGAATTCCGTCTTCCGAAATCAAAAGTCGTTGAAAAGGAAATTGAAGAGGTAACAAAGCTTGGCGTAGAGATAAAATGCGATGTTCTTATCGGAAAAAGCGTTACAATAGATGACTTGTTCGAAATGGGATACAAAGCAGTCTATATTGCTTCCGGAGCAGGTACTCCTAAATTCATGAACATAGGAGGAATAAACCTTAACGGAGTTGTTTCTGCCAACGAGTTCCTTACAAGAGTTAATCTTATGAAAGCTTACCGTGCTGACTACGAAACTCCTGTCTTTGTAGGCAAAAAAACAGTCGTTGTCGGAGGAGGAAATGTTGCTATGGACGGAGCAAGAAGCGCCAAACGTTTAGGCTCAGACGTGACCGTGGTTTACAGAAGAACTTTAGACGAAATGCCTGCCCGTAAGGAGGAAGTCCACCATGCGGTTGAGGAAGGCATACATTTCCAAACTCTAACTAACCCTGTGGAAGTCCTTGCTGACGAAAACGGTTGGGTAAGAGGGTTAAAGTGCATTGAAATGGAACTTGGCGAACCTGATGAAAGCG
>JAFVAP010000174.1 GCA_017480455.1 Bacteroidales bacterium | reverse complement strand
TTTTTCTTTTACTTCTTTTAAAATTATTTCGTATTTTTGCGCCTGTGTAAAATTCATAGTGTTTTTATTTTTTTTATTTGACATTTATTTTTTGCAAAATTAAAGTACTCTTGAATTTTACACACTTTTTTGGATAGTATCTAGTGCTTGCAAAGTTACAATTTTTTTGTTATATCTTTTTTTTATTTATAAGTGTTTTTGATTTTCAATCCATTTTGTTTTGAACTTGTTGGGCCTAATCTGTGTAGTAGAAATATAAAAATAAAAAAAGTCTCAGTGGGGCTGAAACTATGGACCGTAAGTTAATATTAAGCGGGAATGAAATTTGTATCGGGGAAAGTATTTCGTACTTTTGAAGGGAATCGAACCCTTATCTTCAGAACCGGAATCTGATATTTTATCCGTTAAACTACAAAAGCAGGTGTCGAATTGTTTTGCAAAATTAGGAAAAATAAATATTCTGGGAACATATTTTTTTAATATTTTGCAATTATTTTACTTGGGATTTCATAAGCTTGCATTTGCTTTTCTCTATAATAATAAAGAGGATTTTATATAAAAAAAACTATCATTATTTCTTCCTTTTGCAAAGCAGAGTGAAGTCACAGAGTTTGCAGGTATTTATATCTTTTGTCTTTTCGTAGGCTTCCCCCTCTTTTTTATTAATAAGAGAAGAAACAAGTTCAATTAACTTTGTTTCAAAAAATTCATTTACTTCCTTGTTATAAACCAAAGGTGCTTTTTTATTTGCCTTGCCTATAAGTATATCGGTGTTATCCATATCCGAGAGATAGAATAGAATAGGTTTAAGGCTGACTTCCTTTTTGTAAGATGCTTGATTGTAGATTAGCCAACAGTAAAACAAAACTTCAAAAATGTAATCTGCTCCGGGAAGTCTTTGTTTTCTTTCTCTGTAATCATCACAAAATACAGCATTTAAGTCAGACAATCCGTCTCTCATTTTTTTTCCTGTTTTGTAATCGACGACACGGAAGCAGCCGTTTTTGTCTTGGTCAAATCTGTCTAAACGTCCCTTGAACCTTACCTTATGGGAGTTTATTTCTATGGTATGTTCAAAGGATTTTTCACCCAATCGGTATTTGTTTCCTTGTTTTTGGTCCGTTTTTATCAAATCAGAGAGATATTTTTCCAACATCAGAAAGTGGATTTCTTCCAATGACTGCTTGTTTTTTTCCCAACTTAAAAATTCTCTTTCATTTTCTTCTTCGGAAAACGGATTTGATTTTATAATTTCCATGATTTGTTCTGTCAATTCCTTGTCGGACAGCTCTGGATCTTTCTTTTTCTGTAGGTAAAATTCGTTTGCTGCATAGTGAAAAATGTTTCCGAACGCTATCTTTGAGTAATCTTCGTCTTTGATTTCCATTGACAGTCCTTTTATGGCGGAAAGGTAAAATTTTTTCTCGCAATCTATCAATTTGTTTAAGGAAGAAGCGGACAAAGAACGCCCGCCTTCGTCCAAAAAGGCACAATCATTTAATGAAAATTCGTATTCGGCAGGCGCTTGCAGATAAGGTCTGTCGGATTGGAGACTTGCCTCTTCTATAGTTTTAAATTCGGACATCTCTATTTTGATTTGTCTCAGAAAACGGCTCATTTCCTTGACTTTGTCTCCTGAAGCAGTGTTGTAAATAAAGTCTATGCGTTCGGCAGTGTGGAAAAGACGGTAGAAATAATAGGCAAACAAACCAACCTTTCTTCTGACTGACATCATGGAAAATGCTTCCTTGAACGAGAAAGGAATAAATGAAGAATCGGAAGATACTTTCGGAAGGCAATCATCGGAACAGGAAAGCATAAGTATATATTTGAAATCCAAGGCTCTTGTTTCCAGAAGTCCCATTATTTGAATGCCGTTCATGGCATCGGAAATCAAATCAATACTTTCTTTACTCAGATATTTTTTTATAACGTCCGAGAGTATATCTTTACTTAAATCTTCCTTGTTAAAAAATTTTAAGGAGTCGGCAAAAGCACCTAACGTGGTGTTTATTGTTTTGAGAACGTCCAATTGCCAAAAAGAACTTTCGTTATTTGTGTTCAGTATTTCGGCAGCAAGATTTCTTATCTCCTTGTCAATAATGGACTTATCCATAAGGCTTTCCGTCCACTTTTTTGCAAGATTGCTTACTTTGTTGTAAAGCAGTGTTTGTTTGAAAGGATATCCCATGGTTATATTGACTTTAATCCCTTCGGGCAAAGCTTTTAAGACCATAGGGATAAGGTCTTCGTCATGGAGGATAATTGCAATCTCTTTCGGGTCTTGATGTTTGTAGTCAATCTCTTCAAGCCATTGTCTTATGTAAGAAAGAGAGTATGAAGCATAAGATGATTTTACGATTTTGAGTTTTTGATTTCGTGAACTTATTCTGTCAAAACTGTTTTCGGAAAATGATTTCTGCAGAGGGAATTGAATAAAATTCTCCCTCATAAAAATACCTGCCTCATTCAAAGGATTATCCACATAAAAAGAATCAAAATCCCAATAAAAATCAACGGGATATTGTTCTTTGAGAAGTCGGAATATTTTTCTTTCACATTGATTTAAAACGCTGAAACCTGCAATGTGAATACGTTTATAGGGAAAATGTATTTGTTTGTTCTCCAATTGTTGCGCAAATTTACGGTATATCATACCCGAATAGGCGATGTGTTGTTCTGAAAGAGAAGAATTAAAATCCTCATATATTTCATAGAGACAATTCCATATTTTTACAAAGTTGTGAATTATTCCTTGGTCTTCATTAAAGTTGATGTTGAAAAATCTACTCAAAAGTTTCTTCTGCTCTTCGTTTAAATAGTCTTCGGGAGAGGCTTGCAAATCTTTATAGTCTTGTATATTGCGGTAGAATGCTTTTACATCAACGAGGTTTTTGTCCAATTCGTCAAAATCATTCGCAATAATTCTACCCCAAAAATAGAAATCGGAAAAGAATTCTTTCTTTTCGCCTTCCTGTAGAGGGTTGTGCTTATAGTATATCTTGCAATAACTCTTGTAAAGAGTGTATATAATAGGCAGATTGTCTACTTGTTTCAAACTGTGGATTTGTTGTTTGACTATGTCATCAATAGACAGAATGTCGGGAATAAAAAACGGTTTTGTTTGTTTTTCTTTTATGTATTCCAAAATAAAGCGTATGGCTCTCTTGTTAGGTAACAAAATAAGGCTGTCTTCAAATTCTGAATTTTTCTCGAGAAAGATACTTCCGGCAACTCTGCGTAAAAATTTTTCTTCTTTCATATAGGTCTTTTAACTCTGTTCTACAAGAATTATTTCTTGATTTACTTTGTTCGGATTCTCAATGTCTATATACCATAGATAGGATTTTATGTTTTTAAATCCCATAAGATTTAAGATATTTCCGTATTCACGGACTTGAGATGAGTATTTTGTGTGTTGTTGTTTGTTAAAGGCTGTAAATTTATAATCAACTATTTCAGCATTTTCTCCTTTTATCATTATCCTGTCAGGACGTTTTACTATAAATTCATTATTCCCGTTCCTATAACCTATACTCTTCTCATTTATTACTTTAAAACTTCCGTCAAACCAATGATATTTTTCTGCAAAAGCAAGCATCTGCTTGATGATTTGCCGTATATTTTTACTGCGTTCCTGCTCATATTGTTCCAAAGAGGAGATTTGCTCCAAGTCCTCTCGTTTCCGTATTTCTGAGATGATGTTGTGCATGGCTGTGCCTAAAAGAGCTTTTTCTGAATTAAGATTGTAGTCTTCGTCCGTGAAATATCGTTCCGCTTCTGAAGGGGAAGAGAATACTAAGGCATTGTCGGACATCTGCAAAGCAATGTTTTCAATCCTTAACTCATTATTTTCTTTTGGCAAAACATCTTCATAATAAACAGGTTCTATGTTTTTGTACAGATAAGAATTTGCATTGACGGAAAACAAATCAGAATGCTGCTCAACATAGTTAAACAATATGTTGCCCACATTGGTTTCCGCCCCCTTGCTTTGCTTTGTCTTAGCGGTAATACCTATTACGGATAAGTGCTTTTTTGCTCTGGTGAAAGCAACATAAATAAGGTTCAAATTGTCTATGCGTTGCATCTGTTTCTCTTGTAGGTAGAGTTCATCGAAACAAGTACCCTCAAGAGCCGAAACCGAACTTCTGAGAAGCGGAATATCGCATATTTCTCCGTTTTCATTGATTATCCATGTTTGTTCGCTGCCTTTGAATACCGTCCATGAGAAATAAGGGAGTATTACTATATTATATTCTAAACCTTTGCTTTTGTGAATGGTCGTAAGTCTGACGGAATTGTTACCCAACGAGGTTTCAACTTTCTGGTATTGCAAGGTGCTTTCCCAATATTCTAAAAAATCAGTTAAATTGCCTTGACGCAATGAAGTGAAATTTTTTATGCAGTCATAGAAAGCAGGTAAGAATACCGTGTCTTCAATTTTGAAAATATTTACTAATGAAACTGCTATATCAAAGACAGAAACCGCTCCGTAAGTTCGCTTTCTCAGTGAGTTTATTTCTTCAACTGACTGTGGATTGTGTTTAAATATAAGTTCCCTTGAAATGACTTTGTCCTTATCAATGAGGAATTCCATTCCGGCAATAATCAATCTGACGGCATCAGACGAAGAAAGAATGAACGCATCGTCGGAAACAGGATTGTATTTGAATGTCTTGTTCTCAGAATTGTCGATTTGCTTCATATATTCCGCTAAAAGACTGATTTCTTTTGTGCCTCTGCACAGCACGGCTATGTCTTCCGATTTGTATCCTAAAGAAAGGTAGAAATCAATCTCTTTTACGGTTTGTTCAAGCATATCAACATCTTTCTGAAAGAAAGTTATCTTAACACTGCCTTTGTTTTCATAGCCATCTTTTACGCTTTGGCTTTTGTATCTCTCTTCAAACAAATCCAGAAACAAACTGTTGTTGAACTCAACAATGTTGCCGAATGTTCTGAAATTTTTATCCAGTGGAATTACTTTATTCTCTTTCATGTGCGAAAGATTGTCTAACAGCCGCCAATCGCCGTCATTCCAACGGTATATGCTTTGTTTGATATCTCCGAATATGTAAGCACGGCCCTCTTCGTAAGAAAGACATTCTCTGATAAGGGCATTTAGGTTATTCCAATCTGCTTTTGAAGTGTCTTGGAATTCATCTATCATTATCCTTTCTAAGTAAGAACCGATTTTTTCGTAGATAAAAGAAACCTTATCTTCAAATCCCTCTTCTTGTAAGTTTAGTTTGGCCAAGACATTTTTTGTATTTGAGATAAAAAAAACGTCATCTTCTTTTAACAATCCTGACTTTTCTTCATACAAGGCTTTTAATACACCTATGGGATAAATGCAATCGTAGAATAATTTTAAAGAACGGTATAACTCTGTTTTTTCTTGCAGAAACAAATCCATGTTTGCAATCAACAATTCCAAGTCTTTGGGGGTCGTTCCTTCTTTCAGATACTCTTTTCCCGAATAATAATTTTCTACTGCTTTGGCAAGAAGAAAAGCATCTTTCATATCGGAAAAGTGATTTTCTAGTTTGGAGTATATACTGCTTAATCCTCCCTTAAAATTGTCAGAAGAAAGGGAGTATTTTCCGCAGATTTGTTTGAATTGATTGAGAAATTGAGCGGATTCTTGTTTTATTTGATTGATGCGTTCCTTTAAATTTTTTTCTTCTTGTTTGAGTTTGTTTATTGAACACCGAGAGTCATCTAAGTATTTGATTATATCGTCGCTCCTTAAGGAAGAAAGGCTGCCGGATAAGTCCCTTTCAAAATTCCATGAATTGTTGTCATCTTGCCGTTTTAGGAAATATTTGAACAGCCAGTCGGAAATAATTTTACCTTTGAAAGAATTCTCCTTGCTTTGCTTTATAACATTCCTTACCGCCTTAGTGTTGTAGTCACTCTCATCTAAAATCACGGAAAAATCTGACTGAATGCCCAATTCCTTTGTCATATTTCTCAAGACAAGTTGAAAGAATGAATCTATGGTTGAAATGTTGAAAAAAGAGTAATTGTGAATTATTTCCTGTAGGATTTTTTTTGATAATGTTTTTATACTCTTATCGTCTAATGAAGTCTTTTTTTTGATTATCGGAAGGTAAGAGTTGTTTTCTTGATTTCGGGACAAAGACAGCAGAACGTCAATAATCCTGTCTTTCATTTCCTTTGTTGAGGCATTGGTAAAAGTTACCGCCAAGATATTTCTGAAACCTAATTCTTTTCCTTTTTGAGCATAGTCTATCAGCATGCAGATATACTCAACTACGAGGTTGAATGTTTTTCCGCTTCCTGCGGAGGCAGAGTATATAACCAAATTGTTCATAACCTTTACTTCTCTTGGGCGGCGGAGTCAAAAGAATTATACTTTCTTTCCGATTTATCCATTTGGTGAGAGAAAGAATAGACATAGTAAAATATCAGAAACAGCAGTGCTATCATAATGTTTCCGATAGCAATCATTCTGTGTCCGAGAAAGAAAATAGGGAGAGAAATTTGGAAAAATTTGCCTAAGGTATAGAAAAGTAAGCCCCATTTAAAACCTTTCCACATAAGATAGCAGCCATACAGTAAAGCAAGACCTGTAACAAAACACAGAATATACAGAGTTCTGTTTGCACTGAGAAAGAAAAGAAGATTTTCTTTCCAAAAATAAAGAACGGTATTGTTGATGTTTTGCTTTATGTACGATACGGCTTCGTTTTGGAAAAGCATTATGCAAAGATTGTTGAGTGTAAATGCAAAACCGTAGATGAAAGACAAAACAAGCATAAATTTCATTTTCCATCCGATTTTTAAGGATTTGTCAAATATCCTTACTATCAGTTTTTTTACCTTTATATCCATTTTTCCTCTTGTGCTTTTCTTAGTTTATGGTTATTTCATCTGCAAAAGTATGGGCAGGATAGCCTTTGCCGGGGTGGTTTTCAGGACATAATCCTATGCTTTTTGCAAAAATTTTTACATATCTGTATTTCTTCTTTTTTATTCCTGTGTTTGCTGCTCTGTAACAAACTACTTTCGGATTGCCTGCAACATTCTCTTTATCCGTTTTTCCGTTTGCAAGAGGAGACCAAACTTTTCCGTCTTCGGAAACTTCAATCCGTACGTACTCCGGAAGAAATATCCATGAGCCTTCTTCGTCAAGAAAATTTATAGATACGTTATTTATTTCGGTTTTCTCATCTAAATCTATTGTGACTTCATAATCATTCCCCAAAGTGCCGACCCAACGGTCATAACTCTTTTTATTGCCCGTAAGACCGTCGGTAAGAGCATAATCACTTCCTCCGTTGTATTGGGGATTTATGTTTTTCATAGTATATTTTCTGCCTGTGGCTTTATTTATTTGATATTCGGCACTGAAAATCGGTGAAAAATGCCTGTCGTCTTTGAATGCAAAGGCGTTTAAGGTTGTATTCTTAGTCAGAATTATAGGTTTAGTATATTTTTTTGAATTTGTGGAAACTGCTATATCTGATAATGTATAATAAATTGTGGCATTAGGCAAAGGGGAACTAAGACTTATTTCCGTATAGTTTTTCTTTCTCTTCAGTTCTGCATTTATTGCAAAGTGGGATTTTGAATAATTTATCCTCATAAGGTCATAACACTCGAGCAAAGAGTTCAAACGTTCCGTGAATTCTTCATAATCATACACTCCGTCGGGATTTTCCTTACTCCAAGCCCTTTCGCTGAGAGCCGCCATGCGCGGAAAATCGTTGTATTCCAGCAAATCGGAGTCTGCAATGTATTCTGTCCAAGTGCAGGCTTGCATCCCCATGATATATTTCTTAGCCTTGCTTGTTTTCAGAACGGAAGATATAGGGTCGAAAGTAAAAACTTTTTTCAGAGGAGTAAATCCGCCGAAACTAAGAGGCTCTGTCGCTGCAATGCCTTGATAAAAATTGAAGTAGAGGTAAGCTGAGGGAACCATTATAGCATAATTACCTTTCTTGGCAGCTTCTATTCCTCCGCTCTCTCCCTGCCATGACATTATGACAGCGTCTTTTTCCACACCCTTGTCAAGGATTTCGTCCCAGCCTATTATTTTTCTGTCCTTTGTTTTCAAATAATCCGCCACCCTTTTAGTGAAATAGCCTTGGAATATATTGACATCGGCAATACCCAATCTCTTCATATTGGCTTGACATACGGAACACTCTTCCCATCTCGTAGTCGGGCATTCGTCTCCTCCGATATGAATGTACTCAGACGGGAATAGGGCGCAGACTTCATCTAATATGTCTTCTATGAAACGGAAAGTCGCTTCTTTGGAACACATAACGTTATCGAACACACCCCAAGTGCAGACCACATCTTCCTCTTGTGAACGGCAGGAAAATTCGGGATAGGCGCTCATTGCCGCAGATGCGTGTCCGGGTATTTCAATTTCGGGGATTATGGTTATGTGTCTTTGTCTTGCATATTCGACTATGTCTTTTATTTCTTCCTGTGTGTAAAATCCTCCGTACTCAATGCCGTCAAATTGTTGCTCTTCTACAGGTGTGTCACTGTAGTGACCTATTAAAGTTCCCTTTCTTATGCTGCCTTTCTCCGTAAGGAGAGGATATTTTTTTATTTCTATTCTCCAACCTTGGTCATCTGTCAAGTGCCAGTGGAAAGTGTTTATCTTATGAAAAGCAAGAAAATTCAGATACCTTTTTATATAGTCGGCAGAGAAAAAATGGCGGCTGCAATCCAAATGTTTGCCGCGGTAGGAAAAGCGGGGGTAATCCGTGATTTTTACACACGGAAGTTCTTTTTCAAAATGTGTGTACATTATTTTAGAAGATTGGAAGTCAGTTCCTAACATCTGCAATAATGTTTCTATTCCGTAGAAAATTCCGGCTGAGGTATTGGCATTTATTACTATCCTCCGTTGGGAAATATCCAAAATATATCCCTCAGAACCCAGTTTTGCATTGTCGGTAAATCCGAGAATAATACTGTTATCCAAATTAGTATGGGAATTACTTCTCGCTATATACAGAGGGTTTTCGTAATTGTCGCAATATGTGTAGAATAACTCGCGGAGAAATTCTGCTTCCTGCCTCAAAGAATCGTTGTCGTCTTCGGCAATAAAAATTCGGATATTTGGCAGTTGAAATTTGAAAACGCCCTCTTTTTCTGTTATTTCACTCGGTTGAGGTATTATGTTTATCTTGTTTTGAGCCTCAACGGTGAATGCAACTAAGAGGCTGAAAAGGCATATAATTAACGTGTTTCTCATTGTGAATAAATTTAGTAATGCAAAGATAGTAAATAATTTTTCAAGCTTCGTAATAATTTATGTTTTTGTTTTATAAAATTTATACTTTTGTTTCCAATCGGCAATGAGAAAATCCACTGCACTTTATTCTGACTGCGGAAAGATGAAGTTAAATTCAGGGGAGAGTGCAAAGCTCTTTCAAAAAAATAAAATCAAATAAGGGAAAAATAAAACTTCGTTTCAGAAAATTAAAACTTGATTTCACGGTGCTGAAACTTGATTTTAATTTTCTGAAACGAAGTTTTATTTCTGCGTATCTTAAAATGCAGTAAATCAGTCTTACTTTTGCGGTGTTTTTTGCCTATAGGACAAATAAATTATTGAGCTAAACAAAAATGAAAGATAAATTTTATATCTTTGCAACCTAAAAATCATTGAACTAATGAAGTGGATTGCATCTATAATAGGTTACATCGTCGGCGGAGGGCTTTTAGGAGGGGTGATAGGCTACGGTATAGGTTCGCTCATTGACTCTTTGGTGAAAAAGGAATATGAAACCGACGGCAGAAAGCAAGGAGACTTTGTTATGAGTATTCTTGTCTTGTTTTCTGCTGTGATGAAGAGTGACGGCAGGGTGCTGAAAAGCGAACTTAACTATGTGAAAAAATGGCTTGTGACTAACCTTGGGGAGGAAGATGCACAGAACCGTTTGTTGATTTTGAGGGAATTACTCAAGAAAGACATTGATTTGCACCAAGCTTGCGAAAGAATAAACAGTGCCATTGCATATTCTTCGCGTTTGGAAATTCTTCACATGCTCTTCGGTATTGCTTTGGCGGACGGGGATTTTTCTGAGGCTGAGAAGGATTGCATAAAAAGAATAGCGAATTATCTTCTCCTTGCTCCGGAAGATTATAAGACCATAGAGGCAATGTATTTCAAGGATACCTCTTCTGCTTACACTATCCTGCAAGTAGACAGAAACGCAAGCGATGAAGAGATAAAGAAATCATACAGAAGACTCTGCATAAAATATCACCCTGATAAGGTTGCCCATTTAGGAGAGAGCGCTCAGAAAGATGCAGAAAAGAAGTTTAAGCAGATAAATGAGGCATACGAAACCATAAAAAAGGAAAGGAACTTTAACTGATGTTTACCGAATATTCCCTTTGGTTTCTGCCTTTGATTGTCCTTGCATCTTTTCTTCTTGCATTTGCTTTGTACAAAGTTAAGACCGACGGGATATATACTAAAAAACAGAAATACATTCTTTTTTCTCTTAGATTTTTAGGACTTTTCTTTATTTTGTTTCTCTTTCTTTCTCCTGTCAGAAAGAAGATTGTGAGGACGGAAGAAAAGGCTCTGGTAATTGTTGCCCAAGATAATTCCTCCTCCTTAATTAAAACAAAATACAAGGACTTTTATCAAGGTAAGTACCTTAAGGAATTAGAATCGGTTACAAAGGAATTAGTAAGATACGGATATAGAGTTGAGACATTGAGATTTGGCTCAAAAACTGAACCTTTCGGTTTCGGCAAAGATGATTCTTTGAAAATAGACTATTCGGATTATGCAACAGACTATACATCCCTGTATTCATACATAGCAGATAATTATTCGTCGGAAAATATCGCCGTTATACTCTTGGCAACTGACGGAATAAACACCGTGGGAGAAAGAGCCTTTGTTATAGATGATAAAATTACCCGTCCTGTTATTCCCATTCTTATGGGAGATACTACACTCCGAAAGGATTTGAAGGTGAGTGATGTTAGATATAACAAGATAGCATTCCTGTCAAACGAATTTCCTGTGGAACTGAACATAAAAGCAGAGAAATGCAAGGGTGAAAGGACGGCTTTGTTTATGACTCAAGGTGGCAGAACCCAACATGTTAAGGATATTTTCATAGATGATGATAATTTTTTTCAAACCGTAGCACTTCACTGTCAAGCAACGAAGAAAGGTATAGAAAAAATATCATTCTCTCTTAGAAAAGTAGAAAATGAAGAGAATGTAGAGAATAACATAAAAGATATATTCGTTGAGGTATTAGACACAAAAAAGAAAATATTAATTCTTTCCGCTTCGGCGCATCCCGATATTGCTGCCTTGAGAACGGTGGTTGAAAGTAAGAAAGACTATGAGTGCAAAACCTTTGTAGGTAACGATATTTTTTCAGCCGATATCAATGAAAATTATGACATGGTTATACTGCACAATCTTCCTTACAATTCGGCTTCATCTGAACTCGTAAAGCGCATTCAAAAAACTGAGACGCCGATGCTCTTTATTATCGGTCAGCAGACAAATATAGCTTATTTTAATGATGTACAACAAGATGTGAAACTTAACTCCCTTTCTCAGAATGCGGTTCAGACGCTTCCGTTATTAAACAATAATTTTTCTTCTTTCACCTTGCTGACTTCAACTTCCGAACTCTTACCCGAACTTCCTCCTTTGCTGTCGCCGTCTGCTAAATACAAGGTTGGGACAAATACAAGGATACTTGCCTATCAGAAGATAGGCAACCTTGCAACTGACTATCCGCTGATTGCTTTCTCGGAGCGAGGAACGAATAAGGCGGGTTATATATTCGGAGAGAATATTTGGCGTTGGCGTTTACATGATTATTTTTTGAACAATTCACATAATGAAGTTGATGATTTGATTGCCAAGAGTTTCAGCCTTGTTTCGGACCGCTCGGACAGAAAAAAATTCCGTTTGGACTTTAAAGAGATATATTCACAGAACGAAAGGGTAGTCATTCAAGCGCAATTGTATAATGATAATTATGAATTGGTAAATTATCCTGAAGCAAAATTGAGACTGACTCACGGAAACAAGACAACGGAATATAATTTCGGAAAGACTTCGAATGCTTATTATCTAAACCTTTCTTCTTTGCAAGATGGCGAATATTCACTTACTGCATCGGTAAACTTCAACGGAAAGGTTTTGAAAGATGATGGGTACTTCGCCGTGAGCAAAATGTCACTCGAAGATGTAGACTTGCAGGCACGTCACTCCGATTTGTACACTTTAGGAGAGCGTACAAGAGGTTCTTATTACTCATATCTCGATGCAAAAGATGTATCGCATGCTGCCTTTTTGATAGCAGAAGAAGGTTTTGGAAAGGCTATAATTTATGAAAATACGGAAAACCGGCGCTTTGTTACTCTTTGGTGGTATTGGCTCTTGATAGCAACACTTCTTTCCTCTGAATGGTTTTTGAGAAAGTATTGGGGAAGATTATAAAATAGCGACTGTAATGAATTTGAAAGAAAAAATAGATAAAGATATTTTTCATCTTGTAGGCAGAGTAGCCGATGAACTCAACGTGGATGCTTATGTTGTCGGCGGTTATGTAAGAGATATTATAATGAGACGTCCGAGTACGGATATAGATATTGTTTGTATAGGCAGCGGTATTGAACTTGCGAAAAAGGTTGCAGAACACATTCCCCACAGAAAAAAAGTCTCGGTCTTCAAGAGTTTCGGTACGGCGATGATTCATTATTTTGAGGATAAGGAATGGCAGGTTGAGTTCGTGGGAGCGAGAAAAGAGTCATACAGAAGCAATTCCAGAAAACCGATTGTGGAAAACGGAACTTTGCAAGACGACCAAAACAGACGTGATTTTACAATAAACGCTATGGCAATTTCGCTTAATGAAAAATCGTTCGGAGAATTGTTGGACCCTTTTGACGGTTTGTTTGATATAGAACGTCAGATTATAAGAACGCCTCTGGACCCTGATATTACTTTTTCAGACGACCCTTTGAGAATGTTGCGTTGCATAAGGTTTGCTTCTCAGTTGGATTTTTCTATTTTGCCCGAAACGTTTGAGGCAATTAAGAGAAACGCTGAGAGAATAAAGATTATATCTCAAGAAAGGATAACCGAGGAGTTAAATAAGATGATTTTGTCTCCTTTTCCTGCAATGGCGTTTAAACTTTTGGACAGATGCGGATTGCTTAAAATTATTTTCCCTGAATTTGTTGCTCTCAAGGGTGTTGAAAGTATAGGAGAGAAATCGCATAAAGATAATTTCAGACATACCCTTGAAGTTTTGGAAAATGTTGCGGGACAATCCCAAAACCTGTGGTTGCGTTGGGCTGCCGTGATGCACGATATAGCAAAGCCGATATGCAAACACTATGACCCGAAAACAGGATTTTCTTTTCACGGTCACGAAGTCAAAGGAGCAAGGATGGTAGAGAAGATATTCAGACGTATGCACCTGCCGTTGAATGAACATTTGAAGTATGTTCAAAAATTAGTTCTGCTTCATCTCAGACCGATTGCTTTGGTTGAAGATGAGGTTACGGACTCTGCTGTCAGACGTTGCCTATTTGACGCAGGAGATGATATTGATGATTTGATGATATTGTGTCACAGTGACATAACTTCAAAAAATCTTGCGAAGAAATCAAAATACATCTCTAATCTCCGTCTTGTTAAACAAAAGATGAAAGAGATAGAGGAAAAGGACAGAATACGCAATTTTAAAATACCTGTTACAGGAGAGGATATAATGGAAATATATAATCTTCAGCCTTGCAAGACAATAGGTGATTTGAAAGACATAATAAAGGATTCTATCCTTGACGGGAAGATACCTAATGACAGGCAGGCTGCATTGGAACTTCTGTATGTTGAAGCAGAGAAACTGGGTTTAAAAAAGTCAGAGAGTAGTAACTGATGAAATAAAGTTGTCTGCAATGACGTTAGGAAAATAATATAAACATATAAAAACATAAAAGAAAATGAAATTAGAAACACAGAAAGATAAAGTATCCTATATTTTAGGAGAAGATATTGGAAAAAGTGTCATAAGCGAAGGATATGAGTTAAACATAGACATACTCATTGATGCAATCCGCAAAGCTGCTAAGGGAGAGAGTGAAAATCTTATGACAGAGCAGGAAAAGAGTAGGGTGATGCAGGAATGGCAGGCAGAGATGGATGCTAAACGTAGTGCAA
Organism: Bacteroidales bacterium; assembly: GCA_017480455.1. Taxonomy (GTDB): domain Bacteria; phylum Bacteroidota; class Bacteroidia; order Bacteroidales; family P3; genus Scybalousia_A. The sequence continues at coordinate 8,420 of JAFVAP010000174.1, read as the reverse complement.
GAGCCAAAGAAATGGGTGCTAAGGCTAAGAAAGAAGGAGAAATTTTCTTGCAAAACAACCGTAAAAATGAGAATGTTGTTGAAACTCCTTCGGGTCTGCAATACACGGTTATGAAAGACGGAGTAGGACCTAAACCTAAGGCAACGGACAAGGTGAGAGTTCACTATCACGGTACATTGCTTAACGGTACGGTCTTCGATTCATCAGTCCAAAGAGGGGAAAGCATAGTTTTTCCGCTAAATCAAGTTATTACAGGTTGGACAGAGGGAGTTCAACTGATGAATGTAGGAAGCAAGTACAGATTCTTTATTCCTGCAGATTTGGCTTACGGAGAGCAGGCTGTAGGAAATATACCTCCGTGTTCAACTCTTATCTTTGAAGTGGAGTTGCTTGGAATAGAGTAGCCGCAACAAAGAATAATGAAACTAAAAAAGGGAGTGAACAACGGATTACTCCCTTTTTTAGTTTTTTGTGATTTTAAATTATATAAAGAAAATCTTCTTTCATTATTCAGTTTTTTGATAGAGGTGCTACATATTTTGCTTTTCCGCTGAATTCCTCTATATCTAAGCGGATAATCTCGGTTCGGTGAAATGATTTTTCCATATACTTTAATCCCGTTTCCTTGTATTGGGGTGAAAATTTATCAATCAGCAGAGTTAAAGCTTTTCTCTTTTCATTCTCACTCAGATTAATATGGGCTTTGGCCTTTAGTATAACACTTTCATATTCGGTTGTAAATTTCTCTGCCAAGAGATTTACTCTTCCGACAATGCAAAAAGAGACATCTTCGTTTTCTTTCAGTATTTCCAATTTACGACCCTCCGGTGCACAATGAATATAGAGGCTCTTTTCTCCGTCATATATATGGTTTACAGGTATGCCATAGGGAATACCGTCTTTGCCGCAGAGAGACAAAACTCCGTATTCTGCAACCTTAATCAATTCCATGGCCCTCTCTTTGCTTAAGACTCTGTCCTGTCTTCTTATTTTGTCTGTGTTATATCGCATTTATTATCTTCTGTATTTGATTTTGTCCCAATCGTGAAAAACAGGAAATTTTTGTCTGAATGTATTAAGTTTCTCTTTATCTATGTGATAATAAAAAATGCTGTCATTATCAATTTTTATCGGACTTTCCTCTTCTCCTTTGGGGTTTATAATGCACGAATTTCCTGAATACTCAATCCCTTTGCCGTCCTTACCAATGCGGTTTACTCCTATAACATAGGCTTGATTTTCTATGGCACGGGCTTTTAGCAATGTTATCCATTGTTCTCTCCGCATCTGTGGCCATGAAGCAAGATAAGTTAAAATATCATAAAGGAAAACTTCTTTAGAGTATCTGTTCAGAGAACTGAGACAAAAGCGCAAATCATAGCAAGTAAGAAGTTTGATGTTGAAATCAGAATATGAAACGATAACATCTTTTTTCTCTCCTTTGGTGAAGTGAAAGGCTTCATCGGAATGGGAAAACAAATGGACTTTGTCATAAAATGTTTCCACGTCAGGGTGAATAAAATAGTGTCGATTGAAGAATTGTCCGTTTTCTTCAATCATAAGAGTTCCTTCTACGGCAGTATTTTTCTTCTTTGCGAAATTTCTCATTAAGGATAGACCCTTTTGCTTGCTTTGTTCAGCCAAAGAAGTGTCGGAGACGAAGCCAGTAAGAAACATTTCGGGTAAAAGGACTAAAGATGTGTCCTCTTCCACGGATTTTAACAAAGAATAAAAGTTATTGTAGTTATGGTCTACATCGAAATCCTTTATTTCGGTTTGGATAATGGCAATTTTCATTGCATTGAATTTTTATTTTATTATTATTTCATCAATAAACAACCAAGATTTTTCTCCTGCGGAGAGATGCCATTTAGGATTGGTCTTTCTGTTGTAGGCTTTCATTTTTATATATCTTGTCTTAGTCGGTTTATGAGTGAAGAAAGTGTGTGTCTGAATTTTTTCGTCTTTTTCGTCTATTGGATTATCAACGGATTCAAACAAATTAAAGTGTTCCCCATCTGAGGATATATAGTACTCAACCTTGACAGGCATAAATATCCATGCTTTTTCGTCTTGCGCAAAGTTACCTCCGATTTGACTTATTTTTTGTTCGCTGCCCAAATCTACAATAGCCTCGACGTCATCTCCCCAATAACCTTGGAAAGCACCGAGTTTCCAATTGTTGCCTCCTGTCTTTAAGTCTATGAGAGTATTATCCCCTCCGCCTGTGTACTGAGAATTGTATTTGGTTAAAAGTTTTATTGTCCGCCCTTTAGGAATTTTGGTCAGTGAATAAGAAAAGATTATATCGTTTTTGCTGTCGTAAGCAGAAAATATTTTTTCCTCTTTCCGTGTGTCCCTCAATATAATAGTGCTGTCTTTTTTTGCATTGTACTTTCCGTCAAGCTGAAAGAATTTGACTTGTAATTCGTCTGTAAATGTTCCAGTTCCGTTATATTCTAAGTACGGAAGAATTTCTATTTTCTCTTTTATGGCCTGATGAGGTCTGCTCTCAATACTTGCACCGAATGATTTATTAGGTTTGTCACTCATTGAAAAACAGAGTTCTCCTCCTTGTATAATATCCGAATGAAGAATGAAAGTTTTCTTGTACTCTTTTCCGTTTAGTTTTATGTTGTTTACGTATGGTGTATTTTTACCCTGTTTTCCTATGATTACGAATTGTTTTCCGTTCGGCAGATTTATTGTCGCTTTGTCAAACAAAGGAGCGCCTATTATATATTCTCCGCTTACAGGATTAACGGGATAGAACCCTAAGGCACTCATTACATACCACGCTGCCATTTGTCCGCAATCGTCATTACCGCATACGCCGTCAGGTTTGTCGGAATACAGAGTATTTAAAATTTGTCTGACAAGTTTTTGTGTTTTGTATGCTTGACCTGCATAGTTGTATAAATAAGCCATGTGTTGCGATGGCTCATTGCCGTGTGCATATTGCCCGATTAATCCTGTGACATCGGCTTGCTGCCGTCCTGTTGTCTTTGACTCAGAGAAAAAACACTCATCAAGTTTCTTGATAAACTTCTTGTCACCTCCCATCATATCAATTAAGGTATTAATATCCTGCGGAGCATAAAATGTATAGTGCCAGCCATTACCTTCCGTATAGTTTATATCAACTTGTTTCGGATCAAAGTCAATAAGAAACCGTCCGTTCTCTTTAGGTTGTATGAATTTATTTTTAGGATTGAACAGATTTTTATAATATTGTGCCTTTCTGATGTATTCATTATATATATCCATTCTTCCCATTTTTTTTGCAACAAGGGCAAGGCAGTACATATTATAAGAATACTCCACTGTCTTCGAAACACTCTCGTGTTCTTTTTCAGAAGATATGTATCCGTCTCGGTTAAAAAATTGCAAGCCTCTTTCTTCTTTGTTTAGCGTGCTTATCATTGATTGGAGAAAAACATCATCTGGCTTTACAATGTCTTTCATTATCCATTCGGAAAGAACACTCACTCCGTGCGCTCCTATCATACAATGAGTCTCCCAAGAATGTAATTCCCACATGGGAAGTTCTCCGCTTTGTAAAAATATATCTCGGAAAGTCAAAGCAAAATCCTTGCAAATTCCGGGATTGATTATGGTTAGCAGAGGGTTGAGTGTGCGGTAGGTATCCCACAGAGAAAAGATTGTATAGCGTTTATAATTATCGGCAGAAAAAATATTATCAAATTCCCTCTCTCCTTCGATTATTTCTCTGTGCATACCCCTGTATTGACCATTGATATCCGAGTATAAATTTGGTGAAACCATGCAATGATACAGTGATGTGTAGAATGTTTTTCTTTGTTGTTCGCTTCCGCCTTCTATTTCTATAACTCCGAGTGCTTTGTTCCAAAGATTTCTGCTTATCTGCAAGGCTTGGGAGAAACATATTCCTTTTTCTGATTTTAGGTTCAACAGTGCATTGTTGCTACTGACGGAGGAGAGACTGACAACGGCTTCTAATGTTTTTTCATTTCCAAAATACAGATATAGTTGTCCCTTTTCTTTATTAAGAGAATATGATTTTATTTTTTTGTCAAACTTTGCGGCAAAATAAATTTTCTGTTCCTCAGCCCAAGATTTGGAGTTTCTGAATCCCGTCACGGTGTTGCTGTCTGTAATTTCAATGTTCCAATCCAAGGTTTTGTCCCTGTGCATCATATCTATAACAAGGGCAGAAGTGTCTTTATCTGTAGGAAATTGATAAAGATGATAAGCACCCCGCTCGGTTGTCGTGAGTTTGCAAAATATTCCGTCATCTAATTTTACGGAATAAAATCCTGCTTCTGCGTTCTCGTTAGTGTGTTTGAATTTATGGGTATAATCTTTTGCATTTTTATCTTTATATGTCGGGCAAAACAGAATATCACATAAATCTTCGCAGCCTGTACCTGAAAGATGTGTATGGGAAAAGCCGTAAATCACACTGTCGGAATAATGATAGCCGGAACAACCGTCCCAACCGTTCAATCTTGTATCAGGAGATAGTTGTACAGAACCAAAAGGTGCAACTGCACCGGGATATGTGTGACCGTGTTCATCTGTTCCCACAAACGGATTTACTAATTTTGTATATTGCGCATGGGAAACGGCCAAAAGAAATGAAAGTATTATAAAAAATAAGTTTTTCCTCATAATTTACTTTGTTTATTATAATGTACTCTTATTTTTGTTAAGACAATTTATTTCTGATGTGGATACAAATATATTTTTCTGTTGATGTTCTGAGTTTATCATTTGAAAAATAAAACTTCAGAAGGCCAAGCCTTCTGAAGCAATAATCTATTTATGAATAAAATAACTTGCAGGCTGGAGAACATTATCCAAAACGAAATACTGCATAATCAAGGTGTCTTTTGTTTTGGATGTCAGAGCATAACATCGGTTTATATCTGCCATTGAAACAACAAAATTTTGGGAAGAATTACCCATTAATTCAATTTCATCATCACCCGGTTTGAAGTAAAGAGACATCTTCTCTTGTTTTCCTTTCTTGTCATCAATAGTTATAATGTATATAGGATTATGAGTGAATATTGTGTCTTGTTGCTCTTTGTCTATATCGTGGGCTATACTCTCGTAGTTCATATTTACAAATGAGGAAAGGAGTGCAACAACCTTTGATGTGTCAAAGTTATTTATCTGATTACCTTGGTAGTCTAAGAAATCAAATCCCTCTCCGTTGTTTACCAATGCAAAAGACTGAGTCTGTTGGTTTGGAATGTTTACCGTGAGTTTTTTTATCTCGCTTTGTTTATAACGGAATACGTTATGGGATTTCCATAAGTCTGGCATGGCATTAAAACGGGACGAAATGTATCCTCTGAATACAGGAATGTACATAACTTTAGGATGTTTATCTCCTTTTTTCAACATATAAGTACCCATTCTGTCTTGAGTCTCTGTTCCGACATAGAATGTTGAGGACAGGTGTTTGCGTTTGAATAGTTTGATTCCGAACATATTTATTAGGTAATCTTCGGTGTAAACATCGGCTTGGACGCTTGAAGAAGCCAAGGATTTTACCAAATTGTCTACTGCTGAATTAGGAACTTCTTCGCGTATTCTCATATTGCCCAATGTTTCTAAAAGATTGTTGATGCTGATTTTGTTACATTCGAAGTCCTTGTTTACGGTCCATAAAGAATCGTTTTGTTTTTCCAAAATGAGACTGTTACCCAACTTATCTTTCATCTCTATTTTGAATATGGAGGAAGTATCTTCTATATGGTAGTCTTGTTCTATAGTACTGGTCTTAGACTTAGCTGTGTAAATAAGTGCACCTATACAAATAAGAATAAGTAGTACGATAAGGGCAAAAATATTTTTCTCTTTGCGGTTTTTAGGTTTTATTTTATTGTATATTTTCTTTATATCCATGATTTTAATCTTTTATTTTATTTTGCGAAACGTTTTCTTCTAATCACCATCATCATTGAACAGATTAGGCTTATTATTCCCAAAGGTATCAGAATGTTAAATAATTGCCAGCCTGTCTTTTCTCTGTCTATCTTTGCCATATCCAAACGTCTGACAACAAACTCTCTGTCCCTTAACGGAATGATTTCTTTATTTCCGCATAGGTAATCAATGCAGTTAATTAAGAAATCTTTATTGCCGAACATTTGATTGGTGTATATGTCATAGCCTAAAGGAACGACCTGACCTTGTTTCCAATCATTCTTGATAATATCCCCGTCTGCAATAACTATCATTGCAGTCGAGTCCGATGAATTTAAGTTGGCAATCATTGGATTTTGCATCATTTCTTCAGGCAGACGATTTCTGAAAAATGAAGAGAACTTACCTTCAATCAGCATTGCAACCGTGTGTTTCCCTTGATTGAAAAGTCTTGCATCCTGTTTTTGTTTAAGCATTTGCAAAGATACATTTACAGGAGCATTTAAAAGACGTGTATTTTCAGAAGTCTCTAAGATAGGTGTAAATTTCAATTCTCCGTTGTTTTCAACGCTGTCTATGGTTGAAGCAAATTCTACCTTGACAGGATTAATCCTCTGAGCTATTATAGTATTCGGATTAGCAGAAAGTTGAGCGAAGAAATTCCAAGGATAGAACGTCATTTGAGGTCTTCCGTTTCCGTAGGTACCTGTAACAATGGGTACTTGTACACATTGTAAGTCCATTATGAGGTTGCTGTTCAGTTTTACACCATAATTAAATAACATATCTTCCGCTCCTGTGCTGACGCTCAATGCAAGGGTTGAAGCTTGGTTTTGCAGAGAGTCCATATCGGCACTAAGAGGTTCTGCCAGCCAAAGAACTTTCCCTCCTCTCATAATGTATTGGTCTAAAATATAAAGGTCTTTTGCGGTAAAAGGTGTTTGAGGCTTTGCAATGACAATGCAAGGGTACTTGACATGGAAGTCAATGGAATTATCCTCTTTATATTTCCTTTCAACCAAAGCATCTATCTTTCCGTTAATAGAAAGAGAATCTACCAAATAACGGGAATCCAAACTTTGGATAATATCCAACAAGCCTGCAGCATCTATTTCTCCTTGTCCGTAAAGAAAAGCTATGGAAGGTTTTGCATTTCTCACCACGGTATTTATTGAAGAATAGAGAATGTATTCCAAATTCTGAATACTGCTTTGAATAAGCATCTGCTCGGAAAATCCCATGCTGGTATTCATTATTGAATTAAAGGTTGTTCTTCCTTTATATGAAACCTCTACGTATGGAAAGATATACTGTTGTTCTGCTTTTCCTTTGTTTGATGTTTGGATTAGCAGAGGTTGAAAGCCTAACTTAAACAATTTTTGATAAAATTCTGCTTTCTGCTCTCCCTCATAAGTGTTAGGGTCTGTGAAGTCATATTGTATTTTACTATTGTAATTGCGGAATTCATTCAATTTTTCCATTAGGGAATTTCTCAATTCCTTATACTGAACAGGAATATCATTTCCTAAGTAACAACGTATTGTGAGATTATCTTCTATTTTCACGTTGCTGCTTTTGTCTCCTGTAAGGAGTTGTTTTGTTGCATCGGTCAGAGAATAGCGTTTTTCCTTGGTAAGGTCTATTTCTCCTCTAAAAAGAAAATAAACCGCAATGTTAAGAACTAATATTACACCGAGACAAACAAAAAGCTGAATTACATAAGTTATTTTTACTGATATCCTTGATGCGACGGGAAGAGTAACTCTTGTTAAGAAAATAAAGAAAGCAGTAACGCTCAAAAAATATATTACATCCCTAAGAGAGATAACGCCTCTGCTCATAGACATATAGTGATACTCTATTCCGAGGTTTCTTATTCCGAGATCTATTTTTGAAAGGAACGGAATCCAAGAAATAAACGTGAAGCCTATGTAAAACAAAAAGCATAGAATAAGCGATGCTATAAAAGAAAGTATTTGATTGTCAGTTATGGAAGAAGCAAATATTCCGATGGAAACAAAAACTCCTCCAAGGAAAATTAATCCTATGTAAGAGCCGAAACAACTGCCTAAGTCAATATTTCCTGTCGGTGAGCCTAAAGAATAAACGCATATTATATATATCATTGTCGGCAAAACGGAAAGAATAACTATGATGAGACCTGCTAAGAATTTTGCCGTGATGATTGATATGTCACTTATAGGTTTAGTCAATAATATCTCTATTGTTCCGTTCTTTTTCTCCTCTGCAAACATTTTCATTGTAATAGCAGAATTTAATAATAAACACAGCCATGGCGAAAGTGCAAATAATCCGTCTATGGACGCAATAGTAGAATCAAAGATATTGAAACTCCAAGAAGAAGAACTGATTACCCAAAGAAATAATCCGTTAATCAAAAGAAAGACTACTATTGTTATGTATCCAATAAGCGAAGAAAGAAAAGAGTTTATTTCTTTTTTGAAAAGTGACCACATAATCTATATCTAAGTTTTTATTGT
>JAFVAP010000173.1 GCA_017480455.1 Bacteroidales bacterium | reverse complement strand
TTTAATCCGAAATCAACCAATGTAGTAATATTCTTTTCGTATGGCTCAACTTCTATTGGTTGCAGTCCCGAATCAGAGTCATTGTCTGCGTACTCATCAGCCAAACCTGCAAAGGAATGTGAGAATTCATGAATTAAAACCTCCTTAGCCTTTGCTCCGTTGTAACAAGTAGCGTAATAATTATAAATGCCGCCGCCTCCGTACGTAGCACTGTTCACCACAATTATAACCGCATCAAAAGGAATACACGATAACACATCGTTTAATTCCCACAAGTGTGTTGTCATTATATACCTCGGAGAAGAGAACATATTGTAACTGACTCCCAATTCACCGTCCTCATTTTTTCTTTCGCCCAATCCGGGTATTCCGCTTTTGTTTGAGTAGTATTCTACGGCTTCTATGTTTATCACATCTTCCCTTCCCTTATAGGGTTCACAAACAAACATCCACTGAGTGAAATTTTTCAAATCTTCAATCATTTTTTCAGCCTCACCTTTAGTATAACCTATAGGCAGAAAGACCAAATCCATTCTCTTTTCCACAGGTCTGTTTACCTCATGCAAAGGAATAATGTTGTATTTCTTATGTTCGGAAAGCCTTACCTTATCTTCATCAAATTTTTCCCTCGCAACTTCCTGCCAATTATTGATACTGTCTCTTGAAAAGAAGACAATATCAACCTCATTCTTAGGATAAGGAACTATTACCGTCTCTTCATAATTACCGCACATAGTTTCAGCCTCCTTACTGCTTTGCCACTCATTAAAAAGCGAAGAAAAGCCCTTGGAAAATATCATTTTATGCGTCTTTCTGTCAAACAATGCCACTTTGTATGCCCCATTGTTTGTATTGTCTATAAGATATGTATGCGAGCCTGCATAAAACGGAAGTTTCTCATAAGATTCTATGGTAAAGTAATCAACTTTAAATCTTCCGCTATGATAATAATCTATTCTGAGAGATGCGTTCTCAAAATTTTCTTCCCACTGCGCAAAAGCAAAACAAGGAAAAATAAAAAGAAGACCGAATAATACTTTTTTCAAACTTTTCATATACATATTTCTTTTTATATTTTGCAAAGATAATATCTTTTTTCATAAAGCACGGTCTTTGAAATCAAATAAGTCTTAAATAGAAACACACTTCCGAACCTAAAAGACAAGTAATTAACATCAACAAAAAAAATCTCAGAAGAAAATCAGGAAACATTATTTAATAATAACAATCTTTCCAATCCTACGACTATAGGTATAATGTCTTTCATCTGCCAATCCGCCCTCCTTTATTCCGAAACTTTTACAAAATAAACAAAGTGCAAAACAAGAATTAAACATCTTGCTCTGCACTCATATCAAACTAAAAAGAAGTCCTTGTTTACATTCTCACAATTTAAAGGGATTTTTACAAGAACATGGCAACTTGTAATAAAGACAGAACTCAACTACATTCAGCCACTAATCTCAGACAGATAAGTTTTGCAAAAATAAAAAGTTATGTTCCTTTTACTTTATAAAGCAACAACGATTGCATGTTTCTCTTTTATCGCCTTTAGGTCTTTTTCCGTAAAAGTAAGAGTGTATCCTCCGACACTTTTTTTCAAAGTTGCTTTTTGTTTACAGCCCAAAATTCTTTTCTTTCCTGCTTTCAATTCTTTTGAAAAAGAGAATGTGTATTCATTTTGAAGTTGCACACTGTCAGAAATAAGAATAAGGGCAAAATTTTCACCTTTCTTTCCTGCCGTAAAGCAAATATTTCCGCTCTTATAAGGGGATACGGGACGGGTATTGTAGATAGCTTCTCCGTTTACATTCATCCACTCACCTATCTCTTTCATACGCTGCACTGCAACAGGAGGTAAATTTCCGTTTTCATCGGGCCCTACGTTCAAAAGAAAGTTTCCGCCCTTGCAGACTACATCTATAAGAATATGAATTAAGGTATTGGTAGATTTATAATTGTCATTTTTTACATAAGACCAACTATCACCCATTGTCATACAGGTTTCCCAAGGATAATCCAAAGGCTCATCGGGAACACTCTGCTCTGGAGTGCGGTAATTCTCATATTTGCCTCCGACGGAACGGTCAACTATTATCATATCTTCGTTTCCCCTGCGGGCAATTTCAGCCAATAGCGGCATATTTATATCTTGCACCATCTTGTAAGCACCAAGCCATGAACGGACTTCATCTGTGCTTATACTCCATTGAGGACGTACCCAACCGCCGTCAAGCCAAAGAATATCTATATCGCCGTAATTGTGTGTTATTTCATCTATCTGATTGTATGTAAACTCACAAAAACGTTGCCATTTCAAAGGATATTTATTTATATCATAGTTTACGTTTCTGTCGGCCGTAGCCCAAAGCGGCGACCAATAGTTTTCATTATGCCAATCTGCCTTTGAAAAATACAATCCTGTCCAAAAACCCCTCGTTCTGAAAGCATCAACGACCTGTCTCACAATATCATTATTTTCATTTTTTGAATAAGGACAGTCTTTGCCTGCGACAGAATAATCAGTCTCTTTGCTGTCAAAAAGACAGAACCCGTCGTGATGCTTAGTTGTGAAAACAAAATACTTCATTCCGCATTCACGTGCAGCGTCAGCCCACTTGCCTGCATCAAAATTTTGAGGGTTAAACTTTTTATTCAAATCAAAATACCATCGCTTATAGTCTTCATAGTTTGCACCCTTGCGGTCTATCCACTCTTCGTTGCAAACAGACCAACTTTCCACTAATTGCTCACAAGCATATATCCCCCAATGGGCAAAGAAACCGAATTTCAAATCCTGCCATTCGGATATGCGCGAAAGTATTACAGGATTAGTCTCGGGTTCTTGCTCCTGCAGGGTGATAATTCTCGGATTTTGAGCAGAGCAAAAAACGAAAGAAAGCGTGAAAATAAAACAGACAAGTATTCTTTTCATAAACGAAATAGTTTAACTCAATATTCTGTCCCAATCCTTGTAGATAACATCATAGCCTTGCTTTCTTATCATGGCCTCCATTTCCTTAGGGGAACGGTCATCGTTGATGTGGAACTGCTCAAGATTTTCATTCGGATGTGCATAACCGCCCGGGTCAGTATGAGAACCTGCACTAACGGATGTAACACCGAGAGTTATGAAATGGTCTCTCATATTCATGGTCTCACGTGTACTCATCGTTATCTCAACATCATTATCAAACAAGCGGAAAGCCCAAAGCGTCTGAGCGAATTGTCTTTCGCTCATAAGGAAATTAGGTTGGTATCCTCCTGCAGCAGGACGCATTCTCGGGAAAGAAATACTGTATTTCGTCTGCCAATAATTCTTTTCCATAAATCTCAGATGCAGAGCAAGGTAAAGCATTTCCGTTCTCCACTCTTCAAGACCTATCAAAGCGCCTATTCCAACTCTGTGTATACCTGCTTGAGCTATTCTCTCGGGTGTTCCTAAACGCCAACGGTAATTGGATTTCATTCCCTTCGGATGATAGTGTTTGTAACGTTTTTCATTGAAAGTCTCTTGGTAAACATAGACAGAATTGCATCCTGCCTTTGCCATACGCTCATATTCCTCAACTTTCATAGGATAGACTTCAAGATTTATGGCAGCAAAATGAGGTCTGCAAAGTTCAATAGCATGTTCTATATAATCCGCACCTGCTATTCTCGGATATTCTCCAGTAAGCAAAAGCACATTATCGTAACCCAACTGCTTTATAACCTTAATTTCCTCTTTTATTTCCTCATCATTGAGGGTTTTTCTTGCTATATCGTTATTATGATTGAAACCGCAATAGATACAATGATTGGAACACTCGTTGCTTAAGTACATAGGAATATAGAGAAGTATCACTTTACCGAAGCGTTTTTGGGTTATCTCCCTTGACATCTGAGCCATAGGTTCCAAATATGCTTCCGCAGCAGGAGAAATCAAAGCCTTAAAATCCTCAATATTCAAATCATCTTTTCCCAAGGCTCTTTCAACATCGCGTTGTGTTTTAGCGTAAATGCTTTCCGTCATTTCCTCCCAGCGCAAATCTTTTATAGTATCATAAAATTCCATATCTGCAACATATTTTTGTATTATAATGCAAAATTACTAAATTTTTCCAACCTATCCCCTATTTTTCGTCTCCATTTAAGCCACTATAGATAAATCAAAAACAATATCCGACAAATCCATACTGAACAAAAAGTCATTCAAACTTCGGAATTTATTAAACATTGCTGAAATAACATTAAAGAAATCAAATGTTATAGTCCGCTAAACAAAACAAAAAAATTACAAGAAATAAAATCCCCAAAATAAAAAATCAAGAAATCTGAGCAAAATCAAGAATAAGAGTAATTATGTAAAATCTCCTATAGTAAAATGTCATTTTCAATTATAATCACATTAAAATCAATCTTTTTTAACAAATTTTAAAATCGTTTTAAATAAAATGCCGCCCTAACAGGACGCAATTTAAACTCGCCGAATAAAAATCTGATATTGCCACATAAAATTTAAATTTCGCCAAAGCAAGATTTCATTTCAAAAATAACCCTTTTTCTATAACAAAATAAGGGTTATTTTCAAGTGAAATAACCCTTATTTTCACATATAAAACAAAGAGTGGCAAAATTCATTTAACATTTGGCTGATTTTATATGGTGAGCGGCAACAATAAAACACAAAGAAGGCAAAATAAGAAGCCGACTAAACTAACATCAAATCTGTTAATTAAGTCGGCTTCCTTTATTTTATTTCTTTTGAGTTATAGTTTTCTAATAATCTACTGAAATCTGAAGACCGTCATAAGCCAAGTGAACGTTATCAGGTAGGAACTGCTGAAAATCTTTGTAAGGACCTACTTCGTGACTCAAGTGCGTAAGATAAGCAACCTTAGGTTTAACTTTCTCTATCAAAGCAAGCGCCTCATGAATAGTAAAATGGGAAAAATGTTCCGTCCATCTGAGAGCATTAACAACTAAAGTCTCAACACCGTAAAGTTTTTCCTCCTGTTTGGGAGAAATCATCTTCGCATCAGTAATATAAGCCAAAGAACCGATACGGTAAGCCAAAGTAGGGAGTTGCGCATGCATAACTTTTATAGGCACTATCTCCAACTCATTTATTTTGAACGAACCGGTAATAAAAGGATTTATCTCATGTAAATTAAATTCAGGCACACCCGGATAATGTGAATTTTCAAAGACATAGTAATACATCTTTCTCATTCCTGCAAGTGCCTCCTTATTTCCGTAAATATCCATCGACTTTCGTTGAAGATAATTAAAGGAACGCACGTCATCCAATCCCGCAGTGTGGTCACGGTGCTCATGAGTTATCAATATAGCATCAAGATATTCAACTTTCTCCCTCAGCATTTGATAACGGAAGTCCGGACCTGCATCAATGCAAATTCTGGTTCCTTTATCGGTGTCAATGAGAGCTGAAGTCCGCAGTCTCTTATCCCGCTTGTCCATAGACGAACAAACTTCACAATGGCATCCTATGATAGGTACGCCAAGTGAAGTCCCTGTTCCTAAAAACGTAAGTTTTAAAGAGCCCATTTTACTAAAACTGCGCCCCAAGTAAACCCTGCTCCGAAAGAGGTAAGTATTAAATTATCACCTTTTTTAAATCTATGCCGGTTCTCATATATAAGCATAGGAATTGTAGCCGAAGTCGTATTACCCATACGTTCAATATTTATAAGAACTTGTTCCGGTTTCAACTCTAGTCTGTCACCTGTTGCTTTAATGATTCTTAGATTTGCTTGATGCGGTAGCAAGAAATCTATATCCGACTTTTGCATATTGTTCTTTTTCAACAACTCTTCGGTCACTTCAGCCATTTTTACAACTGCCCATTTAAAGACAGCCTGTCCCTCTTGATAGATAAAATGTTGTCTGTTCATAACAGTGTCTATCGTTGCCGGGTGACACGAGCCGCCGGCCACTTGATGAAGATGCTTAACTCCGACTCCGTCCGAATGTAATATCTCATCAATAACACCAACTCCTTCTTCCTGTGTAGCCTCTAAAAGAACTGCTGCCGCAGCATCTCCGAATATAGGACAAGTAGCTCTGTCTTGATAATCGACTATTGAAGTCATCTTCTCAGCTCCTACGACTATGACTTTCTTTACCATTCCTGCTTCAATGTATTTTGTAGCTGTGGTAATACCATAAACAAAGCCGGAACAACCTGCATTTATATCAAACCCGAAACCCCGTCTTATATTGCACTTATCAGCAATAATATTCGCCGTAGCAGGAAACTGCATGTCAGGAGTAACAGTACAACATATTATAAGGTCGATTTCATCCGGCGAAATATTCTTTTTCTTCAGTATGTTATCAACAACAATCTTTCCCATATCGGAAGGACCTTTGTCACCCTTAAGGATATGTCTTGTTTTTATACCTATACGGCTCATAATCCATTCATCGGAAGTATCAACCATCTTAGACAACATTTCATTGTCTATTACATCCTCGGGAACGTACCCTTCTACAGCAGTAATTATAGCTCTTGTTTTTGACATTGTAGTTTCAATTATTTATTCGTCTGCAAGACATTGCGCAAAGACTCGACCATACCTGACTCATAAATCTTCTTAGACTGGAAAATCATGGATTTTATCGCCTTATCATTGGAAACGCCATGGCCGATTATGACAACGCCGTTAGCTCCCAAAAGAGGCAAACCTCCGTATATTTCATAATTAAAGCGACCTATGAACTCATCTACAAGACCGCGCTTTGCAATTGTTTTTGCAAAAGACTCTATATTTTTCATCAGCAAATTTCCGACAAAGCCATCACAAACAATAACATCGGTATTGTCCTTGAAAATTTCGGAGGGCTCTGCGTTACCGACGAAATTATACTTGCTTTCCTTCATTAACTGATAGGCTGCTTTGCTTTGAAGATTACCCTTGCCTTCTTCTTCACCTATATTCAACAAAGAAACTCTCGGATTCTTAATTCCCAATGAATTTTCAGCATAATAGGAACCTAAAAGTCCGAATTGGCACAACACCTCAGGCTTAGTGTCAGTATCAACTCCGACATCCAAAAGCACGGTCACGCCTTGCTTTGCTTTAGGTATAAGAGCAGCCAAACAAGGTCTGAGAACATTCTCCATAAGTCCTACACTGTACATAGTACCTACAAGCATTGCTCCCGAATTACCTGCTGAGGCAAAAGTATCTATTAATCCCTTTTTCAGATAAGCAAAACCCACTGCAAGACTTGAAGAAGATTTCTCTCTGAAAGCCTTAATAGGAGAATCGTGCATATCAACAACCTCTCCGCAATCCACGATTTGGAGTTGGTTTTTATCGCACTGCTCCTTTGAAAGTAAGTCTTCTATAACGGATTGCTTACCGAAGAGAACAATAGTGTCTTCTCCGGCAAGTTCTTTCTTCGCTAAGCAAACTCCTTTTATGACAGACTCGGGGGCATAGTCGCCTCCCATAACATCTAATCCTATTCTCATAAGACAAAAGGATTAAATCTATTTACCTGCTTTGTTGCTCTCAGGGTCTATTGCTAATTTTCCTCTGTAATATCCGCACTCAGGACAAACTCTGTGAGACTCTATAACTGCACCGCAGTTAGAACAAGTTGCTAATTGTACTGATTCAACTCTGTCATGTGATCTTCTTTTCGCTGTTCTCGTTTGAGAGAATCTGTGTTTTGGATGTGGCATT
>JAFVAP010000172.1 GCA_017480455.1 Bacteroidales bacterium | reverse complement strand
AGCATGATTACAATGATACCTATTCCGCCTATCCATTCGGTCATTATGCGCCACAGCCCTATACCGTAAGGCAAGGACTCAACGTCTGTAAGTATGCTTGCTCCGGTTGTTGTAAATCCCGACATGGTTTCAAAATATGCGTCGGTAACATTATTTATATATCCTCCGAAAATATAAGGCAGCGAACCGAAAACCGAACACACCGTCCATATAATGGTAACTATCAGAAAGCCTGTCCGTTTGTCTACGAGGACATTTTTTTTGCGTACCGAGAAATAAAGCACTGAACCCGAGGCAATGGTTATCAATGCACAGAGAAAAAGAATTTTTATGGCCTTTGTTTCCATTGCTATGACGTTTTGACGGAAATTTGTCAGCAATTCATAAAACGACGGCACCGTGCAAACAATCATAAACAGCCCTTCCATAATAAGCAGCATTCCTACAATGTGCAGTGCGCTCAAAAGCATATCCGTATTTCTGTTTCTTTTCTTTTGCATGCGGCTTTTCTTTAATTTCTTTTCCATAATGACTTAGACAAGAGAGCAAAAAAAGCAAAGATTTCCAAACGGCCTATAATCATGAGTATGATAAGGACAAACTTTGACGGAATATTGAGCCATGCGTAGCTGAAATCATGAATGTAGCCTCCGACAACAGGACCTATATTTCCCAAGTTTGCAATGGAAAGAGTTATAGACATACTGAAACCGTTGCCGAAGCAAGACAGTAAAAAAACTCCTGCTACAAATATACTGATATAAAGAAAGAAGAAACCGAGTGTATTTTTCATGTCCCCGTCTTCTATTGCCCTGCCGTTGTATCTTATAGGTATGAGTGCATGAGGGTGAAATATTTTGTTCATTGTTGCCCGTGCATACCTTATTATTTGAATGACTCTTATTATTTTAAGTCCCGAGGCCGAGGAAGCCGAACAGCCTCCGATGAACATAAGGAATATAAGCATGGTTGATATAAAGATATGATTGCCGTAGCCTTGTATATCATAGCCTGTTGTTGTCAGAATGGAGACAACGTAAAAGAGTGCGTTCTTTATGTTTTTTGCTACATTGACATCGCCTTTGCTGAACGTGTAAACGACAAAGAGAGCCGATGTGAGTATGATATAGAGAATAAAAGCGATGAATTGATTGTCTTTTAATACTTTAAAGTCACCCTTAAACAAGCGTACGAAGACAAAATAACTTATTCCTGAGAGAAACATCATAATGGTGATGACATATATAGTATAATCGTCGTGAAAAGCACCTATATTGTTGTTCTCAGTCGAAAATCCTCCTGTAGCAATCGTAGAAAAAGAATGGCATATTGCTTGGAAAACGTTCATAGACCCTAAGTTGAGCAGACAAAAGCAAATGACGGTGAGCGAAGTGTAGACAACGGCTATTCTCAGTGCCACATCACTGAGATGAGGATACATTCTGTTTTTGTAAACAGAAGAAAACTCGGCATTGAAAATATTCATCATCTGTCCGGCACGGCTTTTCAACGTCAGAATTATAACAACGGCAAATCCCAATCCTCCTACCCATTGGGACAAAGAGCGGTAGAACAGAATGCTTTTAGGCATGGAGGAAAGGTCTGTTATTATGCTTGAGCCTGTTGTTGTAAATCCTGAGAAACTTTCAAATATTGCATCAACGATGCTGAACTTTCCGAAGTTTAAAGCGTATGGTAATGCTCCGAAAAGAGGAATAAGAATCCATAGTAAGCCTATCAATATCTGTCCGTCTTTTTTTGCCACAGGCAGATGATAGTCTTTGTTTCTGTAAAGCAGAAAAGAAGCAGGTAAAAGATAAACAAAAAGACATATTGCAAACAGTTTTAACTGTGTTTCTTCGTTGTATATCACAGAGACAATGAGTGAGCAAAGGCACATAAAAACAAGTACCATTACTTCCAGCCCTAACAAGTAGGCAATAATCTTTTTGTTTATTCGGTTTATGAAACTCATCGCTCCTTTATTGACTTTGCACAGCAGGTTGTAAATTTTGTCCTCCTGCTAACAAGTATCAGTTAAACAATTTCATGACCTTGTTGGCTGCTTCAGGAATTGAAAATACCACGACCTTATCTCCAGACTCTATCTGTGTGTTTCCCTTGGCTATGAAGGACTCTCCGTCCCTTATTATTCCGCCTATGCTTACGCCTGCAGGAATATTCAGATTCATTATCACGTCTTTTGTCGCAGGGGCTTTCTCTTTTACTATCACTTCGAAGACTTCGGCATCTATACCGCTGAGCCACTTAGATGAAGTTACCTCTCCGTTGAGCGTAAATCTTGCAATATACGAAGCAGTTATCAATTTCTTGTTTATTATAGTGTCAATACCTATATCCTGTGAAACATCTATGTAGTTGATGTTTTCAACCAAGGCAATGGTTTTTTTTACCCCTTGGCGGTGAGCGTGAAGACAGGATAGTATGTTAGTTTCCGTTGAGTCCGTTGTTGCAATGAAAGCATCGGTATCTCTCAAACCCTCATCCATAAGCAGGGAAATGTCACTTCCGTTGCCGTTTATCACCATTGTGGAAGAGAGTTCGTCCAATAATCGCATACAACGCTCCTTGTTTTCTTCGACAAGTTTCAACTGAATGATGTTTTCCAAATTCAAGGCTGCTCTCCGACCTATTCTTCCGCCGCCTATAATCATGGCATTCCTTATTCTGAAATCTTTTTTCTTAAACAACTCCTTAACAACTTCCAATCCGTCGGGTCTTACCAAAAGATAGACAAGGTCACCCTTGCGGTAGTAGTCATTGCCTCCGGGTATTATGGTTTGCCCTTGACGTACTATGCAGACAATACGGGCATCCATCTGAGGATAAAGCTTAGCTGTCTCCATAACTGTTTTGTCTATAAATACGGCTTCGTCATCTATCCTCGTCATGTATATACTCAGCAATCCGTTTGAAAAATCAAATACCTCTGTTGCAGTGTTTCTTGTCAGTAAATTTGTTATTTCTTTTGCAGCAATACGCTCAGGACATACCATTTCATCTATTCCCAAAGACTTAAACATATTTTTGTTTTCATCGTTGAGGTATTCTATGGAGTTAATTCTTGCAATGGTTCTTTTGGCACCGAGACGTTTGCCGAGCATACAGGTTATTATGTTTATGCTTTCTTCATGCAGAACGGAGATAAGAAGGTCGCAGTCGCTCACACCTGCTTCTTTCAGCACGGAAATAGAAGTACTTTCTCCGGGTATGGTAAGCAAATCATTGTCTGTTTGTAAAAGCCTTAGTAATTCTGAATTAGGGTCTACAACAGTTATATTGTGTTTTATCTTTGAAAGAGTTCTGGCTAAGTGAAAGCCGACTTCTCCGTCCCCTGCTATGATTATATCCATTGATTTATAATAATTTTTTGCAAAATTACAAAAAACATTATAACATAATCTAAAAAGCATACATTTATT
>JAFVAP010000171.1 GCA_017480455.1 Bacteroidales bacterium | reverse complement strand
AACATTCAACCGCTCTGACGACATCGCGCAATTTGGCCTGCTCATTAAGACGGTAGAAATTCCTTTCAAGCAATTTTCTTTTATCCATAAAATGTATGGCGCTCTTGTCTTTGTTGTGGGTCATCAAATCGCCTTCCTTGGCAAGGGGTTGGGCATATATGGAGTACTTGTTTACACTTCTTGCCACAAGATAACTTATTGTGGTACTTATCATAAGAGGTGCAAACAGAGAATAGCCTCCCGTAATGTCGGCAATAAGGAATATTGACGTCAAAGGAGCATACATTATCCCCGCCATTACTGAGGACATGCCGACAAGAACAAAACTGCTCGTGTCTACTTGAGGCATAAAGTTGAGTGTATTAATTAACTCAGCGATAAAGAAACCCGTGAAACCGCCTATAAACAATGAGGGTGCAAATATTCCTCCCACTCCGCCCGAAGTACATGTTATGCTTGTGGCAAAGGCTTTTATGATGATGATAAGAAGACTTATGAGTATAACCAAAAAGATGTTTTCCTTCCATTGATAAAAGAAACTGTTGGTAAGCAGAGAGTCCATGTCGTTGTTAAGCAACTGTGTAAGGGCTTGATAACCCTCGCCGAACAAAGGAGGAAAGACAAAAACCATTATGCCCAAGAGCGCTCCGCCTGCAAGAATTTTCCAAACGGAACTGAGTTTGGAGAAAATTTTAGAAACAAAGGCATCTATTCTGAAATAATACAAGGAAACGAAAGCCGAAAAGACGCCGAGGATTATGTAAGCAGGTATGGTGTTAAGAGTAAACAGGCTATCGACTGCAAAAGAGAATTGTGCGCTTGAGCCGAGAAAGAAAAACGAAATCATAGCCGAGGATATGGAGCATATCAAAAGAGGCAATATACTTGCCATATTCATATCCAACATAAGGACTTCAAAGGTAAAGAGTATGCCTGCCAAAGGTGCTTTGAAAGCTCCTGCTATCGCTCCTGCCGCTCCGCAACCTACAAGTATGATTGTCTGATGTTTATCCAAACGTAAAAGCCTCGAAATGTTAGATGCAATGGCAGAACCCGTGTAAACTATCGGCGCTTCCAAACCCACGCTGCCTCCGAAGGCAACCGTGACCGAAGAAGTCAGCATGGAGGACCAACAATTGTGGGTTTTGATTTTACCTCCCTTGCGTGAAATGGCGTACATTACCCTGCTGACACCGTGAGACAAATCGTCCTTGATTAAAAACTTTATCAAAAGGGTCGTTATAGCAATACCCGCCATAGGGTACATAAGATATAGGAGGTTGGTTCTTGAAACCGCAACCCAAGAAAAACTCGTTATCAAATTATAAGTATAAGACACAAGATTTTTAAGTATAACCGCAGCCAAACCGCAGCAAATACCTACGATGAAAGCCGTTATGCAGAGAACTTGAGTGGTGTTCAAGTGTCTGACACGCCAGAGCAACATCTTCTTGTAGTATTTCCTTATATTTATATTTGATATTATTTTCATATAATTAAAAAGCAATTTGCAAATTTAATCTTTTTTGTCTACAAATTTCATCTGAAACAAAAATTTTTACTCTTCTTTTATCTTAACTTACTTTCATTCAATTGCTAAGGACATTTATTATAAAGCCCTCTTTCTCACATTCGCAGCCTTGACGCTCCTTTTTGAAGAAAAGCCATGTAAACCCATAAAAATAAAATCAAATTTCAGCAAAACGAAACTTGATTTCAGAGCAGCGAAACTTCGTTTTAATTTTCTGAAACTTCGTTTTATTTTTCAGAGATTTTATTATTGTTTTTCTCCGATGTTTATTTCATTGTAAGTGAGATTTTATTTAGTTCTGAGTAAATTTTGTCTTTACAGGAAATATAACTTGCTTTGCTTATGAATAAAATTTTGATTTGAGGGCTTGAGTATTTTGTTTTGCAAGAGTGTTGATGATAGTTTGTGAAACCATAATGAAGAAGCGAAAAATTATTATAAAGAAATGATTTTTCAATTTATTGATTAAAAAGTTATGATTGTTTATATTTTTTTTAT
Organism: Bacteroidales bacterium; assembly: GCA_017480455.1. Lineage (GTDB taxonomy): Bacteria > Bacteroidota > Bacteroidia > Bacteroidales > P3 > Scybalousia_A. Next base: position 12,415 of record JAFVAP010000171.1, on the reverse strand, counting down.
AATTTTGCAGTCAGTTAATATAAAGTGAATTTTTAATTAATATGAATCATCCTTTTATATCCATAATCACAGTTTGCTACAATGCAAAAGACTTGATGGAAGCCACTATTAACAGTGTCAGAAAACAGACTTATGATAACTATGAATACATTGTAATAGACGGTGATTCCACTGACGGAACAAAAGAGTTGATAATGCAAAACAGAGATGCCATTGACAAATTCGTTTCTCAGAAAGACGACGGCATCTATGACGCAATGAACAAAGGACTTGATTTAGCTGAGGGTGATTATGTTTGGTTTATCAATGCGGGAGACAGAATACCTCATTCCAATACTTTGGAGAAGATAATGACTTCCTCTTACTTGAGACAGGATATCTATTACGGCAAAACCAAGATTATAAACAAAGATGGTGAAGTCATAGGCGACAGAAGGTTGAAAGAACCCGATGTTTTAAACAAGAACAGTTTCCTTTGGGGTATGTTGGTTTGTCATCAGGCAGCCATAGTGAAAAAATCCCTTGTTAAACATTACGATACCAAGTACCGTATAAGTGCGGATTACGATTGGCTTTTGTCGGCAATAGAGAAAGCAGACCCTACATTGTTGCGCCATTCCAAAAGAACATATTGCCATTTCCTTGAGGGAGGAATATCGGGCAAACGTATGTGGAAAGGAAACAGGGAAAGATACCGCATAATGATTAAACACTACGGTTTTTTCAAAGCAACGAGGTATAACATCCTTATGGCCTTCAGATACATTAAAGACAGATTGAGCGGAGTCTCCATGACATAGCCCTCAAAGAGGGAAAAAGGAGACCTTTATTATTAAATAACAGAAGATAAATTATGGGATTACTTGAAAATAAAGTGGCTTTGGTTACAGGAGCCTCTAAAGGAATAGGAAAACAGATAGCTTTAGCCTATGCAAACGAGGGAGCACAGGTTGCTTTCACCGATTTAAACCGTGACGAAGTTATGGAAGAAACCGAAAAGGAACTTCTTGCCATAGGAGTTAAAGCAAAGGGTTATGCTTCCAACGCAGCGTCTTTCGAAGACGGCGAAAGAGTGGTGGAAGAGGTTATAAAAGAGTTCGGAAGAATAGATATATTGGTGAACAATGCAGGTATCACCAAGGATAATCTTCTTATGCGTATGAGCGAAAAAGATTGGGACGCTGTCATTGCAGTAAACCTTAAATCGGTTTTCAATCTTACTCACGCAGTTCAAAAATATATGATTAAGCAACGCTGCGGCTCCATAATAAATATGAGTAGTGTTGTCGGCGTAAGCGGTAATGCAGGACAGGCTAACTATTCTGCTTCCAAGGCAGGAATAATCGGTTTCACCAAGTCAGTAGCCAAGGAATTGGGTTCAAGAAATATACGTTCCAATGCTATTGCTCCGGGATTTATTATTACGGATATGACTGCCAAAATACCGGAAGATGCACGCAAGGCTTGGGAAGCAAGCATTCCTATGAAGAGAGGCGGCAAACCTGAGGAAGTTGCAAAGGTTGCAGTCTTCTTGGGAAGTGATTTATCCTCTTATGTAAGCGGACAGGTTATACATGTATGCGGAGCAATGAATTGTTAAACTGCGTTGTATCCTAATTTTGAACAAATGAAACTTTGACAAACAGATAAATAATATTGATATGAATACAAAGAAATTTGACCCTGCAATGGCTATCAATGCTGTTGCTTCCACGTCAGCAGAAAGAGGAGTCAATCCTTCAATAAACGATTCTGCAACTTTTACTTTCCCTAAAGGACAACTTATGACTGATACATTCCATGGCGAAGCTGAGGGATTTTTCCTTTATTCCCGTCATTGGAATCCAAGCAATATGGCTCTTTGCAATGCTTTGGCTGCTATGGAAGGCACAGAGGCTGCATGGGTTACAGGTTCCGGTATGGCAGCTATTACTTGCGCATTGTTCCAATGCTTGAAAGCAGGTGACCATTGCGTAGCTTCCATGACTGTTTACGGAGGAACGTTCGCTTTCTTGAAGAATTACATCATTGACTACGGAGTAGAGGTTACTTTTGTTGATACTACCAACTTGGAAGAGGTGAGAAAAGCCTGCAAATCCAACACTAAGGTTATCTACACTGAGACTATGTCCAATCCTTTGTTGAGAATAGCCAACGTACCTGAACTAAGAAAGATAGCAGACGAATTCGGAGCAAGATTGATAGTTGATAACACTTTCACGCCTATGATTTTCTCTCCTTACAAACTTGGAGCCCATGTTGTGATTTATTCTATGACCAAGTACGTTAATGGAAAGAACGATTGCGTTGCAGGTGCTATATGTGCAGATGCTGATTTCATCAACTCATTGATAGATGTTAATAACGGTACGGCAATGTTGCTTGGTCCGGTTTTAGATTCTTTCCGTTCAACATCTATTTTGAAGAATTTATATGACCTTCACATCAGAATGAAAAAACATTCTGAGAACGCAATGTATTTAGCTGAGAGATTTAAAGCTCTTGGTATCAAAGTAAATTATCCGGGCATGGCAGAGCATATTGACCATGACTTGATGGTTTCTCAATACAATGAGCAGTTTGGCTTCGGCGGAATGATAGCAATAGACCTTGAGACCGCTGAGAGAGCAAATGCTTTCATGGAAAAGATGCAAGAGAAAGGTGTTGGTTACTTAGCAGTTTCTTTGGGCTTCTTCCGTACTTTGTTCTCTTGCTCAGGCAAGTCTACATCCAGCGAAGTACCGCAGGAATATCAAGATAAAATGGGTATGTCCGAAGGTTTGGTACGTTATTCCGTAGGTTTGGACAACGATATGTCAATGACGTTTGAACTAATCGAAGAAGCACTTAAAGAATTGAAATTTATATAAGTTCTTAGATGCAGAATTAGAACAGGCTTTCGGCAAACCGAGAGCCTGTTTCTTTTTTTTAACTGATGTTCTATAGATTTCAAATTGATAATTCACAAAATCAAAACTCGGAAAATGAAGTTTTATCGCTACACAACAAGGCAATAGTTTAAAAAAACAAAGTGACAGAGTTGTAAAATAAAGTCAGAGTTTTATATCTGCATCAAAAACTTCTTTGAGTTTTGACACTGCAGGATTGTTGTTTACTATTGCGGTGTATTTTTCAACGGCATTGTACGGCTTTATTTTCTTTTGCTGATTGTCGAGAATGATTTCAAGTTTCAAAAACTTATAAGACAACTTGTTTTTCAAGTATCGTGTCAGTCCTTCTTTGTGACGCAGCAATATATCTTCGTCTGCAGGGTTGTTTACCGTAAGTTCCACTATGAAATCCCTGTGTGAAGTCTCTTAGCCAAAGAAAGAGCAAAATAAAACGATGCTTTGCTTTCGTCATTCTTTATAGCCTTGGCGAAAATATCAAGACTTTCTGCTACGTCTTCAAATTTAAAAGCAACATCATCAGCTTCCCCCTCCTTTTTAGGAAGAACGACAGGAGCATTTTCTTTGATTGAATACGGTGAAGTGAACTTTCCTATTATTCCTTTGACGATAGGTTCGGAGGAAACTGCATCATCTTTTTGCTGATTGCTTGAAATATTTTCCGCAGACTTTATTTGCGGACTATTTTCCTTTACATTGCTGCTGTTTATCTCACTAACGGGCTTTTTTTTTCAGCCGAATTGATTTTGTTCATCACATTACACATCTTCAAAAGCATGAGTTCAACGCACAATCTTTTGTTATTGGACGCTCTGTACTCTTGTGATGTCTTGTTAGCGAAGTCTAAGCACCTCAAAAGGAAGAGTAGGGGAGTCTTTTTGCTCTGTTGGATATATCTTTCTTGAACTGCGGAGGTCACATCCAACAAAACCACCGTCTTTTCGTCCTTGCAGACCAACAAATCCCTAAGATGCGAGGACAAACCTTCGGTAAACACATCTCCTTGAAAGCCTTTGGCAAGTACTTCGTTGAAAAGAAGAAGCGTTTGCGTTATATTGCCTTCGTAAATGTAATCAACAAACTTGAAAAAGTAATCATAATCAAGTATATTCAAAGAAGAAATAACCTCTTTGTAAGTTAGGTTGCCGTTGGTGAAAGAAACCATGAGGTCAAACATTGAAAGAGCATCTCTCAATGCACCGTCCGACTTGGCAGCTATAATATCCAAGGCAGCCTTTTCATAATTTACTCCCTCTTTCTTAGTGATATACTCCAAGTGAAGCGCAATATCCTGCGCCGTTATTCGGTGAAAATCGAATATTTGGCAGCGTGAGAGTATTGTAGGCAAGATTTTGTTCTTCTCTGTGGTGGCTAAAATAAATTTTGCGTACTTCGGCGGTTCTTCCAAGGTCTTAAGGAAAGCGTTAAACGCCGAAGGAGTAAGCATATGCACCTCATCGATGATGTAAACCTTATACTTACCGTCCATAGGCGGAACATTAATCTGCTGAACCAAATCCCTGATGTCATCAACCGAATTGTTGGAAGCGGCATCTAACTCTATAATGTTCAGAGACGAATTTCCCTCAAAACTTTTGCAAGACTCACACTCACCGCAGGCCTCATTGTTGTTTTGTAAGTTGGTACAATTAATTGTCTTTGCCAAAATCCTTGCGCAGGTTGTTTTACCCACTCCTCTCGGACCGCAAAACAAAAAAGCCTGTGCAAGATGCCCCGAAGCAATAGCATTTTGCAGCGTAGAGGTAATATGTTTCTGTCCCACAACTGACTCAAACGTCGCAGGGCGGTATTTTCTCGCAGATACAATATAACTATCCGTTGTGTTGCTGCTCATAGATATTTTGCCAATTTTTTGCTTCCCTCTCCGTTTCTCAACCTATTGAGTGCTCTTTCTTTGATTTTTCTCGCCCTCTCTTTGGATATGTTTTCCGAAGTTGCTATTTCGTCCAAGGTTTTGCTGTGTGTAGCCCCTATTCCGAAATATTGAAATATTATCTTCCTTTCCAAAGGGTTCAATGTTTGGAGAATATCCGTTATATCCTTGTGTAAGGATTCTTTCATAACGCTGTCGTCGGGTCTTTCGGCCTCTTCGGGTTGCAGAATGTCGATTAGGTTGGTGTCGTCCTCGTCTGACAAAGGCGCATCCACTGAAAGCATTCTGCCCGAAACGGAAACGGTCTCGTGCAATTTGTTTTCGGGAATGTTCATTGCGTCAGCAACCTCTTCTTCGGAAGGAAGACGCTCGTACATCTGCTCCAACTTAGCCCTTTCCTTTTTCACCTTGTTCAGCATTCCTACTTGGTGCAACGGTAATCTGACCATACGGGATTTATCCGCAATGGCCTGCAATATACTCTGCCTAATCCACCACACGGCGAAACTTATAAACTTGAAGCCTCTGGTTTCGTCAAATTTTTGTGCAGCCTTGATTAGCCCTATGTTGCCTTCGTTGATAAGGTCTTGCAAAGACAATCCCTGATTTTGATATTGCTTTGCCACGGAAACCACAAAGCGCAGGTTACTTCTTACCAATTTATCCAAGGCTTGTTGGTCTCCCGTCTTTATTCTTTGGGCTAAAGCAACTTCTTCGTCAGGTGTGATAAGTTCTTCCTTACTAATATCCTGCAGAAATTGGTAAAGAGAATTAGTGCTTCTGTTTGTTATGGATTTAGATATTTTAAGTTGTCTCATCGTCCCAAAAATATTTTGTGCAAAAGTAGTTACAAATATTCGTTTATACAAGTATTATAACGCAAAGTTTTTAACTTAATTTTGTTTATTACTCAAAAAAAACCGTTTTTTTTCAATTCATTTCCCTAATGCTTTCACTTTATGCTATGTTTCAATGAGATAGAGCCTCAATATTTTAAAGCAAAGGCATTGCATTTTTGAAAGAAAAGTCAGAAATTTCTTTTTATTAAGTCAAAAAAACATCTTATTTAACACCCTTTGAAAAAAGACTGATGCAAAATTTATTTTCATTAAAAAAATCTCAATTTTCACTCTCAGCAAAATGCAATCTTGAAAAAAATAAAACGAAGTTTCAATAAATTAAAATCAAGTTTCAGAAAATTAAAACGAAGTTTCACGGCGCTGAAATCAAGTTTTATTTTCAGCCTCTTTTTTTACGGGTATTTATATATACCTTATTTTATATATAGCATTTTCTTTTGCAATTTGCATAATACGGATACAGGCTTATTGTCTTTTTGAAATAAAACGGAGGGTTTTTGCGTTATCATTGTAAAACAAATAAAAAATATCAGTGCTATGACAGATAAAGAAATTATTTTGCAGGCTTGGGACAACAGAGACTTATTGAAAGAAAGACAGACCATTGATGCGATTAACGACACCATTGCTTTACTCAACAGAGGTGAGATAAGGGTATGTGAAAAGCAAGACGGTGAGTGGGTAATCAACGAATGGGTGAAAAAAGCCATAGTTTTGTATTTCCCTATCTCCAAGACAAAGAAAATGAATGCAGGAGATTTGGAATTTGCGGATAAAATCCCTACAAAGAAAGACTATTTGGAGTGGGGAGTAAGGGCAGTCCCTACCGCCGTTGCAAGATACGGTGCTTACATAGCAAAGGGCGTTATCCTTATGCCTTCTTACGTCAATATAGGTGCTTATGTTGATAGCGGCACTATGGTAGACACTTGGGCGACAGTAGGTTCTTGCGCTCAGATAGGTAAAAACGTTCACCTTGCAGGAGGAGTCGGCATAGGGGGAGTTTTAGAGCCGATAGGGGCTAAGCCTGTTATCATAGAGGACGATTGTTTCATAGGTTCAAGATGTATAGTCGTAGAAGGGGCGCGCATTTGCGAAGGAGCGGTTTTAGGTGCTAACACCGTAATAACGGCATCCACCAAGATAATAGACGTAAGCGGAGAAGAGGAAGTTATTTATAAGGGCTATGTTCCTAAAAACTCGGTAGTTATTCCGGGAAGTATAACAAAGAAATTTCCTGCAGGCGAATACAATGTAAACTGCGCTTTGATAATAGGAAAAAGAAAAGAAAGCACGGATAAAAAAACTTCCCTTAACGATGCTTTGAGGGATATTGAAATCTGAAAACCATAAGTTGAAAACCATCATTGCTTTAACTTAGACGATGAACAGTGTTTTTATAGTATTGCCCGTCTTAACTCTTTTGATGTTTAATCTCGGCTTGAATTTGAGATTGGGCGACTTTGTCTTTCTTTTCAAAAATCCTAAAAGTGTATTGGCAGGTCTTTTCGGGCAGTTGGTGTTACTGCCTTTGGCAGCGTTTTTGGTTGTCAGCCTTTTCTCACTCAAAGGTGTTTTTCTCATAGGTCTGATGCTTATAGCCTGCTGCCCCGGAGGAAGTTCCTCCAATATCTTTTCTTTGATAGCCAAGGGCGATGTTGCTCTGAGTGTTTCGCTTACTGCTTTGAGCAGCATAATAACCCTTTTTACCCTTCCGTTTATAATGAACGGAGTTACCTCTTATGCAGGTGTGCAGGCAGGGGTAAGTCTTCCCGTAGGCAATCTTATCATACAGAATATTTTGTTTACCTTTCTGCCCATTGTTTTGGGAATGTTGCTAAGGTATAAGAAAGAAAATTTGGCTCAAAAGATAGAAAAACCCCTATCTAAACTTGCTTTCCCTCTCTTGATGTTTTTGGCAGGAGTTTTTTTTGTTCAGAACTACAGGGTGATAGCTGACAACATACTTTTGCTCGGTGCTTGTGTGCTGACACTTCTCGCTTCGGCGCTCGTGCTTGCTTTTTTGCTTTCCCTTATTACGGGACTTAATATTAAACAACAAAGAACCGTTATAATAGAGGTAGGTATGCAAAACGCAGCACAAGCCATAGCCATAGCATCTTCTCCTTTTGTCTTCAACAATCCTCAAATAGCCGTTCCGTCAATTATTTATGCTCTTTTGATGAACGTTGTGCTGCTGATTTACGTTGCTTTTGTCAAAGCAAAAAAATAAATAAGTCCTCCGAATTAAGGATTTTAGGAAAGAAAATAGTATTTTTGCACTATGGAAAACAGAAGAATGGAAAAGATAAACCGACTTATCCAAAAGGATTTGTCAGAAATACTCAGAGAAAAAAGCCGTGAGGAATTTTTTTCTTGTATGATAACCGTAACACGCGTAGACGTAACCTCGGACCTTTCTTTGGCGAGGGTATATGTAAGTATCTTTGAACTGAAATACAGAAAAGAAGATATACTTGCCGTTCTCAAAGAGAAGAAAGACCTTATCCGTATGCTTTTGGCTCAAAGGGTGAGACACCAACTTAGAATTATTCCCGACATTGCTTTCTTCCTTGACGACACTTTGGATTACGCCAAAAGGATAGATGAATTGCTGAAAAAATAAACAGGTTTTCCGCCTTTATTCTTTTTTATGAATAAAAGAACTCTTCTTTTCATAGTCAGCAGGTTGTGTTTTTCCAAGAGGAACAAAGGTATTGTACACATCATATCTTTGATTTCCCTCATCGGTATTTCCGTCGGGAGTCTTGCACTTGTGATTGTGCTGAGCGTTTTCAACGGTTTCGCTTCCGTTGCAGGACAAATGCTGGCCAAAGAGAACCCTCCGCTGCTTATAAGTGCAAAAGAGGGGAAGACTTTTGATGAAAGGGAGGTAAGAAATCTTCTTCTCAAAGATGGCAACAAAGAAAACACGCTTACCCTTGTTCCTGCCGTTGAGCAGACGGCAATGATTAGTTTCGGGGATAATCACCGCATAGTTAAGATAATAGGAACTACCGATGATTATTTCAAATACAATGCCTTGGATGCTTCGCTTGTTTTCGGCAAAGAGAACTTCGGAGGTTTGGAATACAACTCCTGCCTTGTCGGAATAGGTTTAGCCATGGATTTGGGTTTGAACAGAGGGGCTGAAAAGATGAACTTGCCTTTGACAATCACCGTTCCGAGGGCCGATGTTCAAGAGGCGGTGTTGGCAGAGGATATGTTGTTTGCCGCAAAGGTGACTTACTCGGCTTGTTTCCGTACGCAGTCGGATTTAGACAACGGATACGTGTTGCTGAATATAGACAAAGCACGGGAACTCTTGGGTTACGGCGCACATGAGGTGACTTCGCTCTACGATATTCCGAAACCCGAAGCGGACAAAGAAGAATACACCATGCAAAGAAAAACCTTGCTCAGCGGAGTTAAAAACATAAAGGCAGAGGATTTGACCGAGCAGCAGCCTTTGTACTTCCGCATAGTCAAAAGTGAGAAATTCGCAGTCTATGTTATACTTTCGTTCATTATTTTCATTGCAACCATCAACATACTTTCTTCTTTGATTATCCTATATATTCAAAAGCAGAGAATGAACTCCATACTCAGAGCCTGCGGACTGATGAAAAAAGACCTCAAAAAAATATATTTCTTCTACGGAATGACGATTAACGTTGCAGGTTGTTTGTCGGGGATTGTCCTTGGTTTGATATTTTGTTTTCTTCAGCAGAATTTCGGTCTCATAAGGCTGAATGAGGAAAATTTTGTAGTCAATGCTTTTCCCGTAAAGATACTTGCAGGCGACATAATAAGGATTATATTGATAGTTTCCTTGATAGGATTGTTTACAATAAGGATTATAAGTTCACGATTAAAAATTACATAAAGATATGGCAAAAGATAAACTTTCGGTAAGGTTATATAATACTCTCAACGGAATGAAAGAGGGTTTCCGTCCTTTGAGGGAAGACCGTGTAGGTATGTATGTATGCGGTCCTACCGTGTATGGCGAGGCCCATTTGGGACATGCCCGCAGTGCAATAACGTTTGACATTGTCTACAGAGTGTTAAAGTATGCAGGATACAACGTCCGTTACGTCAGAAACTTCACTGACGTGGGCCATTTGCTCAATGACGCTGACGAAGGAGACGATAAGGTGGAGAAAAAGGCACTTGCCGAGAACAAAGAGCCGCAAGAGGTGGCTCAATACTATGAAGCAAAGTATCTATGGGCGGTAGACACGCTTAATTGTCTGCGTCCTAATCTTATGCCTATTGCTTCGGGACACATAATGGAGCAAATAGACATAGTGAAAGCTCTTTTGGACAAAGGCTTGGCTTATGAGAGTGAGGGCAGTGTTTATTTTGACGTGGAGAAATACAACAATACAGTAAAGAAATACGGTTTGCTTTCCCACAGAACCTTAGATGACACCAAGGATAATTCACGTGAACTTGCAGGACAGCAGGAAAAACGCAACGCCTTTGACTTTGCACTTTGGAAAAAAGCGCCTAAGGAACACATAATGAAGTGGCAGAGCCCTTGGTCTTTGGGTTTCCCGGGCTGGCATTTGGAATGCACGGCCATGGGCAGGAAATACCTCGGCGAAGAGTTTGACATACACGGCGGAGGTATGGATTTGCTTTTCCCGCATCACGATTGCGAGATAGCACAGAGCGTAGGAGCATTCGGCACTCTTCCTGCTAAATATTGGTTACACAACAATATGATAACCATTGAGGGAAGGAAGATGGGCAAATCCTATAACAATTTCATAACAATAAGTGAGATGTTTTCGGGAGAGCATCACCTGTTGCAGAAAGCCTATTCCCCTATGACGATACGTTTCTTTATGCTTATGGCTCACTATCGCAGCACCCTTGATTTCTCCAATGAGGCTCTCATTGCTGCGGAAAAGGGTTTTGCACGTTTGACTGAGGCTAAGAAAAAAATATCTTCACTTGCCGAAAGCAAACAAACGAGTTTTGATGTAAGGAAATTGATTGACGATGCCGTGGATTCGGTACTCGATGATTTCAACACACCTGTTTGCATTGCCAATTTGTTTGAATTGTGTAAGCATATCAACAGCGTAGCTGATGCTAAGGCTACCATAACAAAAGAAGACAAGGAGTTTTTACTTGAAAACTTCAACACTATTTACGGAGATATTTTGGGCTTACAAGAAGACAAGGGCGGCGATGAGTCGAAAACCATAGACGGATTGATGAATCTTATTCTTGATGTGAGGAAGAATGCAAGGGAACAAAAAGACTACGCAACCTCAGACAAGATAAGGGACGCTCTAAAAGAAATAGGAATAGAGATAAAAGACTCTAAGGAGGGAGCGCAGTGGCGTATAGTCTGAAGGAAATCAAGACAAGAAGACTCCCTGCTTTGAATTATTGGTTGGATATTCCTTGAAAAGGAGAACAAAGTTTTAATTTTACATGCCTAAGATTGCATTTCACACTTTGGGTTGCAAACTGAATTTTGCCGAGAGTTCGGATTTGCTCCGCAGATTTAAGAATGAGGGTTTTGAAGAGGCGGATTTTCAAGACAAGGCTGATGTTTATGTTATCAATACTTGCACTGTTACCGCCGTAGCTGAGAAAAAATGCCGCAATGCCATACGTCAGGCGCACAGAATGAACCCTCATTCCCTTATTGCGGTCATCGGCTGCTTTGCACAGGTGAATGCGTCGGAGATAGCGAAGATAGAGGGGGTTAATATCATACTCGGCAACGACAACAAACACCTTCTGATTGACAAGGTTAAACAATGGTCTGCCGAAAAAGAACTTCAAAACTTCGTAAAGGATATTTCACGTCTGCATACTTTTTATTCCTCATATTCTTCTGCTGACAGAACGAGGGGATTTTTGAAAGTACAGGACGGTTGCGATTATTTCTGCACCTATTGTGAAATACCCTTTGCCCGAGGCCGCTCAAGGAGTTGCCGGATTGAAGATGCCGTCAGAGATGCAGGCGAATTGGCGTTGGCAGGTAAAAAAGAAGTGGTTCTTACAGGCGTAAACATAGGTGATTTCGGCAAAGGAACTGACGAAGACTTTCTTTCGCTTATACGTGAACTTGATAAACAAACGGCAGTTGAGCGTTACAGAATTTCGAGTATAGAACCCGACCTTCTGACAAAAGAAATCATAGATTTTTGTGCTTCTTCCCGTGCTTTTATGCCTCATTTTCACATACCTTTACAAGCAGGCAGCGACAAGGTTCTGCAAATGATGAACCGCAGATACGGAGTTGAACATTTTAAAGAAAAAGTCCTTTATATAAAAGAAAAGATGCCGCAAGCCTTTGTTGCTTGTGACGTTATGACAGGTTTTAACGGCGAAACGCAAGAAGAATTTGACAAAGCCTGTCTGTTTTTGGAGTCTCTGCCTATTGCTTTCATTCACGTCTTTACTTATTCCGAAAGACCCGATGCAAGAGCCGTAAAACTGCATGAGCGTGTGCCTATGGAGGAACGGCGTAAGCGCAGCGAGATACTTCAAAACCTTGCCTTGAAAAAAAAGAAAGAGTTCTACAAACAAAATATCTCCCTTCTGACTTCAGTACTCTGGGAAGAGAATGAAAAAGACGGCAAAATGTATGGCTTTACCGAGAACTATATTCGTGTAAGTACTCCTTTTGATGCTGCAAAGACCAACACAACGGAAAAAATCAGACTTACCAATCTTTCTTCCGACGGAGAATGTTTTGAAATTGTTTAGTTGAAACAAGGTTT